>NZ_CP129971.1:3830529-4162635 GCF_030503855.1 Marivirga salinae | reverse complement strand
GTCAAACAAGGCTCGCTGGGCACTTGCTTTTTGCTTAATGCATCCTGCTATTAAGTCTTCTTCCGTTTTAGATTTGTTGATAAACACTTTCATTATTGCTGGTTACATCTTCAAGATGCAGTTGAGTTCCCAACGGTTGCGTGGGGTTGTAAAGTTTTTTGAAATTTAGTGAAATTCTTTGTAAGATATGCGTTTAAATGCAGGAATAGCGATATCTGAAAATTATTGAAACCACCACAACAGATAAAAAAGATTAAAAAAAGAAATCATAACAGAAATTTATTCAAGAATATATCCTTCATTATCTATTTCTTTTTTTTTTATTCTTGTTTATTCTCCATTAACAAATTTATTCCTTTCATGAAACTTGGAAGAAATAGAGAATTGTGTGTTTCTTTTTCGTATAAATAATAATTAAGATTGATACTTTCTATTTTTTTTAGTTCATCTATTAGAGCTTCAATTTTTTGTTTATGAAAGCTAGGTTTTGGCTGGTAGGTTATCAAAATATTTACAGCACCATCTTTTTTGATTCCGTTTTTAATAACTTCAACTGCCTCTCCATTACTATACCAAATGGATGGGTCATACAAGTGAAGTGTGCTAAAAGGATGATTCATAGACAAAATATAAGCGCCAAAATATCCGCCCATTGAATGTCCTACGAGTGTGTTATTTCCATTAGTAGCGTAAATTGAATCTATTGAAGGTATCAATTCTTGTGTTAAATAGTTATAAAAATTATGACCTCCCCCAGAATTAGAACTGTTATACCAAGTTGAATCTACACTTTCACCATCATATTCAGTTCTGGATTGGCTAAAGGATAGATCGTAATTTCTTTTGTAATCAATATTCATATGCGGTATCCCTACTATTATATGCTTTTCAATCTTTTGATTTGCAGAGAAATCGAACTCAATATTTCTGATTAAATCAAATCTCCATTCAGCATCAAACACATACATTACATTATAATTTACAGTTTCAGAATAGTTTAAAGGAAGACTTACCCAATATTCTCTATTTTCTTGTAAGAATTTCGAATCTATCTTATGCTTTGTGAAATTGAAAATTGAGCTATCTGTTTGGGCAAATGACTTGTAGTTTATTGAGAAGAATAGAAAAAGTATAAATAGTTGAGATCGCATTTTGTAGTTTTAATTTTTTTTGAATCACAAAGCTAAACTTTCAAAGTAGTAGCTATAGTAGTTGTCAACAATTTTTTGGTATTATTGAAATAGTATGTTTTTGAATTATTCATTATAAATCACAGGCATCTGTCCTTTCCATTCATTCCATAAATCATCATCTAAAATTAATTGAGCCATAAAATGAGCAACATTAATCCTGCTTGTTTCACCTGGATTGAAAATGGCACTTCGAATAGGGGAAGGGTGAAGACTGTAATCCGTGACCGATTTTTCATTGATTAGAGCATCAGGTCGAACAGCTACCCATTCGATATTAGAGTCTTTTTGATCAACCTTAATTCGAAGAAAATCAGCTGCTTTTTCATTATCAGCTTGTGGAGGAACAAGTAATCGAATCAGAGCAATAACAATTTTCTGAGCAGTGGAAATGGGTTCATTGATATCTCTATTTTGATTTCCAACTGTATTCATCAAAACAAATTTTACAGCTTGTTCAGGATTATTTTTTGAAATGGCATCGCAAATAAGTTGAACAGCATCTGCCACCAATTTACGTGGCTTTCCGAAAATGCCTTTAAAAGTTAAATTATGTCCTAAGCAGGAAGCAAAGGAATCGCAATCTGAAATGATTTCATTCATTTCATCTACTTTCATTTCTGAAATATTTCCATGGATTATCTGAACTAGCTCATTTTGATGCCAAAATTCAGGGATTTTGGCCGTAGGACGTACAATTATCTTAACTTCTTTTCTGGCAGCTAAGAATTGCTCTACTAAATGTTTTCCAGTGGTACCGCTTGCTCCCACTATTAAAGTTTTCATCATGGTTTAAGGTTTTAATCAAGTAAACGAAAGTATTTAATTTTTTTTGATAAAAGAAAATTGATAGAAATAAGGGGCTGCTATTGCCTAATTTGATTCTTCATTAAAAAAAACAGCTAGTCCTACTTTGTCATATAACACAATCATCGCTAAGAGATGTGTCTATCTGCATAATCAGGCATAAATCGTGTGGAGATGTAATAATTAGACTTTTTCACCGACTCAATTCTGACGTTCACCTAGAATTTGGAATTTCTGACCTATTGACAAAAGTATTTTACTTTAATCTATGCTAGGTTTGTTTCATCATTAAATAATGAACTTATGAAAAACAAACAACATAACTCGGGAAGAAACAATTTGTCATTTGGTGTAATCCTTTTGATTATTGGTAGTGTTTTATTGCTGGATAGAATGGATATTATTGAATTCAGTTGGGTGTTCAGTTGGCCATTTATTTTAATCGGAATTGGAATTTTTTCGATAGTGCGACATGGGTTCAATAATGGGTTTGGTCTAATAATGTTGCTGGTAGGTAGTTTTTTTCTTTTAAGACGTGAAGGTCTAATTCCTTCAGAATATTATGATTATCTATTGCCGGCTGGAATTATACTCATTGGTTTATATTTAATTTTTAGAAGAAGTTCTAGATATGGAAATTCGAAAATTGATTCAGATAAAGAAGTTGAAACAAATACTGATATTTCTGATGCAAAAATAGTGGAAAGTGATTATATCAGAGCAGAAGCAGTTTTTGCTTCGGTTCAAAGAAGATTAATTACCAAAGATTTTAAAGGTGGTAAAATAACCACCGCATTTGGTGGGGCAGATATTGATTTATCCAAGGCTGAAATAAAGGATAGTGCGGTTTTAGATGTAGAAGTGACTTTCGGGGGATTGAAATTGATTATACCACCACATTGGGAAATTCAAGCAGATGTCAGCAATGTATTTTCAGGTATTGAAGATAAAAGAGCATTTCCTTCGGTTGATGAAGCCGATAGAAAAATTTTGTATTTAAAAGGCTCCGTTAGTTTTGGTGGGTTAGAATTTAAATCCTATTAAATTTACAGATGTTTTTACAATTCATAAGGCATCAAAATAAAGCGTGGATAAAGCTCCTCGGTATCCTCTTACTTTGGTTAAGCTTATGCACGCTTTTATTGATGCACTATGGGTTGAATTTTCCTTCTGCTTTAATTGATAGTGTAGTTTTTAGTTTATTTCTATTGCTAGGGTTTATGTTGCTGGAAAACATCTTCAGGTTTTATCTGCCCACCAAAAGCAATGTGATTCTTGTTTTTATATTACCCTTTATTTTATCCTTAATAATTCTGTTTTCAGGAGATTTTCTGATAAAATGGGTGATTCCAGATGCTTTCTATAATGCTGATTTCCTCAACTCTATTTTTATAATTCGTGGATTCATTATCCTGCTAATTTTCACTGCCTATTCATTAATGTTGAATTTTCAAGGGAAATTGGAAGAGCAAGCTGAAGCTGAAGAAAGAGAAGTTAAGATGCAACAAATGGCTAAAGAATCAGAACTATATCAATTACGCCAGCAATTGCAGCCGCATTTTCTGTTTAATAGCTTAAATTCAATTAGTGCCTTGGTAAAAGCTCAACCAGATAGGGCCAGAGAAATGGTATTACAATTATCTGATTTTTTGAGAGGGACCATCCAGAAAGAAGCCAATAAATGGATTAAAGTAGAGGAAGAGATTAGTTTTTTAAACCTTTTTACGGATATTGAAAAGGTCCGATTTGGGCATCGTTTACAAGTTGTTTTTAAAGTTGAAGAAGGCATTAACGAACTGAAACTCCCTCATTTAATGGTGCAGCCTTTATTGGAAAATGCCATAAAGCATAGTTTATATGGCTTAACTGGAGAAGTGAGCATTGAAGTTGATTTTAGGAAAAAGGAAAAGAACCTTGAAGTGATCATTACAAATCCTTTCGATCCAAAGGCGGGTCAAGCCAAAGGTGCAGGATTTGGTTTGGAGGCTGTCCGTAGGAGACTATTTCTTATTTTTGGAAGGTATGATTTATTGAAAACGAATGCTTCATCTCAGCAATTTACTGTTGAACTTTTAATTCCACAGCTATCATGATTAGAACCATTATTATTGATGACGAACCCCTGGCAACTGGCATAGTCCAAGAATATTTAGCCGAATGCAAAGAATTTGAAGTGCAAGCTATATGTCATGATGGTTTTGAAGGTTTAAAAGCCATTCAGAAGCATCAGCCAGATTTAATTTTTCTGGATGTGCAGATGCCGAAAATTAACGGTTTTGAAATGCTGGAGCTACTGGAAGAACTTCCAGCAGTTATTTTTACCACCGCCTTTGATGAATACGCATTACAAGCATTTGAAGTCCATGCAATTGATTATTTGCTAAAGCCTTTTTCTCAAGATCGATTTAATAAAGCAATAGAAAAATATAGGCAAAGCGGATTAGCTCAGAATGTTCAAGAATTGCTGAATAATGAATCGTCTGAAGCACAAGAATATTTAACTAGGATTGTTCTAAAAGACCGAAATGACATAAAGATCATCCCTACTCAAGATATTAAATACTTGGAGGCTAATGATGATTATGTAAATATTTACACTAAAGAAGCTAAGTGTCTCAAAAACAAGACTCTTAGCTATTATGAAAATCATTTAGATCCTGAAACATTTGTCAGAGTACATAGATCATATCTGGTGAAAATTGCAGAAATCACTAAAATAGAAGCCTATAAGAAAGAAAGTCATGTTTTGATTTTGAAAAGCGGGGAGAAAATACCGGTAAGCAAAACAGGTTATCCTAAATTGAAGAGTGCTTTAGGGTTCTAAATTAAAAGGTATACACTGCTAGTTCATGCCTCCATTTGGACCATTTTAGAATGAAAATGCTATTGATTTTAAAACCTCTTATTATCTACGGTAAAAGCACAAGCGTACGCTTGCGCATTGCAGTCAGATTCATTATGACTCCTAGTTCAAGCGTCCGTTTGGACTTTTTTGGGATTAAAAAACGAAAATGCCAGTCGTGTCAAGACCTTAAAATGTAAGTTGAATTCAAGCCAAAGCTCAAAGCTATGGCTTGTATAGAATATTTATAATAAAGTAGTAGGGCAAACATATTCCGATACAAGAATATCCGTTTCTTTTATTCCCTTAAAGCCATCTCTAACATCTACAAAATTATCCCAGCCCCTTGCTTTTAATAAGGAAGCGGCTAACATACTTCTATATCCTCCTTCACAGTGGATAATGAATGGCTTATCTTTTGGAAGTTCTGCTAAATGAGAATTGATTTGATTTAGTGGTATATTAAGAGCACCAATTATATGTTCTGAATCATATTCGCTTTTCTTTCTAATATCAATTACCAAAGGAGAGTCATCCATTTTTCTAGCTAATTCTTTGGCATCTATTCGATTCAATTTATCAATTTCTTTATGAGCATATTTCCAGCTGTTAAAGCCTCTTTCCAAATAACCTATAGTTTTGTCATAACCCACTCGTGATAGCCTGATCATAGCTTCTTCCTCCTTGCCTTCATCCGTAACTAGGAGTATTTTCTGTTTGATATCTGGAATCATTTCCCCAACCCACATGGCAAAATTTCCATCTAATCCTATATTGATACTGTTGGGTATAAAACCTTTAGCGAAATCTTCTGCAGATCTTGTATCCAATACCAATGCACCAGTTTCATTGGCTGCAGCTTCAAATGCTTCGGGGCTTAAAGGTCGCTTAGCTTTTTCCATTACAGAATCAATACTTTCATAACCTTGAATGTTCATCATAACATTTTTCGGAAAATAGCCAGGTGGTGGAGTTAATCCAGATAATAGTTTTTCAATAAATTCTTCTTTATCCATTGGCTGAAGAGCATAATTGGTTTCTTTTTGATGCCCTAATGTATCCGTAGTTTCCTTACTCATCATTTTACCGCAAGCGCTACCAGCACCGTGATTTGGATATACCATCAAAGAATCATCTAAGGGAAGGATTTTTTTGTGCAAGGAATCATATAGTAAACCGGCCAATTTTTCTTCTGTTAAATCTTCAATTACGTGCTGTGCCAAATCAGGTCTGCCTACATCTCCTATAAATAAGGTGTCACCTGTGATGATTCCATGGTCATCTCCATTTTCATCTATCAAAAGATAGGTGGTACTTTCCATGGTATGACCAGGAGTGTGTAAAACCTTTATTTTGTAGTTTCCTACTTCAAAAATATCATGATCTTGTGCCACAATAGCTTCAAATTGCGGTTTGGCTGTAGGTCCATACACAATTTTTGCACCTGTTTTTTTTGCTAAGTCCAAATGACCACTTACAAAGTCTGCATGAAAGTGTGTTTCGAAAACATACTTGATTTTAGCCTTGTCTTTTGTTGCTCTGTCGATGTACGGTTGTACTTCTCTCAAAGGATCGAAAATTGCGGATTCTCCGTTATTTTCAATATAATATGCTGCATGTGCTAGGCATCCTGTGTAAATCTGTTCTATTTTCATGGCTTTTCAGAATTTAGTTTTATTCAAATTTACGCATTGATAATCAGTTAGTTAGTAACTTTTATCACTTTTTTGAAAGCTATGATTTTTATCTGCCTTTTAATTGATTTTTGTCATGATATTTGGGGGTTATCAATTTGAGTTTTATCAGTTCGGAAGGATTTAAGTGAAGAGTGTCAGCTGCCGAAAGCTAGGTAGGATAAAATGATTATATTCCTGAAAAGGCTCAAAAATTGGTAATAGCACAAGCGGATGCTTGCACTATTGCAGTCTAGTTCATTACGGCTTTTGGTTCATGCGTCCGCTTGGACCTCATTGGATTTCAGCTCAAATCCCCGAAAATAGTTCAAAAGATTCCATATAATCTGGGATAAAAACATTATTGACTTCTTTTTCTTCAAGCTTATTTTTTAGAGCTTCCATAGCTTCAACCTCCCCATGCACTAAGAATGTAAACTTTAATGCCTTTTCAAATCTGGAATACCAGTCAATCAGTTCCGTTTGATCTGCATGTGCCGACAGCCCATCTATTTTAGCAAATTGACATTTGATAGGAATTTCCTCGCCATAGATTTTTACACTTTCTTTGCCTTCTAAAATATCCCGTCCTCTGGTTCCTTCAGCTTGAAAGCCAACCATAAGCAAAAGATCATTTTTATTTCCTAACCTTTTGAATAAATGGCTTAGGATTCGGCCACCGGTCAACATTCCACTAGCCGAAATAATAATGGCTCTATTTTCTAGTGCATCCAGTGTTCTGGATTGCTGATGCTCTCTGATGTAATGGAAATTTTTATCGTCAAATATGTCTTTATCCTGTAATCGGTGCTGATTATCGTATTTTTTATATAAATGAGTAACACTAATGGCCATAGGACTATCCAAATAAACTGGCAAATGAGGAATTTGGCCGGTTCTCATCAATTCATGTAAGTAGAATAGTAGATTTTGGGTTCTGCCTACTGTAAATGCAGGAATCATTATGACTCCCTCATTCATATGATCTAAAATATGCTGTTTTAATTCCTCTTGAACTTTAGATACATCATTCAGTCGATCTCCATAAGTAGATTCTAAAAATACCACATCAGAATTCTTAAAGAAGGTAGGAGGGAAGAGTACAGGGTCAGAATTTCGACCCAAATCCCCACTGAAAATAATGTTTTTCTCTTGCGTAGTTCCCTTTAAGATTACTTCCACTGAAGATGCTCCCAAAATATGACCAGCAGGGTGGAATTTTATTTGAATATTTTCGGTAAGGTCAAAAAGGTTTTCAAATTTTTTAGGCACCACCGTTTTCAAAGCTGCTTCAGCATCTTTTTGGTCATATAAAGCGAGAGGGTTTTCATGCTTAGAGTAGCCTTTTTTCTTCGCAAATTCAGCTTCTTCTTCTTGCAATTTGGCAGAATCCATCCACATGATTTCGAGTAAGTCTGCTGTGGCTTCTGTACAACACACATGCTTTTTATACCCTTGTTTTACCATTCTTGGTACATAGCCTGAATGGTCTAAATGAGCATGCGTCAAAATTATGGCATCAATTTCTTTTACATCAATTGGAAAATCCTCCCAATTTCTTAATCTTAATTTTTTAAGCCCTTGAAATAGTCCGCAGTCGATTAAAATTTTGAAATCATCAACTTCTAATAAGAATTTTGAACCTGTTACGGATTGGGCTCCACCCAAAAATTTTACTCTTACATCCATAGAAATTTATTATGGAACCAAGATGCAAAAAAAACAGATAAAATTAATGGAATAGAATAAATTCATGCCATGACTAAAAATCATGGCATGAATAAATATTTTAATCAGCGGACACTTTTGCTCCGCTGCTGCTATTGCTTTCTAATCGAGGGCTTCCTTGATAAGTGATTTTTGCTGCACTGCTTGCACTTGCATCCAAATATCCTGTTACATGAACCTCAGCTTTTGAAGCACTTGAGGCGTCTACTTCAGCATTTTTAACAATTAGTTCAAAAGCTTCAATATTAGCTGCACTGCTTATATCCAAATCCATATTTTCTGTATTCCCCCTGAGTTTTACCTTTGAAGCACTGGAAACCTCCAAGTTTAGATGATTATAATTTACATCACCAATAAGCTTAGCTGCTGAACTTATATCAACATTCAGTTTTTCGCCTTTTATCCCATACAGATGAGCTTGTGCTGCTGAGGAAAGTTCCAACTGTTTTAACTCTGGTACAGTTATAATACATTGTACCTTAGGAATACTGCCTTTCCAATTCCATGAATCTTTTGAAAAGAAGTTCCAATCCCAGTCTTTTCTTTCAAAATACACTTTCAATCTTTCATTTTTCACTTCAAACCTGAATTCTTCCAAATCTTCTTCATTTTCGGCCACTACTTGGAAGTCATATCCATTTCCTTGTCTTATTTCAACAAAGATTCCGGTTGCAGCCGAAATTTTACTAAAATCAGTAAGGTCGTAAGTTCGCACATAGGCGTCACTTGAAAAATCGAATGGTGTGTCAAAAAAACGGTCTGAATCTGTCTCGCTGTAAAAACTACTACTCGATTTTTTCTCTGAACAAGTCAAACAATTCAAGCCCTCATTTCTCTCAAAAGTCCAGCGGTTGTTATGGATTTGCCCTACCGTATAGCCATTTATATAGATAGTGTTGCGTAAAATATGACGCATTTTTCTATCCATTTCAAATTCTTGACCATAAGGAACATACAAAATCATATTCAGGCTTTGTGCTCTAAAAGCGGCATCTTCCAAAAATCTAATATTTGAATCGAAATATAAAATGCTATCATTCTTTACTTCCACATTATGATAGGTCATTTTTGCATTTTGTTCAGCATCTATTCTACTGTTTCCCTGTGCTTTAAATCTTTTCTCAAGTTTTAATTTATCGCCATCATATCCTCTGATTTTAAGATTTGTAACATCATAATCTTCAAAACCAACTTCATTTAGTTTTAAAACAGCTACTTTATCAGCCATATCATATTCATAGGTTTCGAATACCTCGCCATCATTTCTGAAATTCATAGCTGTAGTTGGTATAATGATGGATGCACCTATCAAACTTATAAACCATACGGCCAAAAGTGAAAAAGCTACGGTTCTGTTCATTAACCATCTACGTGCCATTACACTGATACCAGAAATCATGATGAAAAGAGCCGGAATAATTAAAAATAAGAAACTAATCAGTACTAATTCTAAGGAGAATGTATTTGCAATCAATTCATTAGGAATATCAAAGAAATTGATATTTGCTGATTCAAACCAAATTCCTTGTGATATAAATAAAAGGATGATAAATGTCACTCCTAATCCCAATCCAAATAAACTCAATATGAGTCCTAAAATTATTCTTGCAGCTTCTACAATAAAATTCAATACTGGTCCTAATGCTTTTGCTAATCCACTTAAAATTATGGCTACTAAGCGGAATGGGAATAGTAAGATTTTTACAAGTGGAGTTTCCTCCCCATTTTCAACTTTTAAGCTGCTCTTTATATTTTTTTCAATATTGCTTAGCGTGATGGGTGTTCCTTCCATCTGCATTTTTTCCGTTACTGTTTTGGCAGTTGGGGTAATAAACCAAAGCACCAGGTAGATAATAAAACCGGCTCCACCAGGAATAAGCAATAGGACAAATAGAATTCTGATTATTGCTACATCCGTTCCGAAATAGGCAGCTAAACCTCTGGCTACACCACCAATCACTTTATTTTCTTGGCTACGATAGAGTTTCTTCACCTTCTCATCTTCCTTCAAATCAGGATTGGCTGGTAAGAAAATCCACATTAAGATATAGGTGATTAGTATTAAAATGGAAGTAGGTTGAAAAGGAAGTAAACCTAAAAAGCCTACTATAAATATTAACCTAATCCATAGCACATCAATTTTGAAATAATGTGCAATACCCGATGCTACACCACCAAATATATTTCTTTTAGTATCTCTAAATAATTTTTTTGTACCGGTTTGCTCCTGACTTTCATAGGATTCGTAAGTCTTTTCCTCAAAAGCTTCATCGGTTTCTTCTGCTTTTTGGAAATCCTCTATGCTACCCAAAGTAACCATTAGTGCATTCACGTCTTCCAGGTCAATGACTTGCTTATCATCTTTGAGTTTCGCTAAGAAAATTTCAGCTATCCGATTTTCAATGTCATTGATAATTTCCTGACTGTCTTTGAAATCAGAAAAATATCGGTTGATGGCATCCAAATAGTTTTTAAGCTTGTCAAAGCCATCTTCCTCTATGTGGAATATTATGCCTCCTATATTTATACTTATATTCTTTTTCATTGCTTTAAAATTAAGATTTTTTAGATTAATTTATATGAGAAATTACCTACCAATTAATTTTCTTTATTCGTTTCCTTGGCTGTTTTTAATTCCTCGTCAGTCTTTTTCTTGATTCTTTTGGCTGATTTATTAATCTCAATCCAAGTTTCATCCAATGCCTTAATGGTATTCTGCCCGCTTTCAGTCAATTGATAATGCTTTTTGGGCAATCCATTTTGCGCTTCATTCCATTCATATTGAACCAAATTTTCTTGTTTTAACCTCATCAAAAGTGGGTAAATAATTCCCTCTACTTTGATGAGATCTTCTTCTAAAAGTTCGTCAATGATGTCAGAGGCATAAACTTCACCTCTTCTTAAAATCTGCATCACACAATATTCCAGAACCCCTGTCCGCAATTGTGATTTTATCTTTTCTGCTATCATAAGTTTTTCCTTTAATGATGATTAATTTTGGCTGCTATGCCAATTCTCATCATACTATGCCAAGATATGTACCATTTAAAATTTTGATTGATAATAATAATGCCTTTTTATAGGGAAATAAGCCTTTATTTAGTCATTAGGCCATATTTATATTTTTATAAGTGCCAAAAGCCATACTATTCTAAGAGCTAATTTTGTACGTGAGAGGTCAATAAATTAAGGAAAGTGTACGATTTTGAACAGCTATAAAATCATATTTTAATATTTAAAAGATGATTGTTTTGCCCTGCTTGCTTGTGCCGTCTGAATAGGCAGAAACAAATATGATTAGAAGCTTATAGTAGCTTAAAAAGATTTTAGCTATATAATTTAAAAACTTTTGTAACGTTTAGAATATCAAGTCCCAACTAATTACAGCTATTTTGTATCTGATAAATAGAATTTAAAGAAAAAATTATGAAAAAGATATTCAGTCTCGTGTTAAGCTTAATGGTGATTTTATTAGTGTCTTGTAACCCTGATGATGAAAATAATCAAGATCCAAAGCCAGTTATGCCACCAGAATATAGTATGGCACCTAATTTTGATGATTTTCAAGCTGAAGGAAATCAACGAAATAAAACCATTGAAAATTGGTTTTATTCAGCCGTGAATGTAGGTGTTTATTCAGCCGTCTTAAAAGGGAGTCTTGCCATTCCAATAACGGCTTTCAAAGTTACTGTAAGTCAAGAACCATTTTATGATACTGAAGCTGGCGTTTGGACTTGGGAAAGTTCTTTTTCTGTACATTCAAATGATTATTCCATTCGACTTACGGCTGATGTAGTCGATGGCAATGTAGATTGGAAAGGTTATATTACTTCAACTTCGACTCATTCAATTTCTTCTTACTATCCTCCTGAGAATTTTTTATGGTTTGAAGGGCAATCAAATGTAAATGGGAATAGTGGTAGCTGGACTCTTATTGATAGCCCGGGTAATCCATCTCCTTGGATAAAAACTGAGTGGTCGAGAAATGAAGCGCAAACTGAGGGTATAGCTACTTTCACAATTGAAAAGGAAGGTGAATTACAAGGGAGTTATATTGCCTATGGCAGAAATGAAAACAGTGGGTTTAATCGCTCAGTGGAAATATCCAATACTCAATCAAATGATTTTATTGAAATTGAGTGGAATAGTGAATTGAAATTTGGTAGGGTGAAAAGTGAAAATCATTTTGGAGATACAGATTTCCATTGCTGGGATCAAGATTTACAGGATGTAAGCTGTGAAGAATAAAACAGGAGTATATTTTTATTAAATTGAAACAAATTATTAGAACCATCAATCTAAATTTATTTCTGTTGAAAAATATATTTTTCGCTTATGCATGTGTTTCATTTTGCATGCTTTCTTGTATTAGCAATCCACCAGAAGAGAAAGAGCCTTATCAGCGGTGGGTTGGAGATATCTCATTCGATGAGAAAACTGATGATCCTGATTTTCAATTATGCTATGAGGAGAAATATATCCGTCAATATTTTAATTTCAGTAAAGGCGTACAATACAAAGGGGAGAAACCGGCTATTATTCGACATTTTAAAGAAAATTATAAGCCTGTTCAATCTGACCAAAGCGGACTTTTACGTATTCGTTTTATAGTGAATTGTAAGGGCGAAACGGACAGATTTCGGTTGATGGGTATGAATGATGAGTATCAACCAATGAAATTTGATTCTGAAATCAGTAACCAGCTTCTTGCTTTAACCAAGAAAATGGAGGGTTGGCTTCCCGTTGAAATGGATCAAATGGATAATATGACCTTGGATTATTATCAATACCTCATATTTAAAATTCATAATGGGGAGATTATTGAAATAATGCCTTAAACTAGAATGAAAACCTATGAAATTCTGTCTTACCATAATTTTTGTCACTTTCGCATCACTATCTTTTGCTCAACCCAATTGCAATTATTTTTTACACATTGGAGACAGTTTGAAATATAAGGCTTGCAAAGAAACTGAAAATGCTAAAGGGCATTATCAATTTAGCAAGGAATATCAAATAGTGATGGATAATACCATCGATATAGATTCTACATATTCATATGCATACAGATCAAAATCGGTGGCTTATCTCAAAAGTGGTGATTTTTTGGAGTGGAAAAGACTGATCGACTTAGCTGTGAAATACGATCCAATTGGAAATTTGGGTTATAGAGCATCCTGCAGACATCAATTTTTTAAAGATTATGGCGGTGCAATAGTCGATATTGAAGCGTTATCTAAAATGACGAATGAGGATATAGGGCACTCCGCCAATGGGGTTTATCATTTGGAAGTGGTGAGAGCACTCTGCTATAGCAATTTAGGCAGAAAGCAAAAAGCAATTGATATTATTGAAAATCAGTTAGCTATCGAAGATTATATGGTTGGAATTTATGATTATATCCACTTAGGGGTTTTGTATTTAGAGCTAGAAGAATTTGAAAAAGCAAAAGCGTATTTTGAAAAACAGGTGGAATATAATGACTTAGCCGAAAATCATTTTTATTTGGCAAGAGCATTGAAAGCTCAAGATAAAATAGATGAGGCTAAAATGGAGCTGGAAAAAACGAGCTCACTTTTTCAAAAAGGTTATGTTCTACATGATTTATACGTATATCCGGATGATAAAATTTATTGGAGCATGATAGAAGAAGAAAAGAAAGCCTTAGATTAATGATAATCTCCACCAACCATGTGATCTTCAAAATTCATATTTTGAATTAATATCGTATTATTGACAAGTTTCCTTTTTTAAAAGTTGAAGAGTTAAAGGATGAAGTATTAATAAGACTTAAGTAAACTTCATTAAGTTTTGTATAAATATTTTGATATTTCCTATTGTTTTATAGGAAATATATACATAAGTTTACAAGAAAATACCCAGACAAAAAAAAGATGACCAAAACCTTAAACTCTCCTTAGCAAAGCAAATGATAGTTTACGGACGGGGTTTCCAAAACCCTTCAATTCCGAAAAATTGAAAACGACCTATATTCAAACTAATCAATTAAAAATTATGAAAATCATGAATTGTAAATTACCCATTTTACTATTATCGTTCATTTTGTTAGTTACATATGGATGTAATACAGAAGAGGAAATGCAAATTGCAGAAGATGAAATTATATCTTTTGAAGTTAACGAGTATAATAACGATTTAAATGAATTTGCTCAGGCGGTCAATAATGCCGTTAATTCAAATATTGAGTTTAGAAAATTAATTAAAGAGGAGGCAATTAAGAAATTTGATGGGGATTATGATGTGTTATTGTCACATATCATAAATCGAAATATTGCTGGTGGTAACACAAATAGCTCAAATAGATCCAATTTTACAGTGAAGGAATTATTAAATGATTATTTGCCCAATAAGAATCCTTCAAATATGAGGAATTCTGAGTCAGCTATAGAAGCACTTTCAAAGAAATATCCTGATTTACAAGTGTCAGTTCCTGTGAAAGCTGAGGAGTGGGAAAGTGAATCCTATATTCCTAAAGTCACATTTATTCCGCTTGAATATCAGGATGGTATCACACAATCGGTTTTAGGATATGATAATAACAACAACATTATCACAATTGATGCCATTAACGAACCAGAAAATGCAATAATAGTAATAGGGCCTAATGAAAGAATTCCTGAACCTATAGGTGGGCCTATTTTAATAGTGGATGTGCCTGATCCTGTTAGTTTGACTGCTCTACCAACTGAAGCAGGCATCAGACTAAATTGGAATATGAGTACAACCACAAATTCTCAAAATACTACCGGCTATTATATCTATAGACAAGGGGTGAATGACAATGTGTTCAGGAAAATCCAAACCGTATTGGGAGCTAATAATAGGTCTTATAATGACAATAATATAATAAATGGGGCTTCTTATACATACTATGTTCAGGCGTACTTTTATTCCTCATCTGTATCAAATCCATCAAACTACGTGAATGCTACTGCACCATATCGTCCTAATCCTGTAGTAACTTTTGATGCTATCCAACAAAGCAAAAGCCAAATAGAGTTAAGATGGCAAAATAGTAATAATCAATATATTGAATACACTAAGTTGCAAAGAATGATTGTTGGTCAGCATACGAATTATTCAGAAATTGGTCGGTTTGATATTAATGAACAAGATTATTTTGATTTGAATTTTCCGCTGGGAAAAAAAATACTATATAAAATAACTCATAATACAACATTAGGAGAGTCAGATGCCAGATATGATTTTGTTCACACTCCCTACAGGGATATTTCTAAAAGTTCAAAAGTGTATATTAAAAAAATCAAAATTGGTTCGGAATTGAAGGATATTGAAGGCTGGATAAAAGGAGCGCCAGAGTTTTATATTAAAGTTTTAAATGTGGATCAAGCTTCTAAGCAAGCCTATGAAGTGCAAGATCAAATAGATATCGATTTTAACAGCAGGAGCAATTCCTCTCAAGACTTATCTGTTTATGTGATGGATTGGATGCCGGGTTTTTGGTATGATATGCTAACATTCTCGGTGGAGGAGTATGATAAACCATCAAGCGATTTTGAATTTAAAATTAAAGCTGGTTTTAACGTGAAAGATTCAATCATTAAAGGGTTAGATATTGGGGCTTCAGCAGAATATAAGGTGAAATTTGAGGATAAAGGAGAGTATTGTGGTAAATCCTATTTTAGCTATTATGAGAATCCTGAAAAATGGATCAAGTTCCCTAATTATGGGTTAGAGATATTATTAAGCGAAAAACAATAAACCAAAATCATGAAAAAAATAATTTATTTTACGCTAATGTTTTATGGTCTCTCAAATGTTTTGCTTGCACAGGAAAGCAAAAATAGCGACTATAAAATGCAAATTGAAGTTGGTTATACTTTAATGTCTAATTTGTTTAATGATAATGACTACTATAATTTTCAAACAAGTCTTGCAAATAATATTAATGATGAAACTTTAGCAGGTCCCACTATAGCATTCGTACACGAGACAAAATACCCTTATTTAGATGTAGTAATGGGGACAACATTTTTATTAAGAACCTCAACGGTATGGGGGGGAGGATATACTATTGGAAGTACCAATTCTTATGATTATTCTTTAAACGGAGGTGGTGTATATGTTGGTCTAAGACCTTTAATGAAAAGAAAGCATTTTGGACTTACTTCGGAATTTGCCATTGGTGTATTTTCATTTAAAGAGTATATAGGGATATTTAATAATACTGTACAGCCCTATATTGATAAATTTGACAAAAAAGCTTCTCATGGTCTTGGAGCAAAAGCGTCTTTTGGTGCTTATGTGAAATTTTGGAAATTAGGCATACATCCCACTGTTGATGCTATTTATTCCGGTGGAGCAAATGCAAGCTTTTTATTTTACGGTATGACTATACCCCTCACTTATACTTTCTAAAAATGAATTATGCGAATGTAGTCTTACTGCACTCGCATAATTTATCAATTTTATTTTCGGACTAGGTAAGAATAATATTGATTTACTTTCTTATAATCTGATTCATTTTAAAACCTTTCTTATATTCTTAGTAATTATTTTAGGAGATATTCATTCAATTAAAATCTTATTTTAGTCAGAAGCAACTTGTTCTTTCTTAAGATAATTAGGAACATTTTCTCCAGACTTTGTAGTAATGGTGATTACTGATCATTTTTATATGGTCAAAGTCTTGAAAGCTCAAGATAAAATAGAGGAAGCTAAACTGGAAATGGATAGAACGATTGTACTTTCTCAAAAAGGATATGTACTACATGATTTGTACGTATGTCTGGATGATAAATTTATTGGAGCATGATAGCAGAAGATAGGAAATATTTGAATTAGTAAGAAGCCACCCCTCCATCTGGACTTCCACTGTCTGAAGCGCCTTCCATAAAACCTGTTTCAGCATTGTATTTAATTCCCATTAGTCTGCCTAAGAAGCTGCGCATTTGCAGTTCATGCCCCATTTCTTCTAAAGATTTTAAAGTCTCAGGAGCCATTTTATATTCTTCATATACAATGTGATCAGGTAACCATTGATGATGAATTTTTGGTGCTTCAATGGCTTGAGCCATTGGATAATCGTAAACAGTGGTGGCAAGAACAGTTTGAAACACCGTATTGATGATAGTTCTTCCTCCAGGGCTCCCGATAACAAGGAATGGATAATTGTTTTTTGTAACTATAAACGGACTCATACTCGAAAGCATTCTTTTGCCTGGTTCAATGGTATTGGCTGGTGTTCCAATTTGTCCGCTATTAGTAGTTTTTCCAGGTACTGCATTGAAATCTCCCATTTCATTATTGAATAAAAAACCCAGTTTTGGTGATTGCATTTTAACGCCATAGCCTTGTTCCAAAGTTGTAGTCATCGATACCGCCATTCCACTTCCATCCATTACAGAAAGATGAGTGGTTTCATGCCCTTCAGAGAATAGCTGAACATCAGTGCTATCACTTTTACCAGCATCTTCAAAATCTATATCATTTAAGAGTTTTTTGGCATAGGCTTTAGATAGTAATTTATCTAATTCAGGAATTTCAGCATAATCCATATCCCCTAAATATTGCGCCCGATCTTTAAATGCTTTTCTCATAATTTCAGCTAGGGTATGATAATATTGAACGGATCCCATTTTAGGAATCTCATCCAAATGATCCCACATATTCATCATTTGGGTAACCGCCACTCCGCCAGAACTTGGTAAAGGCATTCCGTATAAATCATAGTCTTTAAAAGTGGAATGAATGGGTTTTCGTTCTATACTTTCATACTGAGCTAAATCTTCCATTGTGATAATACCATTTTGTGTTTGAAGATAGTTTACTAATTCTTGAGCTATTTCTCCTTCATAAAATGCTTTCTTACCTTCTTTTTGAATCTTTTTTAAAGTTTTGGCAAGTGCTGGTTGCTTCCAGTATTCACCAAATCCTACTAATTTTCCATCTCTTTTAATAAAGGATTGCATTTCGGGAAATTCATCAGGGTGTTCTGCAAAGTAGAAGAAATCCTTGGCTAAGGATTGTGGTAAAGGGAATCCGAATTCAGCTAACTGAATGGCTCGATCCAAAAGCTTTTCCCATTCTATTTTCCCATAATTTTGATGTGCATCATATAAGCCTGCAACCGTTCCTGGAACTCCAATTGCCAATGCAGTATTATGATTACTTCCAGATTTTAACTCTCCGTTTTCATCTAAAAACATATCTTTAGTGGAGGCCAGTGGAGCTTTTTCGCGAAAATCGTAAGTGGTCACTTCACCTTCTCCAGTATGGATAATCATAAATCCACCACCCCCAATATTTCCTGCAAAGGGCCAAGTGACAGCCAGTGTAAATGCCGTGGCAATGGAAGCGTCTACTGCATTTCCTCCATCTTTTAGGATTTCCAAACCTGCCTGAGAGGCATAAGTGGATGCACTTGCCACCATCCCATTTTTACCATAGTGGTTTTGAGAATAGGCAAAAGAGAAATTTAGAAATGTGGTTAGAACTATAATAGAGATGCTTTTCATTAAGGGGCAATTTTTATTTGGCTTTAAGATAATTAAAAAATAGCGATTGAAGTAAAATAGTATAATCAAGTTAATGAATTACCGACCTTCACAAAAAATATAACTACCTAACTTTTTTCATTTTCCATAACCCCCTCATATTCCAAAGCAAAACCCCGGATACTTCTTAAAAGAGGATATGTTTTCTCTCCAATTTGTGTGATAGAGTAGACTACTTTAAGAGGTTTTTTACATTTAGTTTCTTTAACAATAAGACCTGATCCTAAAAGTGATTTCAATTCCTGAAAAAGCATTTTTTTGCTTATATGCGGCAATAGTTTTTTAAATTCATGGCTTCTTTTCTCTCCACTCCTGAGTTGTTAATTAATCAGTAATTCCCATTTACCACCCAATAATTCTAGTATGGTTCTTCTGGTGAAAAGTGCAGTGATTTGTATTTTATCTTCTTTCATTTGAAAGCTAATTTATTTAGTTTCTTTTTAATCTATACTAACAAAAAGGAAGTCCATTTTTGAATAAATGTCACTATCAGGCACTCTGTT
This sequence comes from Marivirga salinae, assembly GCF_030503855.1. Lineage (NCBI taxonomy): Bacteria > Pseudomonadati > Bacteroidota > Cytophagia > Cytophagales > Marivirgaceae > Marivirga > Marivirga salinarum. The sequence goes on along the minus strand of NZ_CP129971.1, from coordinate 4,143,354 downwards.
TTTACGTTATACTACTATAGATATATTATTAAGTATGAAGACAATAGCATTATTTGGAGGAAGCGGTCAAATAGGTAAATTGGTCTTAGAAAAAGTATTGAAAGAGGGCTACAAAGTGAACGCTTTGATCAGAAATCCTACTAAAATTGACATTAGTGATTCGAATCTAAATGTAATCAAAGGAGATGTATTGAATGAAAATGATGTCCTGAAAACTGTTGAAAGTTCCGATTTGGTTTTAAGTCTTTTCGGGCATGTCAAAGGATCACCTGAATGGCTGCAAACAGAAGGAACAGATTATATTGTAGAGGCAATGAAGAAGTCTGATGTTGATAAAATCATTTCACTTTCAGGTGGTGGCCTTCCATTTCCTGAAAAGGATAAACCGAAATTAGCGGATAAAATGATTCGTTTTATTATGAAAGTAGCTGTTCCTCAAATCTTAAAAGATGCCATTTTGCATGCAGAGGTATTACGGAAAAGTAATTTGGATTGGATTATTGTTCGCGCACCTAGATTAAACAATGATAAACCAAAACATAATTACAGAGTAGGTTGGGTAGGAGTCAATGCCTCTACCAAAATTAGCCGTGCAGATGTGGCTGATTTTATAGTAAAGCAAATAGAATCAGATGAATTTAAGCATCAAATGCCTTTTGTAAGCGAATAATTTTTTTGACATGAACATTTTAATAACAGCAGCAAACGGAAATGTTGGATAAGTAATTCTGTCATCATTTTTGAAAGATGATTTTGAAGCAAAGATCATAGCTGGACTCAGGAATCCAGATGACCTAAAAGAACTAGAGAAAATTCCATCTCCTTTTTCGAAACAAGAATTTGATTTTGGGAAAACCGAAAAATTCTAAGAATATTTAAAGGGGATAGATGTACTTTTTTACTCAGACCTCCTATATATTGCGGATTTGAAAGCCGTATTTAAGCCATTGATTGAAGTAGTAAAAGAAGTAGGGGTAAAGCATATCGTTTTTCTTTCTGTACAAGGTGCTGAAAAACAATCTTATATTCCGCATCATAAAATTGAAAAGCTGATAGTGGAAAGTCAAATTCCCTACACCTTTATTCGACCAGCCTATTTTATGCAGAACTTCATAACCACTTTAGGAAAAGATATAGATCTTTTCTCAATCGTCCTCCAGTTAAGTCTAAAGAGTTTTTGGGAAGGGAGAAGAATGTATTATCTCAAAAATGTTAGCCTAATAAAGCACAGAATTGATGAATAGAGGTTTCAATAAAAAAGGCAGATTTATTAAAATCTGCCCTTACAAACTTCACCTTGCAGAATGTAGTTGCATTATCTATTAAATACTACAGTTTTCAGCCCTTGGGTTCAGTTTAATCTTCTGAAAAAGTTCTTGGGATTAATGAGCTTGATTAATCTATTTTTGATCTTTTCTTGTTCAACAAAGTTCTTAAAATTTAGGATTAAAGCGTTATAAAAATCCGTTTGAAATTTACATAAATCATATGTTTTATATCAACGCTGTATGTTTCTAAATTCATTTACACTTGCAAGCATAAAAATCAAAAAGGTAATTAATGACTGAGTTTAAAATGATTTGAATTTTGTTTGATGACAACCACTGTTTTACCCAGATAACACCTATTTCGGAAATTTAGTAATTAAATATTACATAGGTTATATTATTATATGTTTAAAAGGTTGCTTTAAATAGTTAAACTTAAAATTAACTTAATGAAGTTTATTCAGGGGCTTAATTATTCTAGGAATATATTTATATGAAAACTGTGATAATTAAGTTCGTAATTGAAGCATAACTTATCTCTCCATTTTTATACAATTAATTTGTTTCTCTTTCAAATCACTAATTTTCACCATAAATCAAATGATATAATCTATGAAACAAAGAATACGGTATTTATCACTTCTTTTCTTTATGACTTTTTTGCTGAGCAATTTGCTTTTAGGACAAAGTCTAAAGCGACAAAGTATTGGTAGTTTAGGAAGTTCTAATTTTAGTAAAGGTGATCTATATATTCACCTGACTGTTGGACAAACTTATCAGAGTAACTCCAGTGATGGAGCCATCAGAGTTGGCTTTGAACAGAAGCTTGAAAAGGAAAAGGAGCTAAAAAAGAGCTCTACAGAGAAAGTAAGCATTAGTGCTTATCCCAATCCGGCAATAAGTGAGCTTAATATTGACCTGGTGAACACAATTAATGAGGGTCAATTGAAAATATTTGACATAAATGGAAGACTTGTCTATGAAAAGAAGATTAGCCAAGTTCAATATTTAAGATTGAATATAACCAGCTTGAACCCGGGACTTTATCAAGCCAATATAATTCCTATTGAAGGAAACACATCATATGTAACTAAATTCATTGTATCAAAATAAAAATTTATGAAATATTTTACTATAAAAATAATTGGATTAAGCCTTGTACTATTTATTTCATTAGGGAATCAAGGTATGGCACAGAGTAGCATTACAATTGATGCCTCTCAATATATCAGTAATTTTGCTTTTGAATTGAGCGATGGTACTCAGGATAGTGAATATTCTCCTGTTTATGGAGGCGGTTATTCCCTAGGATATTCTTATGAATTAGATATGGGGGTATTTTTAAACGGTGGTTTAGGAATGCGTCCGGGAGGTGCCACCTTGGTAGTAGATAACACTAATTATCAGTGGGATTTGCAATATGCACAAATTAGATTGGGTGCAGGTTATGCCTATGATTTAGGAAGAATCAAACCCTATATAGCTGTTGATGGCTATTATGGGCTACTTTTAACAGCTAATCAAAGAATTAATAACGAAGACTTTGACATTATTGACAGCGAATCTATCGAAAAAAATGATGTTGGAATCTATGTTAGTCCGGGAGCAAAGTTAGCAGTTTCGGATGCAATTACGGTTTATGCGCAGTACTCTTACCTATTAGGATTAAACAATGTTGAAACTACTACAGATGGTCAAAATGCGAAAAACAGAGCATCTGTATTCACATTAGGCTTATCATTTAGCATTGAACCATTGAGTAAATAATAAATACTAAAAGACAGAATTATGAAAATTTTATATAGATATATAGTTATAACTGTTTTGGGTTTATTTACAGCCCAAGGATTGACAGCACAGCAAATTGGTGACTTAAATGGAATAAATTTCCAAGCAGTAGCAATTGATGAAGATGGGAAGGAAATAGTGGGTATGGATGAGGAAGGAAAACCTCTTTATGAAGCGAATCTGGAAGTAAGATTTACCATTACTACAGGTCAAGATGGTGATGTGTTATATCAAGAAACTCAGGAAACTGTGACGGATGAATATGGCCATTTTAGTTTGGTAATTGGTAAAGGTAATTTAACTGGATCTGGTGCTTATGATGTGTTATTAGATATTCCATGGATTGAAGCCGACCAATGGTTGAAAGTAGAATTGAAGTATAACGGAAATGACTTCAGACAGGTAAGCTACCAACAATTTATGTCAGTTCCTTATGCTTTCTACACTGATGATATAGCAGATAATGCCATTACCACTTCAAAAATTTTGGATGGAGAAGTGAATAATGAGGATATTGCTTCAGATGCAGTGACAACTGACAAAATTCTGAATGGCGAAATAATCAATGAAGATGTTGCGGATGCAACTTTAGACTTAACTGCTAAGGTAATCAATATTTTACCTGTTAGAAACGGAGGTACTGGAACAGATTCTATTCCGGCAGGTCACATATTAATTGGAAACGGATTGGATTCTATGCAATCTCTTGCAGTTAATGATAGTGCAATGCTATTGACCAATAGCGGAGGAACTACAGAATTATATAAATTGAGACCTGGGCCAAGAACTTCCATTGATGTTGATGATGTAAATAAGACTATAACCATCACCGCTTTGCAACAATCAGGACCAGGGACAGGTGCAGGATCGGTTAGTGTTCCAAATGTTGCATCAGGCAGTCAGGTTGAACGTAACTTCCCTGCTGCGGGAGTTCAGCCAGGAGATATTATTCTGGCTACGATAGATCAAGATTTACAAGGCTTAACTATGACCGCTTATGTTCGTCAGGCGGGGCAAGTAATTGTCGTGTTTTTTAATGGTTCTGGTCAGCCAGTAAATTTAGGGCCTGTAACAGTAAATTTTGCTAATTTCGGCCAACCATGATTTTTTGAAGTGATTGATTTTGAAAGCGAATGCTCAGCAATGGTCATTCGCTTTTTTCATTTAATCAATCTGTTTATGAGATTATTGTATTCAGTCATTCAGACTACATAATTATAGATTCTTTAATTCTCTATTGGGTTCAAAATAAAGATCTTTAGTATCCAGATTAAAACAACACAGACTCCCTAAGCCAGGCTGATCCGTTTTAAAGCAACCATTATCTATTGCCAATACCTGACTTTGTAAAATATCATCTCTCATACTTAGAATATCCTGCTTTTCTACGGATTTATGACCATGAATAATTATTTTATCTCCTAATCGCTCGTAGTCGATGTCCTCATACCAAAAGTTTATCCAATACATGTTTCGATTATCCGTTAAAAGATGCTTTTGTTTGAAATCCAAACCGGCATGCACCAATATATAATTTCCTGAGATATGGTAAGGCTTGAGATTGAGGAACCAATCTGTATATTTTTTTGGGATCTCCCTTAAATTACTAATGCCAAAACTCTTTAATGTTTCAGGCTCTCCACTAGCTTCATCATCGTAAAGAATTGAATCAAAAATCATATCCTCGTGATTTCCTTTTATGCAGTGAATATTATATTGATCAGTTTCCAATTGCATCACAAGATCTACCACTTCTTTACTGTAACTGCCTCTATTTATGTAATCCCCTAATAAAATCAATTCATCACTTTTATTTAAACCGATGGTATTAAGCAACTCTTTAAAGGTGTAGTAACATCCATGTATGTCACTTATTGCGAATCTCGTCATTCATTATATTTTTCTTAAGTATATGCCAATACAGATTTTATTTATTTTTAAACGGCTATAAATATTTACTGTTTTTTAATTTATTGGTTAGTGAAATTTTTTTGATGTGTTTAAACATAGATTGTAATAGGTAGTCCTTTATTCGATTCGTAATATTTTAAATCACATGATCGAAAAAGTATATGCTTAGATTTTGAGAATGATTTTGAAGAAGATTCTACTTTTTACGGGGCTTCATTATGTTTCCTAAATATTACAAACATACGCTCATTTGTCAAGTCAAAAATTCCCCTTAATCACGGGAATTTTTCTTATGTTTCTTCACTAAAATTGAAAGGAGTTAATTGAAAATTGGTGTATTTTGTTATAATAATAGGTTTGCTTATGTTTAATTTCCTAAAGAATATCCCCCATTTTATGGTATAATGTCTTGCTACATTATTACGATATTTATGAAAAATAAAGTTTGGCTAAAGAATTATTCTAAATCAAGCATATAATAGTGAAAAAATTATTTTTTATTGTATTAATTATAATTATAATCTTTCATTTTTTCACATTTTTTGGATAAAATGTATCCTATCCGTTAGATGATGAACTAAAGTCAGGGAAATTTCAGGTGTTTAAAAACAACAAACTAACCCCTGAAATTTTATTTTAGTACTTTTTAGATAATTGAGAATGTAATCAATATGATCATTCATAATAAGAGGATTTTTTTGATTTTTTTCGCATTTTTAGCAAAAAAATGAATCATGCGTATTTTTCTATCTATACTATTCATTTTCAATCTTCAATGTATTCAGGGACAAACTTATCAATCCCATTTTCAGGAAGCCTCTACAGCTTATAAAGCAAATGACTATTCTCAAATGCTGGTGGAAATTAAAAAAGCCCATGCACTGAGACCCCAGCATCAAACACTTATTTATTATTTAGCTAAGGCATATTCTCTGAATAGTAATATTGATTCAGCTAATTACTGGTTGAGAGAAGTGGTCAGTATTGACGCTAAAAATTATGATATTCAAAGTGATGATTTTGAGATTCTAAAAAATACGCAAGCTTACAAAAATACTATCACCTACCAGACTGAAATGCTTAAACCCATTATTAGTTCAGATACGGTAATTGTGATTCCCGATGAAGAGCTTCACATAGAAGATGTGGCTTATAACCTTTATGCCAAGAGCTATTTGTTGAGCAGTATTAATAATCGCAATATCTACTCATTTAAAGAAGGAGAAATAAAACCGTTTTTTGAAAATCCATTTCCATTAGCCATTACTGGAATGGGAGTTCAGGACACTATTCTTTGGTTTACAGGGGCAGGTTTTTCACAGGCAGGATTAGATGAAAATGATCCTAATTTTGAAACCTCCAAATTGTATAAAGCGGATTTGAAGAAAGGTATTGTATTAGATAGTTTCTCAGTTGAAGATAGTGAAACGAATGTTTTTGGAGATGTGATTTTATCTGAAAACGGTATAGTTTTAGTTTCTGACAGTAAGACCAATACAATTTACAGACTTGAGAATGGTAAATTAATAGAGTGGATCAGCTCTGATGAAATCCTTTCCTTACAGGGAGTAGCACAGTTAGGGGAAATGATATTTTTAGCTGATTATGTTCAAGGATTATTTGTATATGATACTGTGCAGAACAGCATCCGAAAATTAAATACTTTACCTGATTTAGCTTTAAAAGGAATAGACGGGTTATATGCCTATAAAAATGGATTAATTGCCATTCAAAATGGAGTGACACCACATCGTATTACCCATTTACAGTTCGATGAAAAATATACTAAAGTTAAAAGCTTTAATTGCTTGGAGAAAAATCATCCTGCCATGGGAGAGCCTACTTTGGGCTATATTCAAAACGATTCATTGTTTTATATAGCTACTAGTTTTTGGGGATTAAATGAGAATGGAAAAGTTAAGAATGAGAAAAGGATTAAACCAGTTATTCTAAGATTGCCTTTAGCTAATTCTTCTAATCCAAAAGCTGAAAATCAATATTGCAATTCTGAAAATCACCGTGCCTTTGATTTTTGGTTGGGCAATTGGGAAGTTTATAATAAAAAGGGGGATCATATCGGCACAAACAATGTTCACCTCATCCAAAATGGATGTGGGATTCAGGAAAATTGGACTTCCAAAGGGGGAGGGACAGGAATAAGCAATAATTTTTATGATGTGAAAACGGAGAAATGGTATCAAAGCTGGATTTCCAGCTCAGGAAATGCATTAATGATGAGTGGAGGTTTTTCAGAAGGCAAAATGCAAATGCAATCGGAACCACTCAATGGAAAAATAGACAGGATCACATGGATTCCGCAGGAGGATGGGAGTGTGCTTCAAATTTGGGAAATATCTACTGATAATGGCAAAACATGGAAAGAGGCTTTTTGGGGTAGATATGTTAGAAATAGAGAATAATTTTATAGAAATTAACATGAAATTGGAGAAACATTTTAATCTGAGGATCATGAAATATTTTTTAATTATATTATTATTCAGCAGCTTAAATCTATTCTCCCAACAGCAGCCTGATTTGGATTTCCCTATCAATATTGAGAATCCTCAATATAATGGAGATGAAACCGCCTTGATAGGAATTGATGCCTCGCATAATAATATGCATACCCTTAAGACTAATTTTGTTCCTTTTGCAAAGTTGATGGAAGCTGATGGCTATCAACCTATTTCCATAGAAGAAATCACGGAGGAGGCACTAGATTCCATCAATATTTTTGTGATAGCCAATGCTTTAAATAGTTCTAATATACGTAATTGGAGACGCCCAATTGCCAATGCATTTACGAAAAGTGAAATCAAAATAATTGAAAAGTGGGTGAAAGATGGAGGTAGTTTGCTGGTGATAGCTGACCATATGCCATTTGCAGGTGCCACAAATGAATTAGCCAAGAAGTTTGGGTTTACCTATGAAGATGGATTTGTGATGAAAGAGGGGGAAAGTTGGCCCCCCGATACTTACTCTAAGAAAGCAGGTAATCTGTTTGATACACCCATCACAAAAAATATTGACTCATTAGCAGCTTTCACAGGTTCGGCTTTAATACCACCTGAAGATGCTATCATCATTGCTAAATTTCCCCAGACCCATAAGCTTTTAATTCCAGAAATTGCATGGCAATTTGAGGAAAATACTATTGAAAAATCTATTGAAAATGTGGTAATGGGAGCAATTAAGAACCATGGTAATGGAAAAGTGGCCTTCTTCACTGAAGCTGCAATGTTTACGGCCCAAATCGTTCAAGAAAAGCATAAAGTAGGCTTTAATTCTCCTGCTGCACCTCAAAATATTCAATTCGTTTTAAATACTATTCATTGGTTGGATAATGGTAGATTGATAAATAGAGAGGATTATCAAACAGAAGAATAATGAGTTACTAGAAACTCATGGGTTTATATTTTCTATATTTAGAGGGGTTCCCAAGGAGTAGATGACGAAATAGTAGAGTTTACCAACGCTATTTTAAATATTGAGACAAACTTTATTCAATCTGCACAATTTACACCTCTCAAATTAACTAAATAAGATATTTTTCAATTTAGTTAGTAAAACAACTATTTTTATACGAACTTTGTCACTGAATTGAAGTTATACCTTTAATAACTTACGAAAAACAATGATACAAACTGACATTTGCATTATCGGAGCAGGGCCTGTAGGTCAATTTGCAGTATTTGAAGCAGGATTATTGAAGTTACGTTGCCATTTGGTAGACGCCCTTCCACAAGTAGGAGGACAGCTTTCAGAAATCTATCCGCAAAAACCTATCTATGATATTCCGGGTTACCCGACTATCAAAGCACAGGAATTAGTTGATAATTTGACAGAACAAATAAAGCCTTTCAATCCAACTTATACTTTAGGTGAAAGATTGGATGCTGTAGAGAAAACAGCAACTGGTTTTAATTTAAGGACCTCTGATGGTACTGAAATAGACTGTAAAGTTGTAGTGATTGCAGGTGGATTAGGTTGTTTTGAGCCTCGTAAACCACCTTTGAAGGAGATTGCTAATTTTGAAGGAAAGGGTGTTTCTTATATGGTGAAAGATCCTGAGCTATTCAGAGATAAAAATGTAATCTTAGCAGGTGGGGGAGACTCTGCTTTAGATTGGACAATTGAACTTTCTAAAATTGCTAAGAAAATCACGTTAGTTCATAGAAATGAGACTTTCCGTGGAGCACCTGATTCTGCTGATAAAGTGTTTGAATTAGCTAAAGAAGGTAAAATTAATCTTTTATTGAAAAGCAATCTGGAGTCTATTTCTGGTAACGGAAAATTGAATTCTGTTAAGATAAAAGGAGCGGATAAATCCGAAATGGAAATTGAAGCGGATTACTTAATTCCACTATTTGGTTTAAGTCCTAAATTAGGGCCTATTGCCGATTGGGGATTGAGTATTCATAAAAATCAGATTGAAGTAAACACCACTGACTATTCTACAAATGTTCCTGGTATTTATGCAATTGGAGATATTAATACTTACCCAGGCAAATTGAAATTGATTTTGTGTGGATTCCATGAGGCTGCTCTAATGGCACAATCTGCTTTTAAACATATTTATCCGGAAAAGCATTTAAGTTTCAAATATACTACTGTAAACGGTATTGAATCTTTCTAATTAATTTATATTTGTGGCTTGTTAATTAAAATCCGCAAGCATTAAATTATGAGTGATATTAAAATAAAAGTGCAAGATTATTCTGGCGATGTGCAAGAATTAGAAGCTCCAACTGATATGGGCTTAAGCCTAATGGAGTTTTTGAAAGCCAATGAATATCCAATTTTAGCCACTTGTGGTGGAATGGCTTTATGTGCTACCTGCCATGTAATAGTAGAAGATGGAATGGATTTACTCAATGATCCTGGTGATCAAGAAATGGATCAATTAGATTTATTACCTAATGCAGAATTTAATAGTCGCTTAGCTTGCCAATTAAGACTAAATCCTGATATGGATGGCATGATGGTTCGCCTTGCGGCAGATGAAGAATAAATAAGTTTAGATTTCTTATATAGAGAGCACTTGCAGCAATGTGAGTGCTTTTTTTTTATAGCAGTAGTAAGTTTTAGGTCATAAGTTTTAAGTCATAAGTACAACTGTAGAAGCTAACTTTCTCAATTAATTTGATATTTGCTTTCATATAAATTGACTTTTAGTGGTCTACCTATATAAGGGATGTACATGTACACACTAATCATCCATCATCCCACAACCGCCCCCCTTCCAATCTAAAAGAAGCGATCAATTTATTGCGAGACTTCGAGCTTTCAGCCTTGTCAATACTCCAACAAATCCGCTTTCTTTTTGTGAAACTTTAATCTATTCGGTACTGTGACTTTCCCCCAAATTTTAAAACCTACAAAAAAACTTGCACCCTTACCATGCTCACTTTCACACCAAATTTCACCATCCATACTATTAACAAATTTTTTAACTATGGATAAACCTAAACCTGTGGATGATTCATTAGCTGTAGGAACGTTACTTAATTTTTGATACTTTCTGAATAATTTCTTTTTATCGTTATCACTTAAACCTGGCCCTTCATCTTTTACTTCACAAAGTGCTTTATTTTTATGGTTAGTTACGTTGATATAGATGTTTTTTCCTTTTGGTGAAAATTTAATAGCATTTGAAAGTAGATTTTCAAGTACTTGAATGAGATAACTTTCGTCTGCTTTTATCATTACATCTTCAATAATGGAAGGATGTAATTGAATTTGCTTTCGCATTGCTTCCGCATCAAACCTATTTATTGTGCTGTGAACTACATCAGAAAAATTTATCTTCTCTAGTTTTATATTAAGTTTTTTTGATTCAATTGCTTCTACGTCTAATATTTTTTCAATCATATTACTAAGGCGAATTGTACTTTCATTTATCATTTTAAGAAATTCTGCTGCTCTATTCTCAGGGGGAAGTGGAGGTAATTTAATCAATCCTATTATTCCTCTGATGTTGTTAAGTGGGCTCTTAAGGTCATGAGAAACTATATTGATTAAGTCATTTTTTTCAATATTTAAAGTACTCAATTCCTGGTTTTTTTGAATTATTTCATCCCTCTGTTTACTGATTTTAAAATTTTTAATTTTCAGAGCCTTACCTAGTTTTTTCTGTGTTTTATAAAACCAAAAAACTACTATAGCGATTAAAAGGATAAAAATTGCCACTGCAATAAAAAAGTTGAGCTGAAATGATTTCTTCGCTAGCTGTATATCTTTGCTAGCTAATTTTCTTGCTGTTTCTTCTTCTTTTATTTCAAGTTGAATGCCTTCAATACTTCTTGCCGAATTTTCATCAAATTGTTTTTCCCTTAATTCTATATAACGTGATTGGTAAATTAAGGCGCTATCCAAAAGGTCTTGTTGTGTAAAAAGCGCTTTATATAGTTTGAAATTATCTAAAAGCTGATCTTGAATACCTGCGTCTTTAGCTATATTTTGACTAATATTAAGGTAATACATTGCTGAATCTATCTTTCCGCTGCTTGCAGACATTTTGCTTAAGTAGTAATAAATTTCGGATATACCCTTCAATTCTTTTATTTTGACCCGCAGAATTAAGGACTTTTTGAACTCATTAATAGCTTTATCTATATCCCCTAAGTGATAATAAGTTTGGGCTAATCCACTATATGCTGTGGCTTCCCAGTTTTTATTGGAAACTTTCTCTGCTATTTCAATTGATTTCTTGAAAAAGCTTTCTGCTTCTTGGTATTTATCTTGCTCCAAATTTAAGAATCCTAGGTTGTTTGAAGTATATAGAATTGTGTGCTTGTTTTTTGTATTTTTCCCAAGTTCCATTGCCTGGTTAAAGTATTTGCTAGCTTTACTGAAATTCTTTAATTTTAGATACACCTGACCAATATTATTTAGTGTGTATCCTAATCCATATTTTTCCTTAATTCTACTATAAATATTTAAGGCTCTTAGGAGGTTTTCCGTTGCTTCTGAATAATTACCTAGGTTATAATAATTGTAGCCTAAATTATTTAGATTAGTAGTTATAAGTAGGGAATCTTTAATTTGTAAAGCCAAATTAAGTGCTTTTCGGGTGTTAATTAGGCTTAATTCATATTCACCCTGATAAGTATGAACCCCGCCCATCAGTCTTAAAGATATAGATTGAAGTCGAATATCTTCCAACTCTGTGGATATGTTTATGGCTTGTTTTGCGTATTGTTTTGCACTGTCAGGATATTCAAACCAAAGATCTAAAATTAGGGAATGAAGCACTTCAACTTTATCTTTGGTTTTTAAATGTGGTAATAATGATTGCAGGCTGTCTGTATTAGAGTTCTCAGAGAAACCTATACTATGACAGCAAAATAAAGCAATTGTATAATAAAGTATTAATCTTCGCATTATTATTAATAATTTATAGTTTCTCGCACCATATGCAAGGGATAAACACTAGTTTTTCATTTACACTTTTTCCAATTATTTATATGGAATCTAATTATTAATTTCACAAATATTTATTATCTGGTGCTGATTATCAATCTCGATAGTTATCGTGATAAATCCCCCTTATATAATTATCTAATCGGATTTATTTAAAAATACTCAATTAAATACTAAAATTTCTATCATCTTGAATTAAAGAAGATATTATATAATTATAATAAGTTGATAAAATGTAAGAATAGTAGCTGTTTAACTATATTTTTATTAGTGGAGATTTTAAAAAACTGATCTCAACTTTATAATTATTATAAAAGGGGGGATAGAAATGAAAATAAATTCGATAAAAATAAAAAAGGAAGTATTTAACCTCCTTTCTTACTTTTGATTAATAATTTAAAAGATTAGCAATCTCTTGCCCTTCTAGTACGCATAGACTAGCAAAACGCATGCAGTTTGCCACAAGACCCTTTCTTATCATTATAGATGCAAGAATCAAGACTTTATACTTCAGTTATTCATTTCATGGGTACTTCCTGACCTGCGGTACTGGCCTAATCTATCATCCATTACCCTACTTCCAACTATATCAATATGTTAATAAAGCTTCGATCTCCTGTTCCACCTTCTCAGCACTTGGTAACATCGCTTTTTCCCATTCCACATTTAAACCAATTGCAGGTAAATTCAAGGCTCCATAAGATTTAACGGGCGCATCTAAATATTCGAAGCAATGCTGATTTAGCCTCCCAGCTAAAGATTCAGCAAAAGAATTCATTAATGGCTCTTCAGTTAATACTAGCGCTCTTCCGTGTTTTTCTACGCTGCTTTTCACAGTTTCCCAGTCAAGTGGGTTCAGAGTTCTTAAATCTACAATCTCTACTTGTCCGTTATATTTTTTTGAAGCTGCTTTAGCCCAATAAATTCCCATTCCATAAGTGATAATGGTCATGCTTTCGCCATTATCAATTTTTTCCTGATCTGCTTCCTGTTCTATTCTAGCTTTGCCTAAAGGAATAATGTATTCGTCATCCGGCTCATGGTTTTTAGCTCCATCTGTGCCAGGAACTTTAGACCAATATAAACCTTTGTGCTCTAACATTACTACTGGATTTGGATCATGAAAAGCTGCTTTCATTAAGCCTTTCATATCTGCAGCATTAGAAGGATAAACTACTTTGATTCCTCTGATGGTTAGTAATGTAGATTCTACAGAACCCGAATGATAGGGGCCACCGCCACCATAAGCACCAATCGGAACTCTAATCAAAGATTGTATAGGGAATTTGCCATATGATAAATAGCAGGATTTTGAAAGTTCTTCTACCAGCTGATTCATGCCTGGCCATATATAATCTGCAAATTGGATTTCCACAATTGGTTTGGTACCAACTGCCGACATTCCTGCTGTACTTCCAATGATATAGGCTTCCTGAATTGGCGTATTAAATACTCGCCCATCTCCGTATTTCTTGGCTAAGTTGGCTGCTTCACGGAATACTCCACCTAAAGTTCCGCCCACATCCTGTCCGTAGAAAAGGGCTTCAGGATTATTCTGTAGAATATTATCCACAGCATGTAGAGCGGCATCTACCATCACTGATTTTTCTGCACCTTTAGGCTTTCGTTGTCCTTTTTCTTCAGTTATTGGCGTTTCTGCAAATTCGTGTAATAAAACTTCACTTGGGTCAACCTCTTCTGCATCTAAAGCTTTTTCATAAGCGTCATTAGCATTTTTTATAGCTTCTTGTTCTAATTTATTTAATTCTTCTTTAGAGAAATTATTATTCAATAAATATTGGTGGAATTTTGGGATTGGGTCTCCTAATGCATGTAATTCCAAATCATCTTCTCCTCTATACCATTCTTTTCTTACGCCAGAAGTATGGTGACCTAAGAGTGGACAATTGGCATGCAATAAAACAGGTCCTTTACGATTTCTGACATGTTTTATGGCTTCTCCCATTTTTGAGTAAGAGTCTTCAAAATCAGTTCCATTTGCCTGCATTCTTTTCAAGCCTTTGAAACCAGCTGCATATTCATAGGCATCCATGGCCCGCATCTCTTTGCCTGTTGCAGAAATTCCCCAGTCATTATCCTGAACCAAATAAATGATGGGTAAATTTTTCAACACTGCCATTTGGAAAGCTTCTGCTACTTCACCTTCTGTAACAGAACCATCTCCTAAAGAGCAAACAACCACGGGTTTCTCACCCTCAATCCCTAAGCCATGTTCCTCTTTGAATTTCAGACCGTGCGCCATTCCCGTTGCAGGAATCACTTGCATACCTGTTGCAGAACTTTGATGTGGAATAGTGGGCATTCCTTCTCTTTTTAAGGAAGGGTGATTGTAATAAGAACGACCTCCTGAGAATGGATCATCCTTTTTGGCCATCAGCTGAAGCATCAATTCATAAGGCTCCATTCCAATGCCAAGCAAAATACTTTCATCTCTATAATAAGGTGCCAGAAAATCAATGGGTTTCAATTGCATAGAAGCGGCAAGCTGAATAGCTTCATGTCCGCGGGAAGTACTATGCACATATTTTGAGGCAATGGCCTTATTTTCATCGTAAATTTCCGCCATTCGCTTTGCGGTATGCATTAAGCGATATGCCTTTTCTAAAATTTCGTTTGAAATATTCGTTTTATTTTTCTTAGCCGTCTTAACACTCATGCTCTAATCTCTTTTTCGTTTCCAGAAGTCAAAAATAAGGAATTCTTTGTTTTTCCTACCGATTGTTAGGCAGTTATTTTGATATACGGTTTGAAGTTTAGTTTGGGTACCTGTTTTCCTTCATATTTCATTTTTACAACTAGATGATTGGGTTTTAAAATTGATTCTACTATTTTTAAATCGTGTTTGTGTTTGTATGCATTTCAAAAAGTGAGTGCATTTTATGGGTGTATGGATATTGAGCTTTCCGCAATTTCTAATTAGCGAAACCAATTTCTATTTTAAATTTCGGTCTTAAACCGGGCTGATATTTCTTTGCATTTACTTGAATATGTAGAAGCACAGGCGCATTATGTTTTACCATCAACAGATAAATTATGCGCTACATTTTACTAATTAGTTTTCTACTCTTGCCACTTTTCAACCTAAAAACACTCGCACAAAAATTAGTGCGCCATAAAGTCCAGCTGGGTATCAGTTCAGGGGCTGATAATTCGCAACATAGCCACTATATTTTATCCAATTTCTCCTTACATTTTCTGTCAGGTTATGCTGGTGCAATTCAAGGTTTTCAAATCAGTGGAATAAGTAATAGATCTTTTTTCTATACCAATGGACTACAATTATCGGCATTTTCCAATGTGACAGGGAATCTGGCTTTCCGACCTGAAAAACAAGTGGACTTTGAGTTTAGAGGATTGCAGATTGGTGCTTTACTCAATAAAATAGAAGGGGATGGGAAAGGATTGCAAATTGGAACTTTCAATAGGGTAAGCAAAACTTTTGAGGGAGCTCAACTTGGATTATTAAATGCTATTCAGCGTGGTGCCTTGGGTATGCAAATCGGTGGGATCCTGAATTATGCACCGAAGATAAATTCCATGGCGCAAATTGGCTTATTTAATTATTCTTTTGATGCGGGTTTAATGTATGAAAAAGGTTTCTTCTTTATGCGAGACCATTTTCAACTAGGTTTGATGAATATTACCCATAAAAATCATGGTTGGCAGATCGGATTAATTAATCTTAGTAAAGAAAATAAAGGTATTCCGGTTGGATTGATTAATACCAATACCAGTCACGGAGAAGGGAATTTAGCCGCTAATGAGATTATGAATACTTACCTTACTATTTCCAATGGCAGTAAATATTTACTTAATCGATTAATTTTAGGGTATAACTACAGTTGGAATAAAAATATCAACTGGACCGCAGGTTATGGTTTGGAACTGAAATATTACAAAAACAAAAAATATAATTCTGTGTCCTTATCACATGATTTATTATATCTGATGCAGAGAAATGAGAAATGGACAGAAGGTTTACCGACCAGCAGAATTTCTTTGAATTTTAGCTATGATATCTTTAAAAAAATTGTTCCACCATTAACAGCTGGAGTTTCTTATAATATTGGATATTTCTCCAATGAAAAAGCGCAACTGGATTTACCTTTAATCATGAAAGCTACTGCAAATAGAACCCATTGGATTGGTTTTGATTTTGGGTTTAAGTTGTGAAAATCACGTAATGAGTCTATCAAGATTATTTTTTAAAAATATATAGAAGTCCTTATCTTTTTACATTACCAAATCATTAATTTCATTTTTACAGTCAATTGATTATCTGTTGTTTATATATTTTTTAAATATTTACCAGCTGATTTTTAGTTTACAATCCCGATAATTTTTTAAATTGATTTCAAAATCATATCAACTTTAAACTATATGGCGAAGGCTAAGAAAGAAAAGAAAGTATTTGTACTCGATACCTCAGTTATAATATATTCCCACGACTCCATTATGAACTTTGCAGAACATGATGTTGCTATTCCGATCACGGTATTAGAGGAATTGGATCAGTTCAAAAAAGGGAATGACACCAAGAATTTTGAGGCAAGAGAGTTTATCAGAATGATTGATAAATTAGCTGATGGTCGTTCTCTCAGTGAATGGATTCCTTTAAATGGAAAATCTAAAGGGGTGTTTAAGGTCTTGATGCCTAGTTCAAATTCAATAGAAACAGATCAAATTTTTCTAGAGGATATCCCTGATCATAAAATCTTGGGCAGTGCAGTCCAACTTCAAAAGGAGTTGAAAGATAAGACTGTCATTTTAGTCACTAAAGACATTAATCTAAGATTAAAAGCCAAGAGCTGTGGACTACGTTCTGAAGATTATCAGACTGGTAAGGTGAAGAATGTGAGTGATTTACATTCTGGTAAACAAAAGTTAGAGACTGTAACTGCAGAAACTATCAATAAACTTTATGATACTTACCATTGCGATGTAGCGGATATCATGGGCAAGAAAAAGCCCATGAACAATACTTTTTATATCCTTAAAAGCAATAAAAACTCGGCTTTAGGTTTTTATAATGCTATTACTAATCAAATAGATAAAGTGGATAAAAAATCTGCTTATGGTATTATGCCCAAAAATGCAGAACAAGCTTTTGCTATTCATGCATTGCTTAATCCTGAAATTAAATTAATGACTTTACAAGGTGTGGCCGGAACAGGTAAAACACTAATCGCACTGGCATCGGCTTTGGAACAGCGTAAAGATTTTAAACAGATATTTTTAGCTAGACCTATCGTTCCATTATCCAATAAA
This sequence comes from Marivirga salinae, assembly GCF_030503855.1. Classification (NCBI taxonomy): domain Bacteria; kingdom Pseudomonadati; phylum Bacteroidota; class Cytophagia; order Cytophagales; family Marivirgaceae; genus Marivirga; species Marivirga salinarum. The sequence goes on along the minus strand of NZ_CP129971.1, from coordinate 4,125,676 downwards.
GATATTGGCTATCTTCCAGGAGATATAAAATCAAAATTGAATCCTTACATGGAACCGCTTTGGGATAATTTGAAATACATTCAACATCAATTTCAAGAGCACGAAAGAGAGTTTTTGAACATTACGGATATGGTCAATAAGGAAAAACTAACCATTCAACCTTTGGCCTACATAAGAGGAAGGAGTCTATCCAATATTTATTTTATAGTAGATGAAGCCCAAAACCTCACGCCTCACGAGGTGAAAACCATCATCACTAGAGCAGGGGAGAACACCAAGATTGTTTTCACTGGAGATGTAAACCAAATTGATACACCCTATTTAGATTCTCAATCCAATGGTTTAAGTTATCTGATTGACAGGGTAAAAGGTCATGAATTATATGCACATGTGACCCTTGAAAAAGGAGAAAGGTCTGAATTGGCTAATTTGGCGAATGATGTGTTGTAAATGATTTAGAAAATGGTTGGCAAACCCGTTTTCACGACCATATCATCAGAACAAAAGAAGAATATTTTAGGATAAAATATTATATCCGCAATAATCCTAAAAATTGGAAGAGGATAGGTTTCATTGAATTTAAAACCAAGTGATTCTTATGCGGAAACAATCTGGGCTACTATAGTTCTGGATAAAAATCTTTTAATGAATGCGTATAATAAGATGTGTTAAGCCTGAATATTTTTTGAAAGTAAGCAGGCTTTTTAGCGCCTTTTGGATACAGTGTCAGACTTTTTTTATTACCAATTATTCTGTCCCAAATTCCAATTCCTCCTTGATTTAGGCTAGTTGTAAAATAATACAAATAAGGACCAACCCAATCTATGTAATCTTCTTTAGTAGTAGTTTTATTAGGGGTTATAAGGGTAAAATCAAGATTATTTTTAATTCTATATTGAAGTTCAACCGCATTTAAAGGAACTCCTTCTAAGGTAGGTATTACTCCGAATTGAGGATCAAAATACATCCACTTTTTAATGTCTTCAATATAAACCTCATTAACAACATGACCTCCGCCAGATTTTACTTCGCTAATATCTTTTGTCATTAAGCCAAGTCCTCGAACCTTAAAACCTAGTGAGGATAGGCATTGCTTGGCTACTGTGCTATATTCTACACATCGAAATCTTTCACCCTTTTCAGCTTGCTCTAAAATGTAAAGTGCGTTATTTTGTTCTGGTGTATTGCAGCAGTCATGCTTCCACCTGCTTTGTACCCAGCTTTGGATGGTTAATATCTTGTCAAAATCAGTTTCAACATCTTTTATTAAGCTGTCAAGTTTATACTGTTGCCTTAATTTCGTGTAGAAGGAATCAGTAGCATAATTAGGATAAGTGATTTCATAATTATCAGTATGAGTGGAGTCAAATGATAGATGATCTATGCTTTTATCTCTTGATTCTTTTCCTAATGGAATGAGTCCACCTAGGCTAGGAGACATGTAAAATGAAAAAAGTATAAAGGCAATGAAAATCGCCAACAGAATTTTTAAACTAATTTTGAGCATTTCAGTTGAAAATATAATTCTCTCAATTGTGTGTTGAAATAAATTGATAAAAATATAATATTAAATGAAAATTAACTAATTATATCTTTATTCTATTTCAAAAGAATTAATCTTGATAAATCTATTTAATCTACTTTAGTCGTATATCAGACAAATATAATTTTAACTGAGTTTTAGCTTTGATATTAAAAGCTATACCTTTTACCAAACAATTATAATTTAAAACAAGAGCTATGAGCAAAAAGACCTATTACAATGCAGAGGATCTAAATAAATTTGGAAATATAAGTGAATTTTCTCCTGAATTAGGGAAGAAATTTTTCGATTATTATGGGGAAGTTTTCAAAGAAGGTGAACTTACGGAAAGAGAAAAAGCTTTAATAGCATTAGCGGTTTCGCATACTGTGCAATGTCCTTATTGTATAGATGCTTATACATCTGGTTCATTAGAAAAGGGAGCTACAGAAGGACAAATGATGGAAGCAGTTCATATTGCTGCAGCAATCCGTGGTGGTGCATCTCTCGTACATGGAGTACAAATGATGAATAAAACTAAAGAACTTTTAATGTAATTTTATGACTTTAGCTACCCTTAAGAGAAGACAACATTTACTATCTTATGCTAAAAAGCAACTTGATTTCCTTAATCAACCAAAAGAAAGTGGAGAGCAATTTACTTCTTTCGAAAGCAAGTTAAATCAAACTGGTTTAGATCCTCTGAAGCCTACAAAAATTGATATTTTTCAAGTTAATGTGGGCTATATGTGCAATTTAACTTGTGGGCATTGTCATGTAGATGCAGGTCCTGATAGAAAGGAGATCATGACTAGGGAGACTATGCAGGAATGTATTAATTCAATTAAAGATACTGATATTTCTACGGTGGATTTAACGGGTGGTGCTCCTGAAATGAATCCAGATTTCAGATGGTTTGTGGAGGAGTTAAGTAAAATCAATAAGAGAGTAATTGTTCGATCTAATCTTACCATCATTTTAGCAAATCCTAAGTATAATGATTTACCCGAGTTCTTTGCTAAACATAAGGTAGAGGTAGTTTGCTCAATGCCACACTTCACTCGTTTGAGAACAGATTCTCAAAGAGGAGATGGTGTTTTTGATAAATCCATCACATGTTTAAAAATGTTGAACGAAGTGGGCTATGGTAAAGAGGGGACAGGCTTGATGTTGCATTTGGTTCACAATCCAAGTGGAGCTTTTATGCCGGGTAGTCAAGAGTCATTACAGAAAGAATTTAAAAAGAAATTATTTGATGCTTTTGGAATAATTTTCAATGATTTATACGCCATAACAAATTTACCCATAAGCCGATATCTTGATTACCTTATCAATAGTGGTAACTACGAGAATTATATGCAAAAACTAATTGATAGCTATAATCCAGATGCCGCTGCTAATGTGATGTGTAGAAATACTATTTCAATAAGTTGGGATGGTTATTTATATGATTGCGATTTCAATCAGATGCTGGAAATGAAATTGAAAGATGAAAATCTTCAACACATTAGAAATTTTGATTTAGAAGCATTAGAAGCAAGAGAGATTTTAGTTAACCAACATTGCTATGGTTGCACTGCAGGAAGTGGATCAAGCTGTGGAGGTGCTACTTCTTAAAATTATTACACAAAGCGATATTAATCCCATTCAAATTTAGTTGGATGGGATTTTTCATGTTAATTTTAATAATTGATGTTATCTTTTCATGATTACCGCTACATTATTTTATAGGAACATCATTAAAATTTTATCGCAAAAGTTTCGTGCTTGTTTAATTATTGTGGAGGATTCAAAAGAAAATACTTAACAAATCGATTTATTTTTCCACATTCATCGAATTAATTCCCAAAATTTATGAGTACTTATGAATAACTTCTAAATTTATGAACGAAACAACTGATTTGCTCGTTGAACGAATTAAGATTAAATTAAATTATGCAAGAAGTATCAGCAACAAAAATCACTGACAACAACTTTTTCCCAACGCTGAAAAAGAGGGTTGACGCCTATTTCAAACAAAACGATTTGAAAACATGGGGAAACAGCAAACTTTACACAAAAGCCACTATTTTATTGGCTTCTTTTGCTATCCTTTATTCAGCACTAGTATTTGTGAGTATGCCAATCTGGCTTTCTATCACTTTGTGTGCAATATTCGGATTGAATTTGGCTGCAATTGGATTTAACGTTATGCATGATGGGGCTCATGGAAGTTTCTCAAATAACAAGCACGTAAATTATATGATGGGACTAACCTTAAACCTTATGGGTGGGGTGGTTTTCATTTGGAAAAATAAACATAATAAAAATCACCATTCTTTTACAAATATTGAAGGAATGGATGATGATATAAATATAGGCCCTTTTATTAGAGTTTCTACTCACCAAAAGAGAAGATGGTATCATAAATTTCAGCATGTTTATGCTTATCCTTTATATGCTACCTCTTATGCGTTTTGGGTTTTCTTTCAAGATTTTAAGAAGTATTTTACTAGAAAAGTAGCTAATACTGAATTAGCTAAAATGAGTGCGAAAGAGCATATTATCTTTTGGGCTACTAAGTTAGCTTACATTGGTACTTTCTTCGTATTGCCAATATTAATGAAAGGCGTTTTAGCTACCATTTTAGGTTACCTGATAGTAGCTGTTGTAACAGGATGGACGATTGGAGTAGTATTCCAATTAGCTCACGTGGTTGAGTCTACAGATTTTCATGATGCTCCTGTAGAAGGAGAGAAAATCATCCCTACTGAATGGGCTATTCACCAGATCAGAACTACTGCCAATTTTGGTACAAAAAGCAAAGTTTTAAACTGGTATACCGGTGGATTGAACTTCCAGGTTGAGCACCACTTATTCCCAAGAATAAGTCATGTTCATTACCCAGCTATTAATAAATTAGTTAAAGAAACTTGTGAGCAATTCAATATCGCATATAATGAATTCCCATCAATGATGGCTGCAATGGGATCTCATACAAGACATTTAAAATTAATTGGGCGTACAGCTTAATTTTTTAAATCATTAAATTAAAAGCAACAGATCGTAAGGTTTGTTGCTTTTTTTGTTTTAATATCATTGTGATACTGTAGGACTATATTGGAAAAAAATCAGTGAAATATTATTTTCAGATACAATGGAATATCATTAATCGACATATTAAAGATGTTGGTTTAAATATATTTTTGGCTTGGATAATAGCTATAATTACATTTATTGGGCTTTCTATAGTTTTATTTAATCAGTATAAATATGCTGAATACTTATATCCTATCTTTCCTATTTTTTTTTCTTTTAGGTTAGCAGATTTTAAAAGGAAGGAATTTTTAAAGATTTGTTATGGAGATCGAAAGTTTTACCTCATTAGATTTTTGGAGAATTTACTTCTGTCAATTCCTTTCCTTATATGCTTGATCATATATCAACATTATGAAATTGCAATCTCTTTATTTTTAGTGGTTACTGGTTTTGTATTTACTCAATGGAGGTCAGGATTTCACTTTATTATACCTACCCCGTTTCAAAAGTATCCTTTTGAATTCGTTGTTGGTTTTCGTAAAACTTTTTTAATGATTGCGATAATTTTTGCTTTAACAATTATCGCTATAAAGGTGGATAATTTTTATCTAGGACTGTTCTCAATAATTTTAGGTTTTTTGACCTCAATGAGTTACTATTCATTTATAGAAGATCCATTTTATGTATGGTCTCATATAGAAAAGCCTAGAGGATTCTTACTCAAGAAAATACAACACATTTTAATCTTCAATAGTCTTCTCTATTTACCTCAAACCATTGCGCTATCCTTTTTCTTTTATGAAAACATCTATCAAATTTTGATTTTATATGGTATAGGTAATTTTTTCCTAGTATACATTGTTTTTATAAAATACGCTGCCTTTCCAAATAAAATAGGGCTGAAAGAAAGCATTATATTAGCGGTCACAATTTATTTTCCTCCATTAATATTCATAACACTACCGTATTTTTATTTTCAATCGCTAAGAAGTTTAAGTAAAGTTTTAAAATGATAAAAGTTCGTAATCTTTCTAAATCATATGGCTCCAATAAGGTTTTGGATGACATAAATCTAGAATTAAGTAAAGGAAAAATTTATGGTGTTGTAGGTGAAAATGGAAGTGGTAAAACCACACTGTTTAAATGTATTGCAGGATTAGAAGAATATTCTGGAAGTATTAAATCAGAATTTGAGCCATTGAAAAATCATTTAGGGATTTTATTAACTGAGCCTTATTTTATGTCTAAGCTGACAGCCAGAGAATATGTTATGTTGATGTGCAATGCTAGAGGTAGAAGCTACAAAGAAATTGATGAGAAGAACATTTTCGATCTTCCTTTGGATAGATATGCTTCTCAGTATTCAACTGGAATGAAGAAGAAATTAGCTATGTTCACCATTCTACTGCAAGGAAATGCTTTCTTCATTTTGGATGAGCCTTATAATGGAGTTGATATTCAAAGTAATTTCATAATTACTGAACTGATCAAAACACTTAGAGGGTTGGGAAAAACAATTCTAATTTCATCTCATATTATTTCAAGTCTAACTGAAATATGTGATGATATATTTTTATTGAAAGAGGGGCAAATGAATCAAAGTTTCAGTAAAGAGAATTTTAAATTTCTTGAAATAGAAATGCAAAATGATAACATTGCTGATAAAATCAATTTATTGGGATTGATATAATTCAATTTTTGTAAGCATGATTTTAAAGTCATAAATAACAATTTCGCAGTCTAAAACGTATTAGATTCCAAACAATAATAACTATGAGAAAATTAACATTTGCATTAAGTTTATTAGTCGTATCGGCATTTATGTTTTTTCAGTTTACACCTAAAACTGAAGATGCACAATTTTTAAAAACCAATTTACGAATTGTAATTCAGGATGATTTGGGGAATATTCAAGAAGGAGCAACAGTAACCCTTTACGATAATAAAGATGATTACCGAAAAAGCGAAAACCCTGTAGCTGATCCTCAAGTAACTGACAAAAAAGGGAGAGTGACTTTTAAAGATTTAGAAGCTAAAGTATATCATGTTCATGCTGAAAAAGGCAAAATGAACAATAATAACTTAGGTGTTCAAACGGATACACTCGAAGCTAAGAAATTAAATAAAGTGGCGATTGTGATTCAATAGACTATTTATATCTAAACCTGTCAGGCTTTATATTTATTTAGGCCTGACAGTTTTTCTTATCAGAAGTACATCTAAGCATTTATATCTTCTCTTTAAAAGCATCACAAAATGCTTTCAACTCAGGGAAAAACTCCTGAAATTCCTTCTCAAATTCTTTGTGGTACTTTTTTAATTCCACCACAGATTCATCCATTTTGGAATTAAAACTGGATCGGTTTGCCATTCCATGCATCACCCTATCTATTCCATCAAAAAATTGATAATTAAATAGCCAATCATGTTTTATCATAAAAGGAAGCATGTGAACAACCTTTTTTGGTAAAATGCTTATATGATTTTCCAGCATTTTATATTGTTTGTCAACATAATGTCTTAAATCTTCAGAATGGTAGTCTTTCCAATTTCTAGCTAAAAAGTGATCATAGTAAATATCCGCAATCACACCTGCATAATGTCCATATTTTGGTCTTAATCTGTCTTTGCTTTCTTGTACTACAGGATGATGGTCAGTGAACTCATCAATTGCCCAATGCATTCTTATACCTTGATTGATGGCTTCACTGTAATGTTCCATGTCAGAAGCTTTCACGAAATCACCTATGAAATTCCCTATTTTTAATTCATCAGAATTGCCTGAAAGATATATATGAGCCAAAAAGTTCATGACTTTCAATATAAGGTAATTAGATGGATTTTTCCGCAACAAATTGTATATTGCTCATTAATGTTAAGAATTTTTAACAATGAAATTTGAGCTCGAATTGACTACAGAGAAAATATATTCCCACCTTATTCATTTATACCAGCTTGCAAAAATTGACAATCGATTTGTAAAAGAAGAAAAAAGATATCTCTATGCTTTAGGTAGAAAAAATGGTGTAGCGGAAAAAGAGGTGGATGAAATTATAAATGAGGCCTCAGAAGTTGATTTTCATGAACCGGAAACCATAAAAGAAAAGGTAGTTTTCCTTTATGAGTACATTCAAATGATGTTGGTGGATAATAAGCTGGATGAGCGAGAAGCTCAAATGTGCGCCATTATAGCGGAACGTATGGACTTGGATAGGGGATTGGTTGGAAGTATGACCAATTCAATTGTAACGGCTAAAGATGAAAATAGAGCGCCAGAATTAAGCAATAAAGAACTTGAATTATACATCAGTAATCCCGATGATTTACTTTAACATTTTATAGTTATAATCATACTCACAATTAAAATCAAATCTTATATGAAACAGCTATTACTAATTATTACCGTGATTTTTTTGAGCTTTGGTGTAAATGCTCAAACTACCTATTTACATTGTGGTAAATTAATTGATGTTGAGAAATCAAAGGTCTTAACAAAAATGACCATTATAGTGGATGGTGATAAAATCCAATCCATTGAAAAAGGATATTCAGATGTTCCAGAAGGAGTAGAAGCTATTGATTTGAAGTCCAAAACAGTAATGCCTGGTTTATTTGATATGCATGTGCATTTGGAAAGTGAAACTTCTAAAGATGGTTACATCAAAAGATTCACTTTAAATGACGCAGATATTGCTTTTCAATCGACCGTTTATGCTAAGAAAACTTTAATGGCTGGCTTTACATCAGTTCGCGATTTGGGTGGGAGTGGAGTGAATAGCAGTTTGAGAGATGCTATAAACAAAGGATATGTAGATGGGCCTACTATTTATTCTGCCGGAAAATCTATTGCTACCACTGGCGGCCATGCTGATCCGACTAACGGCTATAAAGATGATCTGATGGGTAATCCTGGGCCTTCTGAAGGAGTAGTAAATAGCCCTGAGGAAGCTAGACAAGCAGTTCGTCAAAGATATAAAAATGGAGCGGATGTCATAAAAATCACCGCTACGGGTGGTGTGCTAAGTATGGCAAAAAACGGTCAGAACCCTCAATTTTTTGAAGATGAATTGAAAGCCATAGTTGAAACTGCCAATGATTATGGTATGCTAACCGCAGCCCATGCTCATGGAGACGAAGGTATGCAACGCGCTATCAGAGCAGGTATTAAAACCATTGAACATGGGACTTTGATGTCAGAAGAAACTATGGAGCTAATGAAAGAATATGATGCTTATTATGTTCCTACCATTACAGCAGGTAAAAGTGTTGCAGAATTAGCGGAAATTGAAGGGTATTATCCTGAAGTGGTGGTTCCAAAAGCAAAAGCCATTGGTCCTAAAATTCAAGATACTTTTGGAAAAGCTTATAAAAAAGGAGTCAATATTGCTTTTGGTACTGATGCAGGTGTATTCAAGCATGGTGAAAACGGAAAGGAATTTGGTTATATGGTTGAAGCAGGAATGAAACCGATGGAATCAATCATTTCGGCTACTGTAACTCCAGCAAAGCTATTAAAGGTCTATGACAAATTTGGATCATTATCAGCGGGTAAAATGGCTGATATTATTGCAGTCAGCGATGACCCTACAGAAAATATCAAGACAATGGAGTCCGTTAATTTCGTCATGAAAAAGGGTAAAGTTTATAAAAATCTATAAACTTGATTAATATAGCTTGAAGCCCTCAGTTTTTTTAAAGCTTGAGGGCTTTTTTTGAGTTTCTATTTAAATAATTGTCGACTGCATATGACAACTTCCAACCAATTTTGTCAACTGAAGAAGATAATCCACCATAAAATTATTATTTCTTGCACTGTACAAAACCGAACATTTGACTGTTCGATTTTAATAATTATTCAACGATAAAAACTACCAAATTGGCTGTTAATAGCTTTTTGAAGCATTGGCACATCAATTGAATCATGGTTTTAAAATAACTATTTAAAGTCATGATAAAATTCTTACTTTGGTGTATCCTTTTAGTCATTTGTTGGCCGTTGGCAATCATAGCACTTTTCCTTTATCCATTTATCTGGTTGGTATTATTGCCATTTAGATTATTGGGCTTTGCAATTGGCTTATCCTTTGCTTCTATAGGCGCAATTTTTCTATTGCCCTTTCTGATAGCAGGCAGGAATTAAAAGTCAATTTCTCAGATTTTCTCGGTATTGGGTAACATTTTGCTAGTTGCAACGCTTATCTTAGCATAGTTTAATAACTTAAAATTCAATTATGGATAAGATAGCAGAGGATTTTCTTTTCAAATATTTAAATAATGCAGCACCAACCGGTTTTGAGACCAGCGGACAAAAGCTATGGTTGGAATATATTAAACCTTATACCGATGAATTCATACAGGATAATTATGGCACAGTAGCGGCTATAATTAATAAAGACGCTCCTTATAAAGTAGTGATAGAAGCTCATGCTGATGAAATTTCTTGGTTTGTGAATTATATTTCCGATGATGGATATATCTATGTTGTCCGAAATGGAGGTTCAGATCACCAAATTGCACCCTCAAAAAGGGTTAATATTCATACTGATAAAGGAATTGTTAAAGGAGTTTTCGGATGGCCTGCTATTCATGTTAGGAATAAGGAAAATGACATTAAGCCTGAATTGAAAAACATTTTCATAGATGTAGGTGCGGATAATAAAGAAGAAGTGGAGAAAATGGGAATCCATGTTGGCTGTGTCATCACCTTTGATGATGAATTGATGTATCTGAAGGATAAAGATTATATAGTAGGCAGAGCATTAGACAACAGAATGGGCGGATTTATGATTGCAGAAGTGGCTCGTAAAATCCATGAAAATAAAGATAAAATTCCGTTTGCTCTTTATATTGTAAATTCTGTTCAAGAAGAAGTTGGCTTAAAAGGGGCTCAAATGATAGCGCAACAAATCAAACCTGATGTAGCAGTTATTACGGATGTTTGCCATGATACGCATTCCCCTCTTTACAATAAAATTGAAAGCGGTGATCAAAAGTCCGGAAAAGGACCAGTTTTGACTTATGGTCCAGCAGTACAAAATAATTTATTGAAAATGCTGATAGAACTGGCTGAAAAAGGAAATATTCCATTCCAAAGATCAGCAGCAAGCCGGGCGACTGGTACAGATACGGATGCTTTTGCATACAGTAACGAGGGCGTTCCATCAGCTTTAGTATCACTTCCGCTCAAGTACATGCATACCACTGTAGAAATGGTACACAGCAAGGATGTACAATCGGTTATTGATTTATTACACGCATTCGTTGTTAACCTTAAAGACAAGCATAATTTTAGATACAAACTATCTTAATTTCATTAAATATTACTTCTGAAAGCTATTAGTACTTTTTCGATTTACTGATAAAGATCGTTCTTCTACCTTTGTAGTGTAAATTATCAATAAATATATAATGAAAAGAATCAGTAGAGTATTATTAGTTATTGCAATAATGGTTTTTGGTTTTAACCTTAAATCGGGCGATAGACCTATGCATGAAATCCATTCTATGCTCATGTTTAATTTTATTAAATATGTAGAATGGCCAACTGATGCTAAAGCAGGCAATTTTGTTATTGCAGTGGTGGGTGATGAGGATGTGGCATCAACAATCCAAAACTTTTACACTAATAGGACTGTCAAAGGTCAAACCGTTAAAGTTGTAAATGTAGATGATGTGAGTGCCGTTAATAACGCGCATGTTCTTTACATATCAAGTAATAAAAGTAGAGAGTTTGACGAGGCCAAGGAAAAATTTGCAGGAAAATCAACTCTTATGATTACTGATAAAAGTGGTCTTGGCAAAAAAGGAAGTTGTATCAATTTCCAAGAGATTAACGGTAAATTGAAATTTGAAATTAATCAAGCATCTATAAAAGGAAATAACTTGAAAGTTTCAACTCAATTATCCAGCATGGGAATTTTGATTTAATAAAATATAGTGATTTAGTTTAGTTTTTTTACCCTAGCTGGAGATTATCGTAATCTTTATGCTAGGGTTTTTTAATTAAAATTAAAATATTAGTAGTATTAATTGTATTTATTTGTTCTTTTACTGTCAAAATATATATTATTCCTTATAAAAATATAATATTCTAAAGAATAGTAGTAATTTTGCATGATATTTGGAATCGAAACTTTTGAATTATGAAATATACTTTTAAAATATTCATTATCGCTTTCTTTGTGCTAATTGGTTTTAATTCTTTTAATGCTAATGCCCAAAGACCAATGCATGAAATCCATTCGATGCTAATATTTAATTTCATAAAATATATCGAATGGCCTGCCGAAACTAAATCTGGAGATTTTGTAATCGCAGTATATGGTGATGACGATGTGTATGAGCAATTGTCAAATTTGTATGGTCAAAGACAAGTAAAAGGACAAAATGCTGAAATTATTAATGTATCAGATGTTTCGTCAATAAAAAATGCACACATCATTTATTTAGCTTCAAATAAAAGTAGAGATTTTGATGCTATAATTGAAAAGTATGATACTAAACCAACTTTAATCATCACTGATAAATCAGGTTTAGGTAAGAAAGGTGCTTCTATTAACTTTAGAGAGGTTGGAGGTAAATTAAAATTTGAGATTAATCAAGCTACTTTTGACAATAGTAATCTGAAAGTATCAAGTCAATTGGTAAATATGGGTATTACTATTTAAATCAATATAAACAAATGTTACAAAGCTTCGTCCAGAAAGATGAAGCTTTTTTTATGACCAAAATTTTATTCATTTTTAAATTATGCCTGAATTAAAAGACCAAATCAGTAATCTGATAGAATTTGATTCTTACCCTAAAAGAATAATAAGTTTAGTTCCTTCCATTACGGAGTATTTATATGATTTAGGTTTGGAAAAGGAGGTTGTAGGCATTACTAAATTTTGTGTTCACCCATCTAATTGGAGAGAAGAGAAAGAAATTATTGGAGGAACTAAACAACAGCATTTAGATAAAATTAAAGATTTAAAGCCTGATTTGATCATTGCAAGTAAAGAGGAAAATGTAAAGCATTATGTAGAAAAGTTGTCAAAAATCTGTCCTGTATATGTATCTGATGTCAATGGTTTTGATACTGCTTTAGAAATGATGAATGATATTGGGGAGTTGACAGGAATGTCTGAAAAAACTAAGGAAATCAATCAAAATATACGACAGAAATTTGATTCAATAAAGAAACCTAATTCGAATATCAAAATAGCCTATTGCATTTGGAAAAGCCCTTGGATGTGGGCTGGGAATGATACTTTTATTTCCAAAATGCTAGCTTACTCTGGCTTTAAAAATATAATTACAGAAAATCGATACCCTGAAATTGGAATAAGTGAAATTGTTAAAGATAATCCTGATTATATATTCCTATCTTCTGAGCCTTTCCCATTTCAAGAAAAACATATTGAAGAACTAAAAGCAGAATTTCCTAAAGCCAACTTTATTATAGTTGATGGCGAAATGTTCAGCTGGTATGGTAGCAGAATGTTAAAAGCTCCTGAGTATTTCAACTCATTGCTCGATCAACTCAAAACCGAATGATTCTAAATCCTTCCAAAAGCTTGGATAGGATTTATTCACTACCTCAATTTCTTTGATTTGGATTCCGGTTTTTAAGGCTAAAGGTGCAAATCCCATTGCCATTCTATGGTCTTCATAAGTTTCAATTTCAATTCCTTCTTTTGGTGTGAAATTTGAGCTGTCTAATTTCCAAATTCCTTTTTCAGGTTCTGTAAGTTTACAATTGAATTTAGATAATTCATTTTGCAAAGCCGAAATCCTGTCTGTTTCCTTAATTCTTAAGCTCTCCAAGCCTGTCATTTCCAAATCAATTTTTAGAGCTGCAGCACAAGGCAAAACGGTCTGAGCTAAATCAGGACATTTTTTAAAGTCTAACTGTAACAGACTATTTTCAGAGGGACTTATTTTCTCCAACAGTAGACCAGTCTTTTCAAATTTATAACTTACACCAAAATTTGCTGATATTTCTTTAATGACATTATCTCCTTGGAAACTCTTGGATTTTAATCCCTTCAAAAGCACCTTTTTGCCAATTTCCGATTGTGCAATAATAGAAAACCAATAGCTAGAGGCTGACCAATCTGATTCCACACTTTGTGTACTTTTCTGATAGCTTTGAGGCTTAATGATTATCTCGTCATCATTTTGAGCAAATTGGATTCCAGACAATTGCATTAAGCCTAAGGTCATATCGATATAGGGCTTACTAAAAACAGGTGGTTCAATATTGATTTCTAGTCCTTGAGGTAGGGAAGGTGCGATCATTAATAAAGCTGAGATATATTGGCTACTGATATTACCTGGAATGGATATCTCGGAGCTGATTTGTTTTTGAAAAGGCTTTATTCTTAGGGGTGGATATCCTTCTTCATTTTCATAACTGATTTCAGCCCCAATTGATTTTAAAGCATTCACAAGAATTCCTATTGGACGCTTTTGCATGCGATCAGTCCCCGTCAAAACAACTTCTTTTTTGGTAGCTACTCCAAAATAAGCTGTGAGAAAACGCATAGCAGTACCAGCATCTAAGACATCAAATTTATCCAGCTCTTTTTCATTTTTTAATAGCCTGATTAAAGTTTGGGTATCTCTTGCACTTGATAAGTTGTCAATAGCAATTTTCCCATCAGAAAGAGCATTCATAATCAATAAGCGATTTGATTCACTTTTTGAGCTAGGTAGTTTGATAGAACAAATTTCTTGGTTGGTAGAAATTTTATATTGATTTATAAAATAATTCAAAATATTTTTTATTAGGTTAAACTGTTTTTATAAGTTAAGCGTTGAAGTTCTAATAAGTTATCACCTTAAATTATAAATAAAATGAGTACCACAAGTAAATCAATTTTTTCATTTTTAGCTGGAGCTGCCACAGTTGTAGCAGCGGGAGCTTTTTTGAGCAGTAAAAATGGTAAAAAAGTTACAAGAACTGTAGCCGATCGATTGCAAAATATTAAAAGACATACTGAAGATGGTTTAGATTCAGATTGGATAAACGAATTAAGTGATTCGGCCATTCATAGTGCTAAAAATTTCCGTAATAAAATGAAATTATAATATTACGTTTAAAGCCTCGTCTATGAGTTCCTCTTCAACAGGAATATCATAGACTGCTTGACCAATATTTTTAAGTAAGCTCATGTTGAGTTCACCATTTTGATTCTTTTTATCTTGTTTACAAAGCCTTTTTATCTCCACATAAGAGGCTTTTTCTATTTTTGAGCTATTATAAATTCTTCCTAATTCTTTTATTATAATCTGATACTCTTGATCACTTAGTAATCCTTTTGATCTACTAATAAAAGCTTCTGCAATCATTCCTAAACCAATTGCTTCCCCATGTAATAATTCATTTTCAGTATTTAATAAATGAGTTTCAATTGCATGTCCGATTGTATGTCCAAAATTCAAGATCTTTCGCAATCCTTTTTCTGTAGGATCGGCTTCCACTACTTTCTCTTTTATTTTGACTGATTGCTGAATCAATTCATTGCTAAACTTTCCATATCCATTTTCAAGACAATCCTGCCAGTGTTTTTGATCTGCAATCAAACCATGCTTTAACATTTCAGCATATCCTGATACCAACTGTTCTTGTGGCAAAGTTTGATGAAAAGTGGGATTGACCAATACAGCTTCGGCTTCACAAAATAGTCCGATATGGTTTTTATATCCATTAAAATCGATGCCTGTTTTGGCACCTACACTTGCATCAACTTGGGAGAGCAATGTTGTAGGAATATTAATAAATCGAATACCGCGTTTATAAGTTCCGGCACAAAACCCACCCATATCAGTAATCACTCCACCACCTAAATTTATCAAAAGCGCTTTTCGGTCTGCAGTGGCATTAGTTAATGCATTCCAAATCAAATTGCAGCTATCTAATGTTTTGTGTTTTTCACCAGAACTAATTTCTATAACTTGATGATACTCCAAATAATCTTTAATCAGCGGATAGCAATGTCCTTTGCTATTTTCATCCGCTAAAATGAATAACTGTGAGTGCTCAACAGAGGCTAATAGCTCTTTTATATAACTTAAATCCTTAAAATATACTTTGCTCATATAATGGTTAAAGGTTCAACATCCTTGTTGGCAATTTGCTTTTCCTGTCTTTTGATGGATTCGTCATGTATGGCTATTAGCAAATTTTTCATAAATTTTTCGCTCATATCTTTTTCTGTGCCCAATTTAACTCTGCTTTCCAATACATCTTTCCATCTTCCTCCTTGGTAAACTGATAATTCATGGGCTTTTTTATAAGCACCCACTTTGTCTATCAAATGGAAGCGATCAGAAAGTAAATCTATTAGTTTTTGATCAATATGATCGATTGAATCACGCATTTCTTTCAAATTTTCAGGAATTTGATTTTCAAAATCGATGCGTTCACGGAAAGAGATTTCTTTCAGTAAAGTCAATAGCTGCTCAGGATTTAACTGTTGACGAGCATCAGACCAAGCTTCAGCGGGATTTGGATGAGTTTCTATCATCAATCCATCCATTCCGAAATTAAGAGCTCGTTGTGCTACCGCTTGCACCATTTCTGATTTTCCAGCTATGTGGCTAGGGTCATTAATAATTTCAATTTCAGGTAATTCCAGTTTCAATTGCATTGCCAAATTCCAATTTGGCTTATTTCTGTAGATTTTATCATAAGGATCAGCAAAGCCTCTGTGGATGGCCGCTAATTTATTGATGCCTACATCATACATTCTTTCCAAAGCCCCAACCCATAAAGCTAAATCAGGATTAATTGGGTTTTTTACCATTACGGGAATATCCACTCCTCTCAATGAATCCGCAATTTCTTGCACTGAGAATGGATTTACTGTAGTTCTAGCTCCAATCCATAACACATCAATATCATGCTTTAAAGCAGCTTCCACATGGTTGGTGTTTGCCACTTCCACACAAACGGGAATTTGTAATCTACTTTTTACTTTTTGGAGCCAAGGCAAAGCTTCTTCTCCTAAACCTTCGAAATTTCCTGGGCGTGTACGTGGTTTCCAAACGCCTCCTCGGAACATGCCGATTTGAGGTTCGCGCTCAAAGCTGTTGCAAAGGTCATCAATTTGCTTTTCTGTTTCTACCGAGCAAGGCCCAGCGATGACTACATGTTTTCCGAGACCCAGTCCCCAATCTTTCATTTTCAATGTATTCATTTTTCTGTTTTTTTAAATTTTAGACAAAAAAAAGCCCGACTCTTGCGAACCGGGCTTGAAGTATGTTTTAGTTTAGTAATTACATAGCATAACAAGGACCGACTCGCCTGAGCGGGATAAAATAAAAGTAAAAATAAAATCGTCCTTGTGTGTGTATCATGTTCCAAATGTATAGTGCTGATTTTTTAAAACAAAATAAAATTCTAAAATATTTTAAAAAAATCGTAAAAATGAACTTATCTAACGTTCGTTAGCTTTTATTATTTGGTTTAAGCTTGTATAACAGAATATCGTATAAAAAAAGTGATTTCAAAGGTATTCTAGCACTATTTTGTATTTCTATATTCCTAAACATACCATTTCATAAGTATTTTTATTAGTCCGATATTTTCTAGCCGTTCAAATATTATTTTTATTTTAGATAACACTTTTTAAACTGTTGAACTATGAAGGTTTTGAAAATTATTGGATTAGCCATCCTGGGGATTATTGTTTTGGCATTGATTGTAGCTGCTGTGGCTGACAAAGAATATGAAGTTTCTAGAGAGACTACTATCAATGCATCGCATCAGGAAGTATTTGATTATGTCAAATATTTAAAGAATCAAGATCAATATAGCAAATGGGCAACCATGGATCCTGATATGAAAAATACTTATACAGGAGTTGATGGAACGGTTGGCTTTGTTGCTGCTTGGGAAAGTGAGAATGAAAATGTGGGGGTAGGAGAGCAGGAAATCTTATCAATTGATAAAGACCGAATTGATTATGCACTAAGATTTAAAGAACCATTCGAAGCCAATGATAAAGCTTATTTAAAACTCGAAGCAGTAGGAGACAATCAAACCAAAGTAACTTGGGGCTTTAATGGTTCAATGTCTTATCCTATGAATTTGATGTTGGTAGTGATGGATTTTGAGGAAATGTTGGGTGCTGATCTCGAGTATGGTCTACAGGAATTGAAGAAGATTATGGAATCATAATTTAATTTGTGAGTTTACTCTAAGCCTCCTTTTTGAAAGAGAAAGTATTTAGATAATCAGTAGATTGGTGTGTAAATTGAATACATGTACTTTTAGGTGCATGTGTTCAAATGTTGATTTTAATTTGAATAAAACCAATGACAGTTACCTATGACAAATACTATCAGACTCAAAATTTATTCGGAGAACCTTCCCCCGAATTGATTGCGTTTTTTGCTGAATTCCCAATGAATGGGAAAGTACTTGACTTAGGATGCGGACAAGGAAGAGATGCAATTGCTTTGGCACGACTTGGTTACCCTGTGACAGGAATTGACAACTCTAAAGTCGGTATCGACCAAATGAATGAAATCGGGCACAGTGAAAATTTGGATTTGGTCGGACATGTCAGAGATATTTACGCTTTTGACCGTTTTAGTGAGTTTGACTTTGTTCTATTGGACAGTATGTTTCATTTCACGAAGAAGGACAAAGAAAAAGAAATTGGACTGATTAAGAAAATTGTTTCGGATATGAGAAAGGGAAGTCTTTTGTTAGTTTGCATTCAGGACACGGGTGATAAAGTTCAAACTCTCAATAAAGCCATTGACATAGAAAGAAAACATAAACGATTATCAGATAAAGAGTTTAAATACATATTTGAAGACAGTGAAAGTGGACATAAATCTGAAACTGATTATCGAATGATAGTAATTGAGAAATAAAAATACACTATGCACGACATCAACTAAAGCAAATGCGAGTTGATCGTTTAAATATGAAGGTTTTATACTAAGGAGCTTCTGTCTGGCGGACAAAAATTTGGCTTTAAATCTCCGCACTTGCCTTATCCAGGGCTGTTCACTCCACTAATACAACCCAGCTAGATATACAAAAACTTAAATACCCAGTTGGAGCATATGCTCTAAATGGAAATCCTGATAAAGAGGGGCTTTTTCAATTGATAAAAGTAACGGAAGATTTTCCAGTTAAACTGATATCCTATCATTATAAATGATCAAAGTTTTGAATCATAAAGAAAGTATTTTTTGATAAAAGCATATTATTTATTGTTTATCAATAATTATTTATTAATATTTGTTCATGAATCTAAAATTATTGAACGATGAAATCTAAAACTAACTCTATTTTAAACGTATTGCGGGTGCTAACTTGGGTAATATTTTTAGGGCTCTGTATTAAAGCAGGATCCCTTTTATTCACTTTTATTTATAGTCTTTTCAAGCCAATTGTGTCGCATGACTTATATCTGGGCTTGAATTTATCTCAACTTTATAGCTATCACCTCGGGTATTATGTGGGCTTACTTTCATTGGTAGTTTCGATATGGGTACTTAAGGCTTATCTTTTTTATGATGTAATAAAAATATTTTCTAAGATAAACTTAAACAATCCTTTTAGTGCAGAAGTAGCTAAAAGGATAGCAAGTACAAGTTATACAGCTTTAAGTATAGGTATTCTATCTGTTATAACTAGTGGATATGTGAAATGGTTGATTAAAAAGCCTGTAGGAGTTGAAAGCTTTTCATACGGTAATGGTGCATCAGAATTCTTATTAATGGCAGCTATCCTATTTGTTATTTCTCAAGTATTTAACAGAGGAATTGAAATCCAATCTGAAAATGAATTAACCGTCTGAAATATGCCAATAATTGTTAATGTAGATGTAATGATGGCCAAACGTAAAATGTCGCTTAATGAACTTTCTGAAAAAGTGGACATAACCTTATCCAATCTTTCCATACTAAAAACAGGTAAAGCTAAAGCGGTTCGGTTCAGTACTCTGGAAGCTATTTGCAATGCTTTAGATTGTCAACCAGGTGATATACTGGAATTTAGAGAAGAGTGATGTATTTTGAAAAGCTTATGGTTCTGACCTTAAATATGAATTTAATGAATTGAAAAATGACGATATATATTAAAAACATGGTATGCAACCGCTGCAAAATGGTGGTGAAATCAACCCTAGAAAAATTAGGACTTCACCCTGTTCAAATAGAATTGGGAGAAATTGAACTACAGGAGGATGATATTTCTACAGTTAAAGAGCAACTCAAACTGG
Source organism: Marivirga salinae (assembly GCF_030503855.1). Taxonomy (NCBI): domain Bacteria; kingdom Pseudomonadati; phylum Bacteroidota; class Cytophagia; order Cytophagales; family Marivirgaceae; genus Marivirga; species Marivirga salinarum. The sequence continues at coordinate 4,105,906 of NZ_CP129971.1, read as the reverse complement.
AACTCCAAGCATTAGGTTTTGATTTATTGGATAACAAAAAGACCAAAACCATTGAAAAGGTAAAAAACTTAATTACTGATTTGGTTCAGAATAAAAACAGTGTTCTTAAAGTTACGCTTTCAGAGTATTTGTCTGTGGAATTAAGTCAAGATTACAGTTCCTTGAGTAATTTATTTTCAGAGGTAGAGGGAATAACCATTGAGAAATATTATATTCTTCAAAAAATTGAGAAGGTAAAAGAGCTTTTGGTGTATGATGAACTTACTTTGAGTGAAATTGCCTTTCAACTTAACTATTCAAGTGTGGCTTATTTAAGCAATCAGTTTAAAAAAGTAACAGGGCTCACACCCAGCCACTTCAAAAATCTACGCACCATTAAACGCAAACCGCTAGAAGATTTGTAAATCTTACAAATTACTCCCAAAATAGCGTAACATTTCATACTTGATTTGTTGTCAATTTTGCTTTAGAAAATAAAACAAAAAACATGACACACACATATCAAATTACTGGAATGACATGCGGAAGCTGTGAAACCAAAGTGAAATCTGCTTTAAAGAATGTTAATAACGTATCAGCAGTTGAAGTCTCAAAAGATAATAATTCCGCTACCGTCACAATGGCAAAGCATATTGACTTGTCCGTTTTTCAGAATGCATTGGACAAGAAGTACCAAATTTCTGCTATCGACCATAATGAAGTAATTGAACAAAGCAAGTCCTGGTTTAATACTTATAAGCCTGTTTTGCTTATCTTTTTATACATTTTTTCGGTAACTGCCCTTTTGGAACTGATAGCTGAAAGTATAGACCTATCAAGATGGATGAGACATTTTATGGCGGGCTTCTTTCTGACTTTTTCGTTTTTCAAGATGTTAAACTTAAAAGGCTTTAAAGACAGTTATTTGATGTACGACATCATCGCTAGAAAATTCCCATTATGGGGTTATATCTATGCTTTTACGGAATTAATATTAGGAATTGCATTCTTGGTTAATTTCAGTCCAATTATTATAAATAGTGTGACTTTTGTGGTAATGTCGGTAAGTATAATAGGGGTTTTACAAACTGTGTTGAATAAGAAAACTATTAAGTGTGCTTGCTTAGGAGATGTATTCAATTTGCCAATGAGTACTGTAACCATCATAGAAGATGGACTTATGATTATAATGAGCCTTGGGATGCTGGCAATGGCATTGAACTAAAATAACACCTATCAAGGAGAAGAGATCAAATTACTTAAAAGGTATTTATTTTTATGAAAACAAAAGAGATTGAAATATTATCTCTTTTTGCTAACTTTAATTAAGGTAAGTAAGAATGTGCTATTATATGCTTAGAGTTTATAGTTTGATCATTTTTGAAATCTAAATTACACCTTAAATAAATTGAATCATGGCAACTCAATCAAAGAACCCTTTCACTTGGGTAGAAATTTATGTAGAAGATATGAGCAGGGCTCAGAAGTTCTACGAAGAAGTATTGCAAATCAAAATGATCCCAATGCAAACACCTGGAGGATTTGGAGATTTAGAAATGGTCAGTTTTCCTTGGGCGGAAGGTGGTGCCAATATCAGTGGAGCACTTTGTAAAACTAAGGAGATGAAACCAGGAACTGGCGGTACATTAGTATACTTCACTAGTGAAGACTGTGGAACAGAAGCATCCAGAGTAGAAAGTGCTGGAGGAAAAATACTGCAAAAAAAGGAACAAATTGGGGAACACGGATTTGTAAGTATCTGTATGGACACTGAAGGCAATACCATTGGTTTTCACTCGAATAAGTAGAATGAAACTACTGAACCTGAAACAAAATGAAGACCTCTATTATTTTTTAAATTAATGGAGGTCTTTTAGTTAAAGATAATTTCTCTCTAATAATTAATTAAATCAGCCCGCAAATAGGCCAAAACTAGTTTCATTTTTCCTCTTGTTCGGAATATTAGCTAAAATATCCAATCCATAAAACTTGGCAGTTTCGGAATGGCAAATTGCAGCTGAATTTTTCTCTTTTTCCTGAGCTACTTTCTGAGCGGCATGAGAAGTGCTAGAGCATTTGATTAATTCAGTTTTTGGTAATTTTTCAGAAATAAACCTTTTGCTTTCCCCAAAGGCTTTTTCGTGGGAAAAGAGTTTAGTTAAATCATTCAATTTAGTCTTAGGTGCAGCACAAATACATAATTTAACTTCATAATCCATTTCATCCAGCAATGTGAAATTCTTTTCAATTTCAGCCTCGTGATTCTCTACTATGCCAGCCAAGCTGTTGTATAATGCAATCCAGCCCAAATGACCTGCTCTAACGGCTTCAAAAACTCCAGCAAAACTTTCACAAAACTCAATTTCTTGTTGCCCTCCTAAATATTCAACGCATGCTAGGTGGTGGAAAGAGCCTTTTGGTCCAAGTGTATAAACTTTCTTTTTATTCTTCATTATTATAAATGTCAGTTTGAATTCTGATGGATTCGTCATGGATATCCTGATAAATGGATTTCACAAAATCAGCATCCAAATTCAGCTTTTTGCCCCATAAAGGACGGTTTTCTATTATTTTATTCCAACGTTCCAACTGAAATATAGCAACATTTTTATCTTTTTTATATTGCCCTACTTTTTTTACCAACTCCAATCTTCTCGATAAAACCTCCAATAATTCTTTATCAGTTTCATCTATTTGATCTCTTATGCCTTCCAATTCATTCTTAAAATCCTTATTTGGAAAGCTTTTCTCTCTTATTTTAATGTGGCTTAGCATTTCCTTCAAAGCATTAGGGGTCAGTTGCTGAGCAGCATCACTCCAAGCATCATCTGGGGAGCGATGGGATTCGATGATTAACCCATCATACTGCAAATCCATAGCTTTTTGAGCTATTTCAAATAGTAAATCTCTTTTACCGGCAATATGACTTGGGTCATTAATTAAAAGCAACTCCGGGTATCGAGATTTTAATTCAATTGGGATCTGCCAAAGCGGAATATTCCTGTAAATACTTTCCTGATAAGTAGAAAATCCTCTGTGGATTGCTCCGAGCTTTTCGATTCCCACCGCATCAAATCTTTCTAGCGCTCCCATCCAAAGTGCCAAATCCGGATTAATGGGATTTTTTACTAAAATGGGTTTATCTTTTACACCTCGAACAGCCTCAGCTATTTCTTGTACATTAAAAGGGTTGACAGTAGTACGAGCGCCAACCCATAAAATATCAATATCATTTTTTAAGGCTAATTCCACATGCTCAGCAGAGGCAACTTCAATTGCAAATTCAATTTGAGGATGGAGAGATTTAGCTTTTTTAATCCATGGGAAAGCAATTTTCCCCACGCCCTCAAAGCTATTTGGACGGGTTCTTGGCTTCCATACGCCTGCTCTGATGGTAGTAAACCCATTTTTAACCAACTGCTCAACGGTTTCAAGAAGTTGTTCTTCTGTTTCCGCACTGCAGGGGCCAGCTATCACCCAAGGTTTACCGCCTGAATACCAATTTTTAATCTTCATAAATAATTTATAAAAAGTTGCAAGTTAATCAATTTAACAAAAAGCAAGTGACTTCGTTTTCCTTATATTTGCGGACTTAAATTAATTTTATGGAAGTAACTACAAACCCGATTTTTGACGATGTATCCATTGCATTTACTAGTAAGTCAGATAAACAATTAAGAAAAGCGTATTGGCTTTTCACTCTGATGGGTAAAGGATGGTTAGTAGCAATTGGTAAATTTTTTGTGAAATTAGGCTTTGCATTGCATTTGCCAATAAGCAAAATCATTTACTGGACAGTATATGATCAATTTTGTGGAGGGGTATCTATTAAAGATAGTCAAGGAACAATTGATGAGTTAGCTTCTCATGGTATTGGCACCATACTGGATTATTCTGTGGAAGGTGCTAAAAACGAGAAGGGATTTGACAAAACAATGAATGAAGTCCTAAGGACTATAGATCGTGCAGCTGACGATGATAATTTACCATTCTGCGTATTTAAGCCTTCTGGTATAGCGCTTGGGAAAATTTTTACGAAAATTCAGGCAGGTAAAGAGCTTACTGAGAAAGAGAAAGCTATCCATGAAAGAAATAAAGAAAGGATAGAAAAAATATGTAAAGCAGCTTACGAGAAGAACGTTAGAATATTGATTGATGCCGAAGAAAGCTGGTTACAAGATCCCATTGATGAGATAGTTTATCAAATGATGGAAAAGTATAACAAAGAAACAGCCATTGTTTATAACACTTATCAAATGTATCGAGCAGATATGTATGAAAACCTTAAAAAAGCCCATAAGAGAGCAATAGAAAAGGAATATTACATAGGAGCCAAATTAGTAAGGGGCGCATATATGGAAAAAGAAACAGAAAGAGCTGAAGAAATGGGGTATCCAAATCCTATACAGATATCAAAAGAAAGAACAGATATTGACTATAATTCAGCTTTAGAATACTGTGTTGAAAATTTGGAAAAAATATTTGTCTTCAATGGAACGCATAACCAGTATAGCAATTATTTCTTAGCCTATATGATGGACAAACATAGTATTAAGCCTAATGATGAGAGAGTACATTTTGCTCAACTTTATGGTATGAGTGATAATATTTCATTTAACCTGGTAGATAAGGGTTATAACGTAGCTAAATATGTACCTTATGGGCCCGTAAAATCTGTAATGCCATATTTATTTAGAAGAGCTGAGGAAAATACTGCAGTAGCCGGACAAAGTAGTCGTGAGTTTTCATTGATTAAAGAAGAAATTCAGAGGAGAAAGGAAGAGAGGAAGAAGAGTTGATTTAGGTTGTCAAGTTTTCAAGTTAGCATGTTGACAAGTTGAAGGGTATAGGAAGATTGTACTTAGGTCAGTACCGAAGGTCAGACCGGAAATAGCCCTTAGTCAACAAAAATAAACAAAAGACAGTTGACAATAGGCAAAATATTTCAGCTACCATTAATCATCTTAAAAAGACATTTAGTAGATTATTAGTCAGAAACATCTAATTTAAATAGAGTTACTATATCTTTGCATTTTGTACCCAATACTTTGTACAGATATTACAAATTTTAGCAAAAAATGATGCATTTAAGCGAACAGGAAATAGAAAGAAGAAAAAGCAGGGAAGAACTAACGAAACTGGGGATTAATCCTTATCCAGCAGAGTCATTTGAAATTAATGCTTCCGCTAAGGACATTAAGAAAAATTATAACAGCGATAAGCTGAACTATAAAAATATCAGTATTGCTGGTCGTCTTATGAGCAAAAGGATCATGGGAAAAGCTTCTTTCGCGGAAATACAAGACAGCACCGGAAGAATTCAAATCTATATTAGTAGAGATGAAATTTGCCCGGATGAAGATAAAACACTTTATAATACTGTCTTTAAGAAATTATTGGATATCGGTGATATCATCGGAATTAAAGGATATGTATTTACCACTCAAGTAGGGGAGATTTCAATTCATGTGAAAGAACTTACGGTTCTAACAAAATCCCTTCGTCCTTTACCGATCACTAAAGAAACTACTGATGAGCAAGGAAATGTAAAAAGATATGATGCTTTTACAGATTCTGAACAAAGGTATCGTCAGCGTTATGTGGATATGATTGTGAATCCTAGTGTGCGCGAAACTTTTAGGAAGAGAACTCAATTAGTGAATTCTATGCGTACTTTCTTAGGCGATAAAGGCTATTTGGAAGTAGAAACGCCAATCTTACAGCCGCTTTATGGTGGTGCTGCAGCTCGTCCTTTTAAAACGCATCACAATACCTTGGATATGACCTTATATCTAAGGATTGCAAATGAATTGTATCTGAAAAGATTAATTGTGGGTGGTTATGATGGAGTTTTTGAATTCGCCAAAGATTTCAGAAATGAAGGTATGTCAAGATTCCATAATCCGGAATTTACGCAGGTGGAATTATATGTTGCCTACAAAGATTATCAGTGGATGATGAATTTGGTGGAAGAAATGGTAGAAAAAGTAGCCATGGATATTCACGGAACCACAGAAGTAAAAGTAGGGGAGAATATCATTAATTTCCAAAGACCTTGGAAACGTTATACCATGTATGAAGCCATCGAGCATTTTACCGGTATCGATATTTCAGAAATGAATGAGGAGGAGTTGAGAAAGACTGCTGAAAAACTGCACGTTCCTGTAGATGATTCTATGGGGAAAGGGAAATTGATTGATGAAATTTTTGGGGAGAAATGTGAAGCACAATTGATTCAGCCAACTTTCATCACAGATTACCCGATTGAAATGTCTCCATTAGCGAAAAAGCATCCAACCAAAGAAGGCTTGGTTGAAAGATTTGAGGCTATATGCAACGGAAAAGAAATCTGTAATGCATTCTCTGAGTTGAACGACCCGATTGATCAACGTCAACGATTTGAAGAGCAGTTGGAATTAGGTAAAAGAGGAGATGATGAAGCCATGGTATTGGATGAAGATTTCTTACGAGCTCTGGAATATGGAATGCCACCAACAGCAGGTTTAGGTATAGGAATTGATCGTTTAAGTATGATCATGACTAATAGCAATTCTATACAAGATGTCTTGTTCTTCCCACAAATGAAGCCAGAGAAGAAAGCAAAAGTAGCCACAGAAGCCGATTTTGTAGCAGCAGGAGTGCCTAAAGAATGGGCTCCGGTAGTAATGGAAGCAGGCATAAGAACGGTAGAAGAACTAAAAGACACAAAGCATACCAAATTGCACCATCAGATTTCAGGCTTGAAAAAGAAAATGAAGCTTGATATCCCAAGTGTAAGCCCAGATGATGTGAAGGAGTGGGTTAGCTAGCCCCCAAAGGGGGAAATAGTATATGCTGTGTTTGTACTTTAATTAGTACCGAATTCTTACTTCTGCAATGAATGTTGGATGTGGGGTGTTGGATGTAGGATGAGATCAGCACCGCAGGTCAGACCGTATTTAGCTAATAGCACAAACATAGACAATAGAAAAAAGCCAGTTTAAACTGGCTTTTTTTGTTTAAAATTTGATGTTATGACCTTATCAAAATATAATATTTTGCAACCATAAAATTGAAATAAGTGTCTTTTAGGTATGAAAAAATCAATAATTATACTCGCTCTTATTGCCTTACTTTTTAGCTGTACCGAAGCTGAGATTGATCCATCTGCTGTGAATATAAGGTTAGCTAATACTAGTAACTTTGATTATAAAAATATAGTCATAAACACAACTACTGGTAATGTTCGTTTTGGGGCTTTAGATTCTGGTGAGTACTCAGAATATAAAGTATTTGAGAAAGCATATCGTTATGCTTATGTTGAATTAGAGATTAATGGAAATACTTTGAAATTGCAGCCAATCGACTATGTTGGGGAAACTCCTTTGAAAAACGGAAAATATACATATGAAATTTATACTGATAGCCCAGATCAGGAATATGGATCACTTGGCATAACTCTAATAAAGGATTGAAAGCTAAATATTATCTTTTTATATTAGAAATCGTATGTTTCCAGTAGAGTGTTTAAAAGATATTGGAGTATGAAAAATATATTGGTTTCTTTAGATTTTAATGAGCAGGAAGATTTTTTAATGGATAAAGCTTATGAATTTGCTAAAGCTTTTGATGCTAAAATATGGCTGGTGCATATAGCAGCTCCCGATCCTGATTTTGTGGGCTATGATGTAGGACCGCAGTACATAAGAGATACCAGAGCAGATGATTTGCGAGCTGAACATAAATTATTGCAGGACTATGCTCAACAATTGGAAGCTAAGGGTGTTAGAGCAGAAGGCTTATTGGTGCAGGGGGCTACTGTAGAAATGCTGTTAGAGGAAGCGAAAAAACTCAATTCAGATCTTATCATAACTGGTCATCATGATCATAATTTTCTTTATAAAGCATTTATGGGAAGCACCTCTGAAGAGATTATAAAGGAATCTAAAATCCCCGTTTTGTTGGTACCATTGGATTAAATTAAGTATTGTTTTTAGAATTCATAGTTGACGAAAATGAAGAAATACCAATTCGATATTTCAGATCAAAAAAAATTCAGAACTGATTTAAGAAAATATATCAAGTATCGTAAGATGAATTTAAGGCCTGGTAAAGCTGATTTTTTTTTGGGGTGAGTTTAAGGGGAATAATGAATTTGAATTAATTCCTGGCTATGATTTTTTTCAAAGAGTACTAATTGTAAAATTTAAAGGAGTTATTAAAAATGAAAGACTACAAGTATCTACAAGTTTAAATTTAGCGGGAATTATTTACGCAATTATTTTTTCAGTTTTTATTATTGGAGTTGAAATAGCAACCAATTTTATTTTAATTCCAAGTTTGCTGCTGTTAACTTCTTTTGCTCTTGGTTATAGACAATTAAAAAAAGATCATAAGAAAACAATTTTATTTATTAAACATATAATAAATAATGGTTGGCAAAAATAGAAGAAGCCTTACAGGATATTTGTTTTAATTTGCATTTAATGAAAAACCATATTCTTAAATATTGTCACTTTTTTAGTCATGAAAATGATTAATAATATTTAATTTCAGTTTAATTACTTCAAGCTTCCTACATGAAATTATTTGACGAACCTTTCGACCCTAATAAAAATCTATTGCCCTATGATGGCATAGTACAATATTATGGACGAATATTTAACGAGGAACAGTCTTCTTACTTTTTCGACAATCTACATAATGAAATAGAATGGGAACATGATAAAGCCATTATTTTTGGCAAAGAAATTATTACCAAACGAAAAGTAGCATGGTATGGGGAAAAGCCATTTTCCTACACCTATTCAAAAGTCACGAAATATGCTAAGCCCTGGACGGAAGCTTTAGAACAAATAAAGCAAGAAGTAGAAATTCAATCAGGAGAAACCTATAATTCATGCTTATTGAATTTATATCATTCAGGCGAAGAGGGCATGGCCTGGCATAGTGATGGAGAGAAAGATTTGAGAAAAAATGGGGCGATTGCCTCAGTTAGTTTTGGAGCAGAAAGAAAATTTGCTTTTAAGCATAAAGACTCTAAAGAAAAAGTGGAAGTATGGCTTGAAAACGGAAGCTTATTAGTTATGAAGGATACAACTCAATCCCACTGGCTTCACAGATTACCTCCGACTAAAAAATCTTTTTTACCCAGAGTGAACCTCACTTTCCGAACGATTGTGAATCAATAATTATTCAAGGCTTACAACCACTTAAGTGTAAAAAGAGTCATTAGTTTGCTTTTAATTTTAGCACCAAATGATTCAAACTCTATTAACCGAACTTATTTTTTTAATTGAACCATGATTATTTTAAGAAGAACAATTTTAATTATTGCTGCGATATTCACTTTTCAATTTTTGATGTCATGCCTCAGATGCGGCCCTATTCCTACCTTGGAAATGGTTTATACAGACTTAAGTTTAGAACTATCTGCTAATATTGATGGTCAACATACGGTATATGACGACTCCGTTCGAAAAGAAGACTTTTTACTATTAATATTCCTTAATGATCAAGAAAGTCAGGTAGCTGATGTAAAAGGATATCCAAATTATGGATTTAGCACTGCTATGGCTTGGCAATGTCCAGATCCAAATTTTAATTATTCCGATAAAGTACAGAGTATAAAAGTTCTCATGATAAATCAAGAGGATACTAGTCAAACTATAGATATGACTAATGCTTTTGGAAGCAGATACGAATCAGAAACTAGTAGTATTAAAGACCAAATTGATATGCAATATGAAAACCAGGAATTATTCTCTTTATACTTATCACTTTTAGAATATGATGAAATATATAAAAAGGCAAGCTTTAGCGTAACGGCAAATTTGGAATCAGGAAAAACATTTACACAAGAAACTGAGGAAGTTATCTTTATGGATTAAACCAGATTTTTCTATATTGTATAGAATTTAATTGTTAAAGCTTAAAATAAAAAGATGAATAAGAAATATCCATCTAAAGTATCCTATGGATTGCTAATATTCATATTTGTGATATTTTTTGCACCATTTATATTTGATCTAATCGATAATGGATTTGAACAAAATATTTTAGTTAAAATGGTGTTTCCAATTATTCTGTATGGTTTTATTTTGTATTTGTTTTTTAGTACAGCTTATACCATTGATGATGGATTGTTGAAAATTAAATTTGGATTTTTCTCATTTAGGTCAATTGATATAAATGAGATCACTGAAATTTCTAAAACTGACAATATCTTATCCTCACCAGCCCCGTCATTTGACAGAATTGAAATCAAATATGGTAAATTTGGTAGTGTGATTATTTCACCGAGGAATAAAATTTCCTTTACAAAAGATTTAGTTCAATTAAATCCTAAAATCAAAAGTAATCTGATTGAAAATCAATAGTAATTAGGGCCTGCTTAAACAATTTGGGCTGTTACCTTAAAAAGTCTTGCACTTGTTGAAAAACTATTACTCAATACTCACTGCCAAAAAAGGTGTACAGTTCATTTTTATTGTATAATCTGTTTTTAAGCGAACCCTAATTAAATAGATGAATGCAAAAACTTAATCTCCCATTACTGTAATTGTAATCCTACGTCCACTAGCATGGTTTCTATGTTCACAGAGATACACTCCTTGCCAAGTTCCAGTTAGCAGTTTGCCTTTTTGGATAGGCACACTTACCGAACTACCTAAAAGGGAGGCTTTAATATGGGCGGGCATATCATCAGATCCTTCTTGGGTATGCTGATAATAATCCATGTTTTCAGGCACCATTTCATTAAAATGTCGCTCAAAATCTCCTCTTACGGTCGGGTCAGCATTTTCATTTAAGGTAAGTCCGGCAGAAGTATGATGAATAAAAATATGTGCAATGCCAGCTTCTATATCTTTCAATTTTGGCATATTTTTTTCGATTTCACTTTCTATCAAATGAAAACCGCGAGGGTAGGAATTTAGTTGGAAAGTTGTTTGTATCGTTTTCATGTATAATATTTTTAAATGTTATTTCTTTCTTTGGTACTATAATGAAATGATAAAGTTATCTCTTTTGAATTTTGATTTCTTCGAATAAAATTTGAATGTTTTAAAAGTTTTAAGGCATAAATTTATTAATGCGCTGTTCGACATTAAAAAAAGCCTTAATTTTGGACTTTCAATAAAATTAGAATCTTCAAAAGATTAACATATAAAGTATTATGTCAGAATATCAGTTCAGAGAAACCGAAAAGAAATGGCAATCCTACTGGGAGAAAAACCAGGTTTTTAAAGCAGAAGATGACTTTACCAAACCCAAATATTACACATTGGATATGTTTCCGTATCCTTCCGGAGCAGGATTGCATGTTGGTCATCCATTAGGTTATATTGCCTCAGACATAGTTGCGCGCTATAAAAAGCAACAAGGTTTTAATGTTCTGCATCCGATGGGCTTTGATTCATTCGGACTTCCTGCCGAACAATATGCAATTCAAACCGGACAACATCCGGCCATTACAACTGAGCAGAATATCAATCGATATATTGAGCAATTGAAAAATATTGGCTTTGCTTATGATTGGGAAAGAGAAGTTCGCACCAGTGATCCGTCATTCTACAAATGGACACAATGGATTTTTTCACTATTGTTTAATAGCTGGTACGATTTAGTAGATGATAGAGCTCGACACATTCTAGTTTTAGAAGAACATTTTGAAAAAACAGGAAATCAATTAGTAAAGGCTGCTTGTGATGAAGATATAGAGCCTTTTTCCGCAGAAGATTGGTTTAATTTTTCTGATGAAGAAAAACAGAAAATATTATTAAAATATCGTATTGCCTTTTTATCTGAAGCAGTAGTGAATTGGTGTCCGGCTTTAGGCACTGTTTTGTCCAATGATGAAGTGAAAGATGGTTATAGCGAAAGGGGAGGGCATCCAGTAGAGCGTAAGAAGATGATGCAGTGGAGCATGAGAATCTCGGCTTTTGCTGACCGTTTACTCAGAGGATTGGAGGATTTGGATTGGCCGGAGCCGATTAAAGAAATGCAGCGTAACTGGATTGGGAAATCGGTCGGGGCGCAAATGGCTTTTCAATTGGCTGATAGGGATGAGAAAATCGAAGTTTTCACTACTCGTATTGACACTATTTACGGAGTAACTTTTATGGTTCTTGCTCCCGAGCATGAATTAGTAGAGAAAATCACTACAGCCGAACAAAAGAAAGAAGTAGAAGAATATGTGAGCATTGCAAAAAATCGTTCGGAGCGTGAAAGAATGACGGAAGTGAAGCGTGTTTCTGGAGTTTTTACAGGAGCTTATGCTATTCATCCTTTCACAGAAGAAAAAATACCTGTTTGGATTGGTGATTATGTGTTGGCAGGTTATGGAACGGGTGCTGTTATGGCGGTTCCTTCCGATGATGATAGAGATAAAGCTTTTGCAGAACATTTTGATTTGCCAATAGTAGAAGTGGTTGAAAATGATACAATTATCAATTCTGATTACTTGACTGGGCTCAGCATTAAAGACGCACAATTAAAAGCCATTGACTTCTTGCAAGAAAAAGGAATTGGTCGTGCCAAAATTAATTTTAGAATGCGTGATGCTATTTTTAGTCGTCAGCGCTATTGGGGCGAGCCAGTTCCTGTATATTTCAAAAATGGAGTACCTTATTTATTGGAAGAAGATCAATTGCCTCTAGAATTGCCTGAAGTGGATAAATATTTACCTACTGAAGACGGAGAACCACCTCTGGCCAGAGCAAAAAATTGGAAAACTGAGGATGGTTTTGAGTTGGAAAAAAGTACCATGCCGGGCTGGGCAGGTTCTAGCTGGTATATGTTCCGCTATATGGATGCCCATAATAAAGATGCTTTTGTAGATGAGGAAAAGCAACAGTATTGGCAGAATGTTGACTTATACATAGGTGGATCTGAACATGCAACCGGACACCTATTATACTCTAGATTCTGGACGAAATTCCTTTATGATTTAGGATACTTAAGCGTAGACGAACCATTCCAAAAGATGATCAATCAAGGAATGATTCAGGGAAGAAGTAATTTTGTTTATAGAATTGAGGGCGAGAATAAATTTGTTTCCCATGGATTAAAAGATCAATACAAAACACAAAGACTTCATGTTGATGTTAATATTGTGCATAATGATTCATTAGCTTTAGAAGCCTTTAAGAGATGGAGACCCGAACATGCCGATGCAGAATTCATTTTAGAAGATGGGAAATACATTTGCGGAGCGGAAGTAGAGAAAATGTCCAAGTCTAAGTACAATGTAGTCAATCCAGACGATGTCATTGAAAAGTATGGAGCAGACACTTTGAGACTTTATGAAATGTTCTTGGGGCCCTTGGAGCAATTCAAACCTTGGAATACCAACGGAATTGATGGGACTGCAAAGTTCTTGAAAAAATTATGGAGGTTATTCCATGATGCAGATGGAAACTTTAAAGTGGAAGAAGGTGAGCCAGACAAAAAAGCTTTAAAAGCATTGCATCAGGCTATTCAAAAAGCAGAATATGATATTGAGCATTTTTCTTTCAATACTTCGGTTTCCACTTTCATGATTTGTGTGAATACATTGACTGATCTGAAATGTAACAATAAATCTGTTTTAAGTGACTTAGTGAGAATTATAGCACCTTACGCACCCCATATTTGTGAGGAATTATGGTCATTACTGGGCAATGAAGAGAGTATTTCAGAAGCTGGTTGGCCAATATTTAATCCTGATTTTGTAAAAGAAGATGAGCATACGTATCCTGTTTCAGTAAATGGAAAACACAGAGATAATATGACATTTGCTTTGGATACACCAAAAGAGGAAATAGAAAAGGCTGTCTTAGATAATCCAAAAGTACAGAAATGGATTGAGGATAAACCCATTAAAAAAATGATTATTGTTCCTAAGAAGATTGTTAATATAGTAGTATAAAGTATGTACGCATAAAGTCCAAGCGGACGCTTGAACTATAGGTTACTTATTACAATAATAGCTGGTGCACGCGTGTCGCGTGTGCCTTTACTATTTAAAATCAGTTTGATTTTTACTAAAAAGGTTATGAAAAGCAGCGCAGTAGTCCACGAATATTTCAAAAGAGTTTTTGATGACTATATTGTATTAGTACAACTCAATCCAATTGATTATAGTGGATTGGAATTAATAGTCCACCCAAATAAAAAGCTGGAAAAGACCAAAATGCAATTTGATGAGGATATCAAAGAGGATTTGGAAGTGGATGAATTTAAATCAATCACAGCTTTAGAGTTTAATTTGTATTTGAAGGGTTTGGTTTAGTTCATAAGAACTCTTAATATTAATTGTTGATTACAGTGTTTTAAGAAAATATTGAAAATCTAAAAAGATTAGAATTAGAGAAATCATTCTTTATTGAATTCAATAAGGATGGAATTACTCATAGACCATAATTTTAGTAACAGAAAAAGGTTTACTATAAGTTTAGAAATTCAAAAGCATTATTAGAAACTATATCCAAAGAGAATGGATAAACTGTGAATTTTTTCGTAAGATTTATAAACCCTTTTATCAAAATTAATGGATCGAGTTAAATCTCTCGAATACCTTAAGCTAAGATGAAAAATTCTTTCCTGAATTGAAATATATTTCCCTAATTGGATATAATTTTTGAGATTGAATTGATTAATTGTTTCAGTGGAGTTAAAATGCTCTGTGTCATTTTTAATCCGTTTGTAATCAACTATGTAATTACCATTGATAATGGTATAGTCTTCTTGATCAGCTCCCTCAGCATAAACAACAGAAGCGGCTATAATACCCGCTTCTACTGTAAAAAAGTTCAGGACTTTATACTGAATAAAAATTGGAATCCCTACATAATGTATATCAAATGATTTTTTGATAATAGCATTGTAGGTACTATTTAAATAGTACCTATCTAGATATCTACTTCCCGTTGACAGGTATTTTATACCGAGACCTAATTTAATATCTTTCATTTCATATCCAATTCGATAAGCAATTTGTGGATTTAGAAGATATCTATTAGAATATTGTGATTTTCTTATAAACTCACTAAAAGAAACACCAATAGTGATTTCAGAATTGAGTGTTTTTTGACAAAATCCTGCAACTGGTAAAATGATTAAAATAAGTATTATTATTTTTTTCAATTCGGTTTAATTAGGTGTTGCAATTATTTGACCTCTAAAGAAACCTTTTTCATTTGAGACATGAAAATATATATAATTATACTGAACAGGTATATAGATTCTTTGATAGAAATTATCTGAATTTTTCATTCTAAGTTGGTGATATTTAGTGCCGCCTGGTCCATCAACCGCAATAAACTTTTTTGAAGCATACCAATCACATTCAAAAGTAACTATATAAGTTCCCAAATATGTTAAATTTCTATAATAGAATTTTGGCATAAAAGGGAAGGGTTTGACATAAAATAATTCCTTGTCTATATCTCTTCGATGTATATCATTTAGATTAAATCCTTTGTGATCATTTGCAAATTGAAATTGATCTGAAGAGTAATAATGCATTTGAGAAATGTTATATTCGCTTTTTCCGCTGTTTTCATACCTGTGTTTAATTTTATAGCTACCAATATTAAATGAATAGTTATAAGATGAGTTGTTAATAGATCTGTTTTTTTCTTGTAAATGATCTCCAATAGAATCATAGACAATTTTATCATTATCTGCTTTAACGGAATCTTTAGTATGGCTACTTATGACTAAAACAGGGTTTTCAAGCTTATTAGTTTCTTTCTCTCCAATAAAAAATTCGGTTTTATTACCAACATCATCTATAATATATGCAGGAAGATAATTGTCATGCTCAGAAGATAGTTTAAAACCGCCTCCTAAAGCGACCACAGGTTTTTTATTAAAATCTGCTCTCTCCTTATTTAGACAATAAACTACAGACTCATAAGATAGATCGTTATGGGTCAAAATTTTTCTGTTAGAAGAATTATTAAATAGTTTATTTATGCTAATTAAATAATCAGTTTCAGAATTTCTATTTTTTGTAGTATTTAATTCGGTTAGAACTTCTTTCGTTTTCTTATCATCGAAAGCACTAAAGTAGTTTTTATTAAATAAATCAAACTGATCTCCATTTTCCTTTAAAAAAGAACTGTGTGACTTATTAATGTAGGGAAGCTTTACTTCATCAATTGTGATATAATTAATTGAATCTTTAAAAGTTGTAAGTTCATTGTTGAGATCATCCTGACATGATATATAAGTTAATGCACTCAAAATGAAAATTAGAAAGTTGATTTTTCTTGTAATAGAATAATAAGATAGGTAAATCATATTTGTAGGTTTTGATTGAAAATTTATTTATAACAAAAGTATTTATTAATTCATTAAGTTCAAAACTTATTTTAATTGAATTACAACCCCAAAACAATCCCCACCTGATTCTTACCTATTTGCACATGAGCTAAAAAATCTGAAATCTGACTGCTTTGTTTGCTGTGGATGGTATGCAAAATGATATCAAAAACAAAGAGGAAACTACCTTGTAAAATCACGGATTTACCATAGCCTTTTAATCTTTCTGGTTTGTTAATAGTGTTTTTGGATCTTTCCATCAAATAGAAGCCACCTGCAATATAAGCCAAATCTAATCCGGCATTGAAAAGCAGTGTTTTTTGAAAGCTTACTTGATCATTTAATAATTCTGAAGCACTCTCAGGCATATCACCAGTTGCAGTAAAATAATAGCCAGCCCCAGCTATTCCCAAATTTACCACATTCCAAATCAGATTCATTTCATGAAAATATGCTCTTTGACCTGTATTTTGATTTCGTCCAATAGCCCCCGTTATCATATTGCCAACTGCCCAGGTCCCAAGGATAGCCATGCCTGTTTTTCTGATTTTCACATCCTTATTATAGGCTTCAGAAATAGATGAGTTTTGAGCGAATGAATCAAAACTAAATAGAAAAAAGGTTAGAATAAGAGTTAGAAATAATTTTTGCATAGCAATTAATTAGGGCTTGCTTAAAATTAGAATATATAATTAAAATGAACTTTAAACCTATTTTGGCAGTGATTATTGCGGAATAGTATTTCAACAAATGCAAGCCTTTTTAAGGTGAAATACTAAATTTTTTGCAATAGAAAATCAAATTTTGATTTTCTATTGCTCTAGCCTCAAGCACCACATCTACTTCTCGGGCTAAAGCTCGAAGTATTACAATACTCCTTCACTTAGCCCGATTGTATATGAGGCACTTGAGACTTTTTAAGCAAGCCCTAATGGTAATGTTCTATGGCATGATAAAACAGCCTGAATGAAAACAATATAAGTGCTACGCCTACTATTTTGTTCATAATATTCAATCTCTTGGGTGTGACCCATGCTCTCAGTCGATGTGAAAGTGCCACTTTTGAAAAATCTGTAATCAGTAAAGTACCAATAATAGCAGAAAAAAATACAACGACTTCATTATGGTCATAATGGTAGCTTTTAGTCACCAAAGTCATAACCCCTAACCAGTAAAGTAATACGAAAGGATTAATCCCATTTAAAATAAAGCCTTTAGCAAATTGTTTAATGAAACTTGAATTTTGGATATTTACTTGTTGATTTTCCTGTTTTACACTCTTTTTTCTTAAGCTTAAAATACCTGTTATCATTATTATCAATCCACCTAAAGCACCCATCCATACGGAAACGGTATCATTATTTTCAAAAAGCCTAACACTGAAATACATTAAGAAAATATAGGCGGTATCGGCAACTGCTATACCTAAAGCCATATAAATTCCAGCTTTAAAGCCCTTAATTATGCTATTCTGAATTAGTGCAAAAAATACCGGCCCCAACATTACGGCCAGCAGCAAACCAAATAATACACCTTTGGTGATAACTGCAATCATATGTTATTTAATACTTTTTTCGGCCAAGTAATCTAACCAGGCTTTTTGTTTGTCTCCTTTTAAAACTCTCGGGAATTTATTTTGTCCACCTACTTTCCCCATTCGTTCCATAAATTCAATAAAAGCTTCATTGGGGAGTACTTTTACTGTAATATCCTTTAAAGCAGCAATCCTTTCTACTTTATAGTCATCATTCAGCTCTTTGAGTTGATTATCTAGCTTTTCTTTCAATTTAGTTTCATCAACATCGGGCTTATCCGTTCCTACATACCAATCATGTCCAAATAGGGAACCATGTTTGACCCCTAAAACGGTAAATTCTTTTAAATCAAAACCCATTTCAGTTGAAACTTCCAATAAAGCTTTATTCATGTTATCCACTGAAAGATGCTCTCCACAAAGACTTAAGAAATGTTTTGTTCTGCCTGTAATTACGATTTCAGATTCTGCTTTTGAGACAAATTTGATAGTGTCGCCTATCAAATATCGCCAAGCACCAGAGCAAGTGGAAATTAATAATGCATATTCTACATTTTCCTCTACTTCATCTACCATTAAAGTGTGGGGATTTTCTAACATATTTCCCTCATCATCAAAATTCTCTTCGGTGAAGGGAATAAACTCATAAAAGATACCATTATTGAGAACCAATCTCATACTATCACCACCTTGATTAGCTTGAAATGCAATAAATCCTTCAGAAGCTAAATAGGTTTCTATGTAGTTGATATCTCTGCCAAGCAATCGCTGAAATCCCTGTTTATAAGGCTCAAAAGCAACTCCACCGTGCACGTAAATCTCAAAATTAGGCCATATTTCATGGATGTTATTAAGATTATAATGTTTTATGATTTTCTCAATCAAAATTGTAATCCAAGCAGGAACACCTGCAATAATAGTGATATTCCAATCTTTGGCTTTGAGTGTCATTTGCTCCAACTTATCCTCCCAGTCTTTTTTTCTTGAAATAGCCTTGCCTGGTTTATAGAATCGCTGAAACCAAAATGGAATTCGAGAGGTGGTAATTCCGCTCAAATCGCCTTCTGCATAATTGCCATTATCTTGCAAATCAGTGCTGCCACCTACCATCAAAGTTCCGCCTTCAAAAACAGAGGAAGGCAGACCTTCGTAGCGAGAAAGCGATAAAATTTGACGTACGCTTGTTTTTTGTATGGCTTTCACCATTTCCAAAGAAACAGGGATATGTTTGGATGAAGCTCCTGAAGTACCCGAACTTAAAGCGAAATATTTGATGGTGCCATGCCAGGTTACATCTTTTTCGCCTTCCAAACATTTGTGCCACCAATCTTCATACATTTTATTATAATCATGTACAGGAACCTGAGCCTTAAAGTCTTCGTAAAAATGCTTGTTAGCTTGTTTTTTTAAAGATTGTAGTATTCCTGAGAAGTTGTAAGCTTTACCAAATTGCGTATTGCGAGATCCTATGATCAATTTTCGAAATTCTGTCTTTTGTAATTCAAAAGGAGGAGTGTAATCCTGATCCAAACTCTCTCGAATCCGTATCCCTTGTTTAATAAGATTTCCTAAAAGTGTCATTTATTTAGTGGTTGATACTCAAAAGTTGAAAATTTAATCAATGTAAAAACTTAAACTTTTAACTTTGAAATTAATTATTAAAAAATAGTCCGATAGACAAATATATAACATTCATAATACATAAAAATAACTTTATCATAAAGTGAGTAATATTTTATATTACTGGTTTAACATCATAAAACGATTTCAATGAGTATAGCGGAGAATTTATCATCGATTAAAGAGTCATTAGGCAACTGTCATTTAGTGGCAGTGAGTAAAACCAAACCTAATGAAGATTTGATGGAAGCCTATGAAGCGGGGCAAAGGGCATTAGGTGAAAATAAAGTGCAAGAACTGACTGATAAAGCAGAAGCTCTGCCGAATGATATAGAATGGCATATGATTGGTCATTTGCAGAGAAATAAGGTAAAATATATTGTGCCTTTCGTCCATTTAATCCATTCTGTGGACAGCGTTCGCTTGCTAAAAGAAATTAATAAGCAGGGTAAAAAAATTGACAGAGTTGTACCTGTTTTATTACAAATCCACATAGCTGAAGAAGAAAGTAAATATGGTTTAGATGAGCAGGAATTACACGATTTGCTATCTTCAGATGTTTTCAAAGAAATGAATCATGTGGAAGTTCAAGGCTTAATGGGAATGGCTACTTTTACGGATGATACAGAAAAAATAAGAAGAGAATTCAAAAGTCTGAAAAAGCTGTTTGATAAAACTGCAGAGAAATACAATGATGAAAAACTCAATCTGAAGGAATTGTCAATGGGCATGAGCGGAGATTACCAAATAGCTTTAGAAGAAGGCAGTACGATGGTTCGGATTGGGAGTAAGATTTTTGGAGAACGGAAATAGGTTGGCAAGTTGGCGGGTGTTCAGGTTGGCAAGTTGATTCAATGTGCTAATGAAGAAAATTATGACAGATGAATATCAGATAGAAGTTAGTTTTTTTGGAGTCTAGATTCTAGATACTTGCTACTCGATACTTAAAACATATTACTTATAACTAAGAAAAAACATGACAAGTAAATTAATAATTATAATAGGAAGCATTTCAGGAGCCATTTCAGTGGTTTTAGGTGCTTTTGGAGCGCATGCTTTGAAAGATAGCTTATCAGCAACAGGCCGACTTGAAACATACGAAACAGCTGTAAAATACCAGATGTACCACAGCTTGGCAATGATCCTCTTAGGGATATTAATGATTCATTTTCAGCATAGATTTTTGAATTATGCTTCTTACTCTTTTTTAATAGGTGTTATTATCTTTTCAGGAAGTTTATATGTGCTTTGCGCCACGGGAATTACAAAACTGGGAGCTGTTACGCCAATTGGTGGGGTATTTCTAATTGCTGCTTGGATTCTTTTAGCAATAGGTATTTATAAAACAGCATAACACTCTTGCCGTATAGCTTAGCATGGCTAATTCGGTAAAATGTAAAAATTGCGGAGAATGGAATACGATTGAGGGTTCTGAAAAACAGAAATGCTCTAATTGTGGTGAAGTTATTCAAGATCCTACAAAAGAAAGACTTGAAAAAATAAAGAAATACAAGCAAGAACAACTTGATAAATGGATGTTTACCATTAAGGATGATGATAGTGCTGTTGTGAAATTTGGGAAGAAAACAGGGAATATCACATATATAGTCATTATGTCAATTGTTGGTTTCTTTGCTTGGTTAGCTGCTGTTTTACCTCTCTAAAGATGAATTTTAAGACAATAAAACACCCACTAGTTTACATAAGCATTTTGTTATTTATGGTTCACCAATTAATTGATAAAGCTTTCAATTATTCCATTCCAATTTCACACGCCTATCTTGATGATCTAGTTTGTATACCTATTATATTGGGACTAGGCACTCAGATTATTCAATGGATTCACCCTATTAAAAACTTATATTTTTTAGATAAAAATGTAATCATCATAACTGTGATATTTTACAGTATTCTGTTTGAGGGAATACTTCCTTTTGTAAACCCCTCTATTTACACGGCTGATTGGATTGATATAGTAATGTATTCCATTGGAGCTATACTTTTTTATAATTTGATTAGCAAAAAAGTGAAGGAAGAATATCTGGCTGTTTTGAAGGAGTTATGAATGATTATTTAATTCTCTTTCTTTTCTTTATTCTGATGAAATCGCCTTATTCCACTCTAGCAACACCCCTATAATCCCCTCGAGGGGATAGCTCTCACAGATTTACTTCATCAGGAAATAATAAGATTATCAGCAATTTCTACAGTGTTAAAAATTCCTTTAATCTATATTGAAATTCAAATCTTGAATTCTCAAAAAGGCATCAAATATTTAGCTTTAAGTTTAAAAAAAGTAGTGATAAAGTATATTATCTTCTACTATATTAATTCCCTGCGTCTTCCCCGCCAGCTGGCGGGCTAAGGGGCTTAATTCTCTTCTTTAGGAAATTTGGTTTCTTGGAGTTTATCATTGAAATAGATTTCAGTTTTTAACCAATCACCTTCTTCAT
Source organism: Marivirga salinae (assembly GCF_030503855.1). Classification (NCBI taxonomy): domain Bacteria; kingdom Pseudomonadati; phylum Bacteroidota; class Cytophagia; order Cytophagales; family Marivirgaceae; genus Marivirga; species Marivirga salinarum. The sequence continues at coordinate 4,084,033 of NZ_CP129971.1, read as the reverse complement.
CAAAATATTTCCATTCTTCTATTTTTTTGTTTCCGGCATATTTCCCACTTAAGGAAACTATTCCATTTTCATGATATTTGAAATATTCACCATGGGCTTTTCCAAATTTATAGATAGTGGTTTCTTTTTCTTGCCCATTTTCATAATACGTAATTTCTAATCCTGACTTTTTACCTGCCTGATAATTTACTTCATATTTTAAATCTCCATTTGGGAAATACTCTGCATATGCACCATGAAATTGTCCGGTGCTATAATTTTCAATCTTGATTATATCACCCTCTTCATTGTAATAACTCCATTCTCCAAAAGGCTCAGAACTTTTGAAATATTTTTTAGATTTTAATTCGCCATTCCCCCAATATTCTTCCACTTCCTTATCCTTCGCTTCATTTGAATAGATAGTTTTAACCTCTAGACTTTCATCTTTTCTAAATTCTAATACTTCACCCGATAGGAATCCATTTTTATAATTCCTATCAATTTTCACCCTACCATCAGGATAATAAGAAATATTCTCACCTTCTAATTTTCCATCTTTGTAATAACCTATCAAAAGTAAATTGCCTGCTCGATCATAGGTCTTAAACTCACCTGATTTAACCCCTTTTTGATTTTCAAAGATGGTTTCAAGCTGACCATTACTGAAAAAAGTTTTAAAAGCACCACTTAATTTCCCGTCTATGTAATGCTCTTCAGTTTTCATATTTCCATTGGGATAATAGCGTTCCGTAACACCATTTGGCTCTCCTTTTTTATAGGTAATGCGCTGAGCCAAAATTCCATCCTGAAAATATTCTAATACCTCACCATCTGGCTTTCCATCCTTAAAATCACTCTTACTTTTTAGCTGTCCATCTGGATAATATAATTTCAACTCCCCATTTAATGTATCATTTTTGAAATGAGCTTCTTGTAATGCATTCCCTTCCTCACCAAAAACTACAGTCTTTCCCGTGCGACTTCCATCCTCAAATTCAGTAGTTCGCATAAGTTTTCCATCAGGATAATACATTTCGAAAACACCTTCCTCTTTACCATCTGAAAATGAACCTTTCGCCATAAGTTCACCACTTTTGTAAAACTTCTTATAATCTCCTTCAATCTGACTGCTGTCACCATTGACTATGAAATAAACCTCTTTGGTTTTACTATCAGCACTATCGTAATAATTGGAAATTTTTTGCAATTCCTGACCACTCAAGGCCTGTATTGAGAAGAAAAATAAAGAGATGAATAGAAAATATGTTCGCATCGAAAATCTAAAATAGGGTTAATGAAAATCAGCTTGTAAAGATAACTAACAAGCTGCTAAAATATTATAGAATGATTGAAAAGTATATAAAGTTCACATATTCTTCGATAATCAAAAAAGCTTAATAATATTTTTAAGATGAAAAGAATAATCAAAGAGGTTTAAAGCTTTCTAAATATTAGCCCAATTTTTATCGTACATTAGTATTTTAAACTAATCTATTTTTTATGGCTATTAAGATAATTGGAATAATACTAACCATTGCAGGTGCGATTGGACTTGTTTTTGGAGTTCTGGGCATATTTGGTACTCCTATAATCAACCTGAACTCTTGGGCTATGACTATTTTAGGATTTATATTTTTTGTTTCAGGTATTGGTATGTTAAAGAAATTAGGAGATTCTTAAATATCAATCACCAATTACTCGAATATTTTTTTGAAATATATTAAAAAGACTACCCTCGGATAATAAGAATAAAGCTTCGTATTAAAATTATAAATCGAGTTAATAAAAAACAGCTTGTAAAGATAATTTACAAGCTGTTAGAATTTTATAGATGGTTTAAAAGTCGATTAAAAACTTTTAGATTACATTTTTTCAATCACAATAGCAGAAGCACCACCACCGCCATTGCAAATGCCGGCTACTCCGATTTTACCATTTTTCTGGCTTAATACAGAATGTAAAGTCGTCATGATTCTAGCACCGGAAGCACCTAATGGGTGACCTAATGCAACTGCACCACCGTATACATTTACTTTTTCAGGGTCTAAGCCTAATTCCATATTATTGGCAATGGCTACAGCAGAGAATGCCTCATTAATTTCATAAAAATCAACATCTTCTTTACTTACTCCTGCTCTTTTCATCGCAATAGGAATCGCTAAAGATGGTGCAGTAGTAAACCAAAGCGGATCTTGAGCAGCATCACCAAATCCTCTGATTTTAGCAATTGGCTTAATGCCTAAAGCATCTGCTTTTTCTTTGCTCATCAATACTAATGCTGATGCGCCATCATTAATTGTGGAAGCATTTGCAGCCGTTACAGTTCCATCTTTTGCAAAAACTGGTCTTAAAGAAGGGATTTTTTCAAATCTTACATTTTTAAATTCCTCATCTTCAGTGATTACCAATGGATCACCTTTTCTTTGTGGAACCTCAACAGGAACTATTTCTTCTTTGAAGCTGCCATCTTCAGTTGCTTTTGCTACTCTTTTATAAGAATTTATAGCATATTCATCCTGCATTTCACGGCTAATTTTCATTTCTTTGGCAGTATTGTCAGCGCAATTTCCCATTGGGAATTTGTTATATACTTCCCAAAGACCGTCATTTAAAAGACCATCTATCAATTGTCCATTACCATATTTATAGCCATAACGAGCTTTTGGAATATAGTAAGGAATATTAGACATGCTTTCCATTCCGCCTGCTACAATTGTGTCTGCATGACCTAACATGATACTTTGTGCACCAAACATCACAGATTTCATACCTGACGAACAAACTTTATTAACAGTAGTACAAGGAACGTTAAAACCAATACCAGCTGCAATAGCGGCCTGTCTTGCTGGGGCCTGACCTAAATTTGCAGATACCACATTACCCATGAATACTTCATTCACTTCTTTAGCATCTACATTGGCTTTAGATAAAGCTCCTTTTATTGCTGCTGCACCTAAATCAATTGCAGTCAAACTGGCTAAACTTCCTCCAAAACTTCCGATTGGTGTCCTTACCGCGGACACAATATATACTTCTTGCATTATTATTTTATTTTAGTCGTTTCAATGTAAAATTAATTAAAATAAGCCTTAGATAAAACCCAAACCCAGATTACCAATCAGGCTTTCCTGAATCTTGCTTCTTAGTGGCTTTTTTCCTCAGTTGCTGGAAGTATTGTGATTCTTTATTCCTTAAGGCCTCCAAAATCATTTGGGCTTTTTCTTCTGAAATATTCATCTCTTCCAATTTCTGTTTTGTGCTCGGGCTCATTTCCTGTTCTTCTCCGTCCTTTTGCTCTTCACCTTCTTTTTGTTCTTGCTGCTCCTGTTCTTTTCCTTTTTCCTGCTCACTTTGCTCACCATCCTGCTGCTCAGCATCGTCCTGTTGTTGCTGATCTTCAGCTTCCTGATCCTCCTGACTTTTCTCCTGATTTTCGTCCTGCTGTTGATTTTCAGAATCTTTGTTTTCCTTATTCTGCTGATCTTTATTCTCCTGATCCTGCTTTTCTTGATCCTTTTGATCTTGATCTTGGTTCTGATTCTGATTCTGGTCTTGGTTTTGTTTTTCTTGCTCCTGCATTTTCTTTTTCAGCAGTTCATAATTATACCGAGCTTTATTATTGGTTGGATCAGCCTTTAAAGCTTCTTTATAAAAAGAAAGGGCACTTTCATGTTCCTTTTGCATTTCAGATAGATTCCCCATCTGCAACATTGCTTTTGATTTAAGTTGAGGATTTGAGGCATCCGAAACTCGTCTGTATGCATCAAAAGCATTCACGGTATCCTTCAATTGAAAATATGCATGTGCTCGATTTAACTCAGCTTCGGGGCTTTCATAATTTAAGGAATCCAAAAGATATGTGTAGTGTTCTATTACCTTTTCAAAATTTCCATTGGAAAAGGCTTTCTCTGCTCTCTCTTTAGCTGCATTTGCTTTGGCTATTTTGCCAACTGGATCGATAGCTGAAAGCTGAAAAGAAGTAACTAATCCGATTAATATGAACACAAAATTCTTCATATTTTAATGATTTTAAGTGTGGTTACTAAATCTAGTAACAGTAAAATTATGGCTGCTATTAGGAAATAAAAATACTTGTTCGCTGATACATCAACAGTTTTTGCATCTTTTAATTCCCCTTCAATATTGTTAATAGTTGAAATTAATCTCCTAACTTCATTTACGTTTTTATTAATCTCAAAATATTCTCCATCTGTTTGATCCGCCAAATTTTCCAAAGAACGTGAATCTAATTTGGTGATGATATCATTTCCACTTTTGTCTTTTCTAAAACCTCTGCGAGTTCTGATTTTGCTTCCTTCTTCTGTGCCAACACCTAATGAAAAAAGACGGATACCAGAATCATTGATTTTAGATACAGCACCTTCGGTGTCATCCCCGAAATCTTCTCCATCACTAATTAAGATAATGATTTTTGATTTTTGTTGACTAGATGGAGCATCTTCGGATGTTAATTTTTCATGTGCCATGCTTAATGCACCACCAAAGTCAGTGCTACTACCAGGAACTAAACCCGTATTTAAAGTTTCAATGAATAGGTTTAGAGCATTCTGATCGTATGTAAGTGGACATTGTACAAAAGCCTCAGAAGAAAAAATTAGTAAGCCAATTCTATCAGAATTAAAAGCATCCACTATATTTTTCAATTCATATTTAATTTTTTCAAGTCTGGTAGGTGCTACATCATAGGCGTCCATGGAAGCAGATAAATCTACTGCTATCATAATATCCTTGCCCACTGCTTTGATTTCTTTTTTGTCATCTCCGAATGATGGTCCTAAAAGTGCTACGATTAGCAATGCGAAAATTGCTGATCTTAAAAGGAATTTTGGTAAGATGTTAGAATAAGCTTGCCCAACTCTTTTAGCAACAGTGAATACCCTGTAGGTATATGCCAAATAGAGCACCAAAAAGATAATAATAAAAATAATTTCTTCCGCCCCGAGGGAGTGAATCCAAGTCATAGATTTTAATTTTTACAAAAATATAAAAGCAAACGTAAAGGGCAACTCTGATTTACAGCTAAGATTGATAAAACGGAAGAAAGATTGGCTTGTTATATTTTTTGTAGATTATTGAACTGATACTTCAGGAAATGAATTTAGAAATAATGTAAGATTAATTTACTGGCTGACAGTAAGATGAAAATTATCTCAAAAAAAAGTTAGATTTATTTTGATTGTGATTTGGTATACACGAAAAACTTCCTTTATATTTGCATCACTTTTCGGAAACGAGGAGGGGATTTGAGTTAAAAACCCGGAGAGGTGGGTGAGTGGCTGAAACCACATGTTTGCTAAACATGCGTACGTGTTAAAGCGTACCGGGGGTTCGAATCCCCCTCTCTCCGCCAGAAGTTCTTTAAAGTTATTAAGCTCGGAGAAGCAAAAGTATCCTGAAAACATTAAATGTTAGACAGGGGATGAGAACCAAAAGGGTTCGAAAGCGAAGCTTCACGAGGGGAATGGCGCAAGGTTTGCGCGTATAAGTAATCCCCCTCTCTCCGCCAGAAGTTCTTTAATTAAAGAGAGATTAACAATAAAATCTCGGGGTGTAGCGTAGCCCGGTATCGCGCCTCGTTTGGGACGAGGAGGTCGTAGGTTCGAATCCTGCCACCCCGACTATAACTAAAGCAGCATTCATCGAATGCTGCTTTTTTTTTGTATAGTGGGTTTTAGTGTTCATATGAATACATCTAAAACTAAATAAAATTAATAGCCCAGTGTACAATCCAGTGTACACTCATTTTTTGCCTGTGTACACTTAAAGTTTTATACTTGTGTTGTCGTTGTCATTACTGCAGATAAAGTAGCAGTTCAATTTTAGTTATTTTTGTGTCAGTCAGCACGAAGGCAAAGTCGTAAAAATGGTAGGTTATTTAGTATCGATTAAAGATGTACCCATTACCAATAAAGATGGCAAAACCAAAATGAATTTTGGTACCTGGATTGATGTATAAAGAAACTATTTTGACACAGTACATTTCCCAGCATCCTTAAAAAACCATCCATTTACAGGCCTGGGTTGCTATTTATTATTAGGCAAAGTAGTAATAGATTATGATTTTCCGAGTATAGAAATACAAAAAATGGAAAAACTACCAATGATAGATGATCCACGCTTTAGTGATGAAAATAGACCTAGTTCAACTATATGGGATCAAATGAAAGTCGCCCACAGTTACACCTCAAGAGCACCCTACCCTAGCAAGGATGAACTAGATGAACTGTATGGAAGAAAACCCAACTCTGGAAAATACGAATTAAAAAGAGCAAGCAATCCACATTTATCATTAGGCGGCAGAAGATAAAATGAATTGATGGCGCAAGCGTCTCGCTTGTGTCAAAACCCACGCTGGCGCAAGCGTGTCGCTTGTGCCCAAACATTTTTCCACAATTCCCTTAAAATCATATCATTTTAACTAAGTTTATATTAGAAAGTATATTTAGCAACAAAACTATAATTCAACTAAATGCACCTTTAGGAACATTTAGCAATTCGTTACCAGTTATGAAGCACCTAGTAATAATATTGCTGACAATTCTACCCCTAAAAATATTTGCCCAAGAGATTTCTTTTGAACATCCTTCTGTAAATAGTTTTGATTTTGGAATCAATATAGCTGTAGGTTTCAAATACTCTAAAATTGACGAACTCAACAAACAATTAGAGGCAGCTAGCTTACCAAAAGGAGATTCAAATTTACCTTACTTAGGTGGCGGTATGAATTTTATTTATGGAAATCATTTTTTGCATTTTAATGGAAATGCAGCTTTTAATGACGATGAAAATGAGCTTGACGGCTTTACAATAACTACACGTGGCTGGGGAATTGGAATTAATTACGGTTACAAAATAGGATTACCGATTTTTAATTTAATACCTACGATTGGAGTATCAAGAGAGGCCCTGCTGTTTCAAATAGAAGACCTTTCTGGAAAGAATCAATCGTTCACTAATCAGCTACAGAATTTCAATTTATTACAATTACATTCTGAGATATTGGCAGCTAGTTTGGGAGTCAAGATTCTTTTTCATGATGACTACGGAACCCTATTCCCAAGCCTTAGTTTTGAATACCAAATTCCTATGAAATCTATTTGGATTGGAAATGACAGCCAAATATCAGAAGCCCCAAGCATCGAAGTCTCAAAATTCAAATTAGGCATTGAAATTTTTCTATTTAGGGGACAAAACAACTGGTAACATTCTGTCATAAATCATGGCTGTTCAGCAGGTTATTGTTGCTTTAGTTCTTCGTATTTAGCCCGTCAATCCACAAGATTGACTTATCGTTGAAATTAATTTAATAAGCCAATCCTGCAGATTACCTCGGTAGTTAGATGAAATTTTTATACTTTTAATCAGCCACCGCTGGCGCAAGCGTCTCGCTTGTGCCAAATCTTCCTAGAACCTTCAGCCCCAGTTGCCGCCATGTTTTACATGGTGGTTATAATAAATAGTTTATACATAAGAAATATTTTTTACAGCAGCAAACGTGCCTCTGGTGCCTTTAACCTTTACTCCCTTCATCACCCCTCATGCTGCCAACACCTACCATCAACCGATTTTGTTTTTCGCTTACACCAGGTACCATAATTAGTAGTAGCAGAACATCTTACCAAGCAGGCTCTTTTAGCGGGCTTATATTCCCATACGTACCCACCGTTCTAGCATTCTAGTTCCAGTAACTCGTGGAGTAATTGGCTTCAATATCAGTGAGTTTTTCAATTGTATCTTGATGACTATTCTTTATTTTTGATACTGTTGAGAAGTAACTGTATTATTCTAAATAAAGTGTCTGATGCAATTCCTCACTACCATTAATATAACCCTTTTCTACAGGTATTTTATGATCCTGTCCATAATAGATATTGATGTAGAAGGTGGTTATTTCCGATAAATCTTTAGCATTCTCTGATGAGTATAATTCAAGCTCCTTCTTCCAGTTGACTTTATCTTTAGAATTTGATGAAGAGAGCGTAAAATCATCTTCTGGTATATAGTTTTTATAGTTTTTCGATTTCAAAGTGAGTATATTTTGAATACCCTTTTTAACAGTTCCTAAATATATTCTACCTATCACCTCTTTATCAGCACCATCTATATTTTCTAAGCCTATAAAAATCGCTTCCATACCAGTATTAGGTAGTCTTACCTTGTAAAAATTATTCCCGGTAAATTTAAGAAAAGGCTCGTTTTTGAAGAAAGCATACAATTCACTGTATCCTTCAGGAAACATATATTCAATCGCATGAATATAATTATACTCCAACTTCATCTCATCTACAGGCTTTCTTAACTGCCAATAAGGCTTTTTGTCTGAATTGTAGGGGCTATCATGTAGAAACTCCATTTTAACAATGGTGGGTTCTTTTTCAGCACCAAAAGAGGCTTTATCTACTGTTTTTTTCCATTCATAGCCAGGGTAAGTGACTTCTATGGTTCGTTGATAATTGTGGTCGTTTTCTTGCCTAGCATGAAGCATAATGGTGTAAGCACTGTCAATTAATATTCGCTCTACATTAGCCGTCTTTTCAAAGTCACTGATGAGGCTTATGTTATACTTGTCAATATCAGTTAATTTATCATCAACATTTTGATACAAAGGAGTGTACCATGGTTCTTTATCAAAATGTCTAGCGAGATCCTCTGAATTAAATATGTAGCCATGAGCTGCAAATATTTCGTTCCGCATGATCCGCAATTCTTGATCGGTTTTACCAACCAAGTTATGCTTAGTCAATTTAAATTGTGTAAACTCCTGTTGAGCCAATAAATTGAATCCACTTAAATAAATAATAATACCGATGAATAGAGTTTTTCTATTCATTAAACAAAACTTTTTTGTAATAAACCATTTTCCCATTCTAAAGTCTTTTTAACATGATTTTTCATTTGAATAACCTCGATCGAGTACTTCTAATAAATATCCATTTGTAGTTAAAGCCTAATTAATTATATTTAAATTCCATAACCAAACGAAATCACACAATCATTGACTATTCCCAACTTATGACAAAGTATTTTTTATTTTCAATTGCACTCTTTTCTTTACTCTCTACAAGTTGCACAGACAATTCTAATCAATCTGAAGAGGACTCAATCTCAGAAACTTCACTGTCATACGTTGAAAAAGACACCTCTTTTGTTTTAAAGCAATTCGACCCCAACCAAATATGGCCTTTTAAAAGTAATGATAAATGGGGTTATAAAAACAATGATAATGAATTCGTAATCAGACCTATATTTGATGGTTGTGGCTTTTTCTCAGAGGGTTTTGCCTGGGTAAAAGAAAATGAAGCTTATAAAATCATAAATAATAAAGGAGATTATATTGATAAATCGGCAAGTTTTGACGCTGTCGGAAAAACCAAAGCCGGTATAATACCAACAAAAAAAGGAAAATTATGGGGAGCTGTTGATACGACAGCTAATCAAATCATAGAGTATAATTATGAAGAAATAAAGATACTGGATAGCAATTTAGTATTAGTTAATAAAAACAGGAACTGGGGTCTTATAAACAGAGTAGGGGAGGAAGTCTGTCTTCCTGTGTACGATAGAGAAATTGTTTTCGAAGATGGTCTTGCCATTGTTACAAGAAACTATCGTGATATAGGAATAATCAATAAATCAGGAAGAGAAATTGTTAAATGCCAATACGAAGATGTAAAGATAATTAATGATTCAACTTTTCGAATTGCCGTAAAAAGTAACCGTAGCGAAAACAACTATGGCCTAATTGTAAATGAGAAGATTAAATATCCTGCGGAATATAACCGTATAGACTTTTTTCAAGAACAGTCTTCTGGTACTAACTAAAGATAGCATTTCAGGTATCCTGAATATGAAAGGAGATACCATAATGAATTTCAAGTATTCCGACCTCAAAGCTGGAAACACTAATATACTAGCTGCTGAAGCAAATGAAAAATGGGGGTATATCAATATTGATAGCGACACATTAATCGATTTTAAATTTGATGAAGCCGACCCCTTTAGAGGCGCACTAGCAATAGTATACAATGGGCCTACGGATCGCTATACATCAAAACCTACAAACAGTGCTTTGATTAATTTCGAAGGGGATATCATACTTCCTTTTGAAACAAGAAAACTGAAATTCTTATCTGCTAATCTATTAATGAGGTATAAATACAATTACAACATCAATCTTTACAAGAAAGATGGAGCCCCAATCGATTCTATTTACTACGACAGTCAGCAGTTCAATTCACCGGAAGATCCCATAACAGGCTACCTGGAAGATGAGATTGAATTTTACAAATTCACCAATGGCTTTGCCATTATTGGCCATAAGGGTAGGATGGGAATGGTAAATGAAAAAGGCGACATTGTGATCCCATTAAAATACCATCACCTAGAACCCATGAATGAATATGGTTATACAAAAGTTCAGTATTTGGATAAATATGGAATTGTAGACAGCAAAGGAAATGAGATCGTACCAATAGGATACGAACACATTGGTTACGATGATGAAAACGATTTATTCTTTCTACAGAAAGAGGATGACAGTAGAGACTATGGAGACAGATTAGTAAATGAAGGCTACTGGAATTATGAAGGCGAATTATTGAGCAACTCTCCTCTAAAATCACCAAAAGTTTACGATTTAAAAGAGCAAATAGGCAAAATAAGGCAAGCTTACAGCAGCATTGAAAGTGAAGCTAAGCAGTCAAATTTCTCTACATTCAAACTAGAGAATGGTAATATCGAAATTAAAAAAAGCTATAATAAAATAATCGTCAACGATACCGCTAAAGGAATACAATACGAATATTTTTATAATTCAAGCCTCAATAAATATGGCCCTTTTTTCATTTTTAAAGTAGAAGGTAAAAAAGAAAACAGATACTATTATCACCATGGTAGGATTATTAGGTGGTTAGATAAAGATAAAGAAAACAGATTAATATCAGATGCAATTTACTCTCCCGAACATGATGAACATTTGCGAGCAAGAAGATTTAAAGCAAAGGCAGAGAATAAAGAATTAACAGATAAATATGGATTAGATACTGTCAGAAATAAAATTGACAGTTTATGCACCTTTATTAACGAAAACATTGCTAAAGGCATCTACAAAAAAGGGGATACTAAAAGTAGATCGATGGGTGAGTATCAAAGGTTAGAGGAGGTTTATATAGATTCACTCCAAAATGTGATGTATAAGCTTGATGCAGGTTCTGATGAGGGTGGTAGTGCGAAAGAAGAAGAATTTTATTTTAAGGGTGAATTAATCCGGAAATACACTGATAAAAATTATTTTGATAATTCAGACAATGTACCAGATGCTCAGTGGGTATCAGGGCAATATGCAGTTACAAAATACTACAATAACGGAAGCTTAATTTTTACAGAGAAAACAGAGAATGGAGTAATGACAATCAATAAGAATTAAGTCCCAAATACTTGCAAATGACTAACGGGGTAGTTAAATTGCTTTCATCTTATACAAGTCAATGACTTTGTAAGGTTTTGGTTGAAATATAAGCGCTGGGTGGGGATCCAGCGCTTTTTTTAATTTTACCGTTATAAATATTTAGCCTACATGAAATTAAGATCTAATATAAAACACGATTTATCTCTCCTAGCCCTCTTTCTCACTTTTGGTGTTATAAACTTATTTCCGCATTCATTAAAATCACAATCAGTTGAATTTAAATCAGTAGATTTTCCAAATGACTCTCATATTCCAATAGCAGTGGGTACAAATGAAAAATTGATCAAAACTACTAATGAAACCATTAGAAATGAATTTAATATCAGTAGCCTAGATCCCGAAAAAGTTGAAAATTTCAATTGGGTTAGTTTATTTCACGATGTAGTGGTGTCAGAAGATGTAGCACAAATTACTTTTAGTGGAGAATTAGAAACAAACACCATATACTATATAGATAGAGAATTCTTTATAGATCTTGAAACTGGAAAATTAATCGATCCTACATTTATTCCGTTTCATCTATTGTTTAAGGCAAATTCTTATTTTAATTTTTTAGAAAAATATTGGGTACCAGGGATCAAAGAAACAATAATGGAATTTCAAAAATGTGCAGGAGAAGGTGCCTTACCTTATTGTAGCTTTTATGATATACAGTATGGCCCCACAGACAATAACACGATTTTGCTTTCATTGAATGATGATGACTGCGTACCAAGAGTAATTCAGGCATGCACTCCTTCCTATTCAAACAGTATTATGTTTGATAGTTTAAAGAAAAATCTCAATGATTATGGAAGACAGGTTCTTATAAATGATCAATATTTGTCAATGAACCGAATTGAGAAGTTAGCATATGCACATAAAACACTTCCCTTAGCTCCAAAAAACATATTTATTACAGGGAAAATCGATAACAAATACTCTTTTAAAATGGGGCTTCAGATTAAAAAAGACAATACGATTTCAGGTAGTTACTATTACGATAGCAACAAAGTTGCTCTTCACTTAAATGGCTACATTGATGATGGAGAAATATATCTCAAGGAAAGTCATGATGGAAAAATCACAGGGAGATTCAAATTTAAAATTTCGAATAAATATAGCTTAGACGCCATAAATTATAACGATAAATATTTAACAGGCAATTGGTCCTCTCCAGATAAATCTAAAACTTATGCCATAGATTTTGAAGATTTGATAGCAGATAAAATAGCCAACAATTACTAAAGATTAATATTGTAAATTATGACACACAGTACAAGGTGTTCAGTTTTAGTTGCTATTTATTTATATTGCTCCCAATCGAGCCTCCTGAGTGCCGTGAAAATAAGCAGCCTTGGTTAAACTCAAATCATTGTCAAATTTCTATGTCCACTAAAACATATAAATTCCTAAAAAGTAAATATGTAATCTGTGCTTCAATCATCCTTCTTACCTGTGCCTGTAATAATGAAATTGATAACTGCAATAATGATGTAACCGATAAGGGTTGGAAAGCAGAAATTGGCTCCGGTGTTTGTATTCGGAAAGGCTATACCATTAATATGGTTAAAAATAATTTTGATTATAATAAAGATGGGATTAATGACCTGGCAGTAAGATATACTCTCTACCCTATAGAGGATGGTAATCTAAGCTACTTCTCTCTTTTTCGAGGAGTTCAAAATGGCTCTTTTGAATTTGTTAAAGAATTTGAAAGTATTGCTATTCCAGTTGTCAAGAATATGAATGCAGATTACTATCAAAATCATCCATTGGCCGATTCATTATCAAAAAACTATCCTTTAGATGCTACTATAGAATTTAGTAATAACCAACTTCTGTTATCAATGAAACTTAGTATTGAGTTTGGTAAATCCTACGTATTCGAATTTAAGCGATCACAAAAGGAATGGAAGTTATCTGAAATTAAATTCTGGTATGGTAAAATTCCTTCTTGGTATGCTCAGAATATGAAAATTCTCCCTAAATACATAACCGAAAAAAAAGCGCTAAGATCTCATGAAATATTCGAGGGCGTTAACATTGATAAATTTGATTTAACAAGTGAATATAAAAAATCAATTAAGAAGGATGTCTTACTTTTAGAAACTAATTATCAATTATAATTCCTCCCAATCGAGCGCGTTGCGAAGCATAACGCGTTCGGCTGACAAGCGTCCGCTTGTGCCCAAACTATCTAACAAGGAGTCTCTCACCCAAACATTTCCCTCCAATACCCTTAAAATCAAAGCATTTTTAACTAAGTTTAATTTATCAACTAAACTTAGCAACAAAATCATAAAGCAAGAAAGGGTAACAGATTTTAGCATTAACTGCTATGGTCAATAATTAATAATATAAGTATGATACGAACCCTATTAATTTTACTAATCTTTCCGCTGTATTTATATAGCCAGGATAAAGCGATAATTAATGATCCAGACGGCTACACAAATGTCCGGAATGAACCTGCCGGTAAAGTCATCGATAAAATATATGAATATGAAATTTTTACTATCCAGTCAAAAGAGGGCAGCTGGTGGTCTGTTAAGCTATTTAATGGCACGTCTGGATATGTTCACAATAGCAGAGTGGAAATAGTAGACATTAATAATTGTTCTTGGTGTTGGGAACCGAGTTTACATATACCAACTCCAAAAGGAGCGATTCTTGCAACAGGTTACAGACCTGAACGAATCAGTAAGAATAAATATGAAATTTCAGAAACAAGAGTTGGCTTGAAAAATAATGATCAAAAGTTACTTGAGGTTCGTGCCGCTGACCATGCATACATTGAAATAAGAGAAAATGAAATTGTAATTGAATTATTGGCTTGGTTGCCTAAAGACAATAGTTGGAAGATGGGTTTTTTACCACTCAAAAAATTCATTATATCCAGAAATGAGCCCTTAGATTTACGAGAATCAATGGTATTATCTTCAGCATATCAATCCTCTGAAGTACTGCAAAAATTCCTGTCTGAATATGTTGAGTCCCCACCCTCAAATGCAGGTGAATTTGAAGGAGCGATGTATAAACTTTTTATGGCAGCATTAGCGGGTTACCCTGAAGCTAAGGAGATGCTTAAAAACCACAATTTTGTCCTTGATGGTTATGTTCAAATTGACTATAGTAAATTATTAAAGTATCTTTCATATTACGAAGAAAATCAATAGGTCATAACATCCAGTAGCCTGACTAGTAAATGTACAGCTTACAATTTACTTCACGCAAAAGTATCTGCTTATACCAAATCAGTAACTACTCTTTATATCTATGAGACAAGTAATTACCATTTTTTTGATCATTTTTATCTCAGCTCATTCATTTGCTCAGGGAAAGTGGTCAATCGATCATGAAATAATATTTGACCGATATATTGTTTACGAAGGAGCCATAGATGAAAAATACCCAATCATTATGAGGCTTGAAGAATCCAGTGAAGCTTGTACCAATATGGCAAGTAAATGGACTCCAAGATTAGTTTATGGTTGGTATATGTATAAAAAAATTGGCAAGAAAATCCCCTTAGTGGGTTCCGTCTGTTATACAGACCAATGTGAAAGCTCTAAAGAATTATTTGTTCCATCCGACCCAATCAATTATTCATTCACTGATAAATGTCAAATAAATGAGTTCAAAGAACAATTTATTCAGCAGAAAGGAGATCAAGACTTTTTGTGGAAGCAAAAAGATGGAGATACCTATCCTGTCAAAATGAATATAAAACATGAATTTAGCTGGAAAACGACTGCAATATTAAAGTTTCAAATAAATGACCTGACAATCTCAGAAATCAATTTAACTCAGCTATCAAAAAACGATTATATAGAGAGGATAAAAACCATTTCACAAAAAAGGGCCTCTGGTAAGTTTCATATATTGATTCAATATTCTCATCAATCTAACCCAGGTTCGTATGGACATGGGTCTTGTGGTGCTGGCTTAGAAGAATACGCTGCTCATTTAACTATAAATGAAAGTTTTGAAATTGAATCTTTTGATAAACTTTTATATAGAAGTTGTATCAACAACATATTTGAAATTAAAGCTCCATACGATGTAGAAAAGCCAGAGCTTGGTCTAATCACTAAAGAATAAATATAAACCTCTTTGAACATAGTACTATTCATTAGTCTATGTCCAACATTCATACCATGCGCATTGCCTAATTTCGCTACATCCCTTACACAATCCAAAAAATTAGCCAAAGCCCATGGCTCCCACAGCCGAAAGCCTTTAATTTCCCTAAAGGGTAAATCAAAGGCCCTCGGCTAACCAACCGCACTTTTCCGCACAATCCTTCCCTCATAGCTTTTGTTTTTTTTCTGTTAAGCAGATAAAGAGGTAAAAAAGCAAAAGGAAGAGGTCTTTTTGGCTCCCAAGCCAAAAAGTTGTTGTTTGATATACCAGCCGCACTGCCAGGCACAATGGTGTGCTGCACTTGGGCTGCGGCAAAGGGTCTCGCCAGCATTGGCTTCAGGCTTTAAATAAGTGTTAATTTATAAGGTATTTAAAGCCAAAAGCCAACCCCTTCGGGGCAAGTGCTGTCATGCCCCTTGCAGCTTAGCCCAAGTGCATCACGGCAACCTACCTGGTCTGTTCCTTTAAAATTCCGTAAACTCCATTTAAAAGGAACAGCCCCCGGTTGCCAGAGTTAGGCTCGCCTGCGGGCGCCCCCGGGCTGCGGCTTGTCATGGTTTTTAAAAAAAGCTGTTAGTGTTTATGATTATAACGGATACAGCTTTTTTTAACTAAAAACCACGCCAAGCCTTGTTCGCTCCGTTACTCTCCGCTCGTGGCTAGCCCCCGTTCCCTTCGGTCACTCTCGGTCTACCACCCGGGGTCGCACTCGCAGACGGCTCGACACACAGCGGATTGCAAACCATTCCGTAAACTCCATTATTTGCAACCGCTCTTCCTGCGTTCACCTTCCCGCTTCTACCCGCAAGGTGCCTTGATCAAACTGTAGTGCTAATACGATAGGACAGCATTCCACATCCTTTCCCAAATTCCCCACCACCCGTTTAAGGTGCGGCTTTAGGCCGCGTTGAGTTAGCCCCAGGAATTTGGATAAACTTCGATTAGAATTTTGCAGGTAAATATTTCTTCAAAAATAAAATAAAAGAGGAAAGCAAGTTAGGGATGCCTCGCTTTTCGGCCGCAAGTCCAAGCCCGTTGGGTTTTTTAAAAAATCTCCAACCCTCCGGGTGGTATTTTTCAAAAAAGACTTGCCCCCGAAGCGATTCACCCTAAAAGAAAAGCTTTCTCTTTTCTTTTTTTTTCTTTTTTTTCTTTTCTCTTTTGAAAATATTTCCCTGTGGTGTGTAGGTTTATCAATCTAAGGATTCCATAGGATAGAGTTCTTCTTTAAAAGTACGTTGTATCTAATTAAATTCTTATTATGGTTTTGTTCAAAATTTATACAAAATGAATTTTTTAAGCTTTTTTGTAAGGTCTCTGATATTAACATATACAGGTACCTTTGTTTTATGGATTTATTATTTCTTTTTAAGAAAAATGCAAGGGGAAAAAACTTTCGACTTTCAATGCATAAAAAGAGGAGATTATAAAAATGATAATACGGGTCATAGTGTATTTATCAATATTATAGGAATTTTATTCATATGTCTAATAATTATATTGTTAACAATTGCTGATGTTTATTATTAATTAAAATTTATACAAACACCATAATTATATTGAAAGATCAAGGTAGATCCGAAGTAAGTATAAATATTAGACTCAATTAAAATGAAATTAATACTTCTGTTATTTTTCACTTTAAATGAAAACACTTTCATTATCATTAGAGCAATAAACCATAATAGATTATTTATATAAGAATTTATCGAGAATGCACTACCTAATTTTATCAATAACTATCATCCTGTTATTATCAATCTATATACTGTCAATCATAAGAATAAAATATGTTCTAAGACATTTTATTTCCAATTTTTCTACTTTAATGAGAAAAAGAAGATCGGGATTTTCAGTAAAAAAAAGAGTGAACTTGTTAATTAAAGAAAGCGATTTAAACTATGAAAACAAACACGTTGAAACTCTAATCAGATTAGAATATGCTCAGATAATAGTTTCAATACTGTTTTTTATTTTTGCCTTTGTCAGTATGTATTTATTTATGGAAAGATAAATATATTCAGAGGAGGTAGCTTTCCAAAGCTAAGTTTCCACCAGATTGCTCACTTTCCCAAAAAGCTTCGAGCTAACTTCACTGCGACTCGACAGTGAAAAAATCAATCCAAACATAGTGAAAATTACAGGCATGCGGATGAGAAAGATGCAAGAGTTCGCTTTGCCGGCTACAAAAAAAATCTCCTCCGCCAAATGGCGGAAGTATTTTTTATGTGCCGCTCTTGCATCTATCTCACCGGTCCTGTGTGGATATGCACTATGATTAAATTAATTTTTAAAGTGCGCATTGCCGGCCGGTGGTTGGTGGCGTACGTTCGTCCTCAACCAAAGCTTAAGTTTTGGTGTCATAGTGTTGATTCTGAAGGTTATTATTATCTTCAGTTTTTGTGGCTTGATTTAAGCTTCTCGCCCTTGCCGTTTTAGCGGTTTGGGTTTTCCTGGTAGGTTTCGCCTGCCAGGTTTTAATTTTTTTGTTAATTCCCATGCAGACTGGATACAAAAAAACCGTAGCTATGAACTACGGCCTTTCTTCTTGATTTGCCAGATGCAAATTTCATCTATTTCAATTTTGAATCCAACGGACTAACAATTTTTAAGATCAAGGTTTTACAACCCGCCCTCTTTCCAAAGCACGCTGATAATCTTCATTAGTAAATTCAAATAAATAAACGTACGGCTCTGTTTCGGTTTCTACAAGTTTATAGTTTTCAATACGCATAGGATTGCCGTCTAGTCTTCCTTTATCATATGAAATTGACAGCGTATCATCAAATATGGTAACCACAGAATCATCGATAAGGTAGCGGGTTCTATCGTATGCTGGATTATTTTCACCTTCTCTTAGACCATCTTGAAACATTTTCTCTTGGCCCTTCTCCAATGTGAAAGATTCATTTAATTCTCCTTCATAATACGCTTCAAGCGTAACTTTATGACTCGAAGAATTTCTGTAAATAAAGTTGGTCAAGCCACTATACTCTAAATCAGAATCGCACCCTATAAATAATATGCATAGTAAAAGTATGCTTAAGTTTTTCATCCTATAAATTATTAAAATAAAAAGCCATGTAATTATCAATCTGAGCATCTGTAACTCCACTAGGTTTATGTTCTTTTGAGCTCACTTCTCAAGCTTGTTAAACCGTAAGCATCTTTCAGAACTACATCTTCAATTGTTTGCATCCAATAACCAGTTATATTTTCGTTAGGTTTACTATTGTCAACTGGAAGAGTTGGTTCAAACTGGGTCGCTTGATTATAGTCATCAATTAAGTCAATAAAAATTGGTGTGTACTCGTGACTATCATTAAAATTCCACCATTGTTTGTTGTCAGCCAATGCATTTCTGAAACCTCGAACTGTTGGATCATCATAGTCAGCCTCACCTCTCTCAATATATTCTTTTCGTGTCAAATACCATTCTACAGCATCTGCCCAACTTTCATATAGAATTGGTCTTACCTGACCATAATCAATAGTTCCCCAATTCATTTCTTGTATATGAGTTGTATGCGCTAATTCGTGAATAGTGGTTGAAAATATTTCATTTGTAAACCAATCTCTTTCTAAATTTTCACTACTTCTCCAAATCTTAATATTCGGTAGTAAACCTGTACCAAAATCAACATTTTGCCATTCAACTCCCCAATTTACACCAGTACCCTCACCATCATTATAATTTATTTTTAATTTGGATCCTCCTCCCAAAATTGGCCTACTCAAGTTGTCAACATCCTCGAAAGTATAACGATGACAAGCCCTGTGAATTGTGGCAAACCTTAATGATTTGCCCCCTCCGATATTTAGATTCCAGGGATTACTCTTCTGTGGACCATTGTAATAAGCTTGCGTTAAATTACCATCTCGTATATCCCAAAAGGCATGTTCCCAAACAATAAGGTAATTGACATCTCCACCGAATGAGTGGGTTATATTAAAGTCACCATTACTGTCTGTAAGATCTGATTTCGTGGTAAACCATCTTCTGGCTCTGACCTTTACTCCTTCAATTGGAATATAGGAGCCGGGAGTATTTGTACTATGATAAGTGTACACAGCTCTTTTGCATTCTCCTGGCAGTTCAATCGGCTCAATTGGTTTGACCATGCTGCCAAAACCTCTTGATTCTTCTAAGTCAGTATCTACTGACCCAATAGCTAAAGGTATGTCCCCATCCCCGCAATCGTAGTATTCCCAGTGAGAAAAAGTTCGTGTAGTAGTTGTTGTTGAACCAATCACGTCATCCCAAACACGTATGCGTCCAGAGGGTGTAAAACTTGCATTTCTAGCTGCTGTATTATTTTTACCGGATTTTACCTTGTCAAATTCATTGCCTGTAATTGCAAATGCTTCCTTTTCCAAATCATACAATAGATTGCCCGAGGAACGTGCCGCAGTTCTTTGATCTTCTTCTGGCAAGTATAATTCCTCTAGTATTTTTACTTTGATATCATGAGGGAAATCATAAGTAACAGGCACCGCACAATATTGAAAAGTTGGCTTATTTTTAGGAATACTGGAATCGTGGTAGGAAGTCAAGCTTTCCGGTATTTCACGGTCTAACGGGAAGGAATACAACACTAAAGTGCTATCTGCTTCCAATATATTAAGTTCTTGCTCATCCTTCGGTTTAAACCTGAGATATAAATGAGTGGTTTCTACTTCAAAATCTTTATCTCTATATTGTTCGTTTTTTACTTTAAGGCTGTCCAAAGCCTTACGCATATTGACAACAGAGAAGGGGTTTTCAAGCTTTTCTCCTAGTTGATCTACTTTGATGTTCGTAGATTCCTTTTCCAAATCTTCAAAAATCTCATCTTCTTGACAACTATACAAAAGTATTATAAGTAATCCCGTGCATAAAATACTGATTGTGTTCTTCATGGTTTTTTTAAGGTTAAAATTCATACTTTTCAACTAACCTTAAAATAAAATGAAGATATACCTCTAGGTGGGTGTTTGACAATGACATTTTGTTTAGGTTAATTGATTGAATTACAAATGAGAATGAATTTTTTCTATTTTCCAACAGTAAGTAATTATTTTTATAATGATTTGCACTAGATTGTTATTTTGCATTTCATAGAAAGCCGAGCAGATTACCTTCGAATACATATTAATGCCAAACACCTATCGTCAGTTTTTCAAAATCACTTATTTAATTAACAAAAAAAAACCGTAGCTATAAACTACGGCCTTTCTTCTTGATTTTCTTGACCACCCATTTCATGGCCAAGGACATACAAAAACTAATTAATGCTCCAACAGCTGCCAAAATGCAAGTCTTGACGATATCAGCAGTTTGCAGGTTGACCAGCACAGTGAGCAGTGTTCCACCAGCTGTGCCTACCTTACCGTGGATTTGCATCTCCCTTGTTTTTGACCTCTGGAAGTGGAGGAATTTTGACCTCATTATCCACCGTCACCTGACTGACTGCAGCCAGGACACTGGCACCAACCGTCAGATATCCTGCAACTGTAATCAAGCCAGCTGGCAAAGTAATGGGCGCTCCCAAAATAGCACCGCCTGCAGCTGCCAATACCAAACCGACTGTCCGCAATTTTCTAAATAACTTTGGAGTGGGCTTTTTTACCCTTTCTAATATATTCATAGCTGATTTCTCTTTAATAGTGATGTAAATTTGATTCTGGTTTTCTTGAGCCTCTTCAAAGACTTCCAAAAGCCTGTCCATGGCTTCAGTCGATCGGATTCCTTTTCCAATTCCTGTTAGCTCCGAGACTGGTGCAATGCAGCCTTCCAGTTCTGTCCGGGCATCGTTCGCAGGATGGATTAAAATCCAACTCCTTCCAGGAACGCTTTTCAATATCAGGTGAAATCCCCTTTCATGGGTAATCCTTTTCTCCAAAAGGTATCTCCCTTCAGGAATACAACTGACAAAAGGCTGATTTTCCTTCCAGGGAAGTTCAATGGTATGGCAGATTTTTTCTCCGCCATACCTCAAACTACCATTGGTTCCACTCGACTTATAATTTCGAATAAGTTCAAAGTCCATATTCTAATTAGTCAAAATCAGACAGATTCATCAACCTCAACCAATGCCAGGGCATTAAATGCACCGTTTTTAAGCGGGTACATAGTACCGTTCACTTCCTGCAGGAATTCCACCCCGAAAAGTAAAAAGATAGGCTGGTCGCCTGCTGTAGGAACCGTAGCAGTCAACGTGATAGCTGTCTCAGATTGTGGGCCAATAAAAATCTCACTGCTTTCATCAGTGTCCAAGTCGAAAGATTCCCCTTCAAAATCCACTTTACTTGCAGCTGTCACCAAGCGCATGTGACTTGCACCAGCAGGAGCCGCAAATGTATTCTGCGGAATAAAGCTAGGAATCTCCACTGTTGCTTCACCAGTTGCACGATCAATGGCAGCCGTATAAGGTGCATACATGGTCGCATTTAGCTTTCCACTTTGATTGAACTCAAAGCCCTTCAGCAACATGATATCACCTTCAGTAACCATTCTTTCCCCTCTGTCATTGGTAGAATCGCTTTTCACGACTTTCACCATTTCACGGGTCATTCAACTGGCCACTCGGCCATCAGCAGCTTTCAAAAGCAACGGGCGAACCGAAGTCCTCAAAAGCCTTCCTGCTTTTCCAGCTCTCCCGAATTCAGCGCCATTTTCTCTGGTTCTTTGGAAAGCAGGATCATTCTTGATGCGTTCTTTGTCAACGCCTCCTTTCTCTCTGGCCAAGTAGCCGTCCTTCGTTTTGTAAAAAGACAAATCTCCGATTGAGCCTTTCAGTTTGATAATTCCTTTTTGTCTTGCCATAATTGAAAAAATATATTTGATGAGCATCCAAAGTATTCCTCAAATCAGCATTTGTCAAAAACTCCTTTCCGTTAAAGGTTGTGTTGACTGCATTGGCAAAATATGACAATCAAGCTTTATAAAAATTAGCTATATTAGAGTATATCAAAGCCAAGGATAAAGTATAGATAAAGTATCAGTAAAGTATGGAGAGATGATATTGAAAAGAACCGTCATATACCCTAAGGACATTCAGCGAATAACAGGCAAGAGCGTACGCACCGGAAGGCGAATATTAGAACGAATAAGAGAGCAAAAAGGAAAAGAGAAGCATCAACTCATTACCGTTTCCGAGTTCTCAGATTACACCGGAATTGATGCTGAAACAGTCCAAGAATACCTCACAGATTAAGCCAAATTTTTAGGTTCTAATCCAGAAATTTCCCATCTTTTATTAATAAAATTTGCCCTTTTTTGTGTATATTTATTAAATCAAAGAAAGGGTCTTTGATACTATTAATACCTGAAATACTGACACAAAGGAAAACAAATGGAATCATATTAGTGGTGAACAATTCGGTGAACACCAAAATTTGATTACACGTAACTAACTGGCAATAAGGGCTTAAATAGTTGGAGTTGCAATCCTGCCACCCCGACTTATAAAGCTCTTCATAGAAATATGGAGAGCTTTTTTTATTTAAGCTCATTTAACAAATTAGATTCCACAGGATGAGAACCATTGGATCGAAACCGAGTCATAGCGTAGGTTCACGAGGAGAATGGGGTATACCTTATGGATATGAGTAATCTCCCATCCGGACAAAGTCAGTAGAATTTATTCTACTGACTTTTTATGTTCAATTATTTTTTTCAGCTTTTTCCTAAGCCTTTAGATAAATCCCAGAATCTTGGGAGTAAATATCTTTAAGCATAAATTTCTGTAATTCTGTAAAGTCATTTCAATTAGATTCTTTTATCAGCTTCTTTAGCTCTAACCTATTAATTTTTCTTATAAACAGTATATGGTTCTACAGCTCCATTGCGCTGTAACAAAATAGTATAAAAACCTTCTGGCAAATCTCTACAGTTTATCTTAAGTGTTTGCTGCTGTATTTCCCAACCAATTAAGTATTGCTTACCAGCATAATCATAAGCCTTGACATCATCTATCCCTTCTACAGCAAGATGCATATAAACAATTTGATCGACCACAGGATTTGGATAAGGTTTAGTAGTAGTAAACTTCCTTTGACTAGCGGTGACTGGATCGGAATCTACCAAATTATTAATAGTTATTACGACCGTTAATTCATCTGTAAACTCTCCATCTGTACCACTTACAACGAGTTCCATTATTAAGGGCGCAGTTAAGTTAAGACCTGATAAATTATTGACTAATAAATCATTTGCGTCAATTTTAAAAGCCTCGTTTTCATTACCACTTATTATTTCAAAGGATATATCATCTCCATCTTCATCCACCCCTGTAAATGTGGCTAATAAACTACCTGCTGATTCATTCTCTTCAATAGTGAGTTTATCAGTTGAAACTGCTATAGTTAATGGTTCATTTACATCTTCTACCATTACCGTTACCTCCATCTCATCAACTCCTCCTTTTCCGTCTGTTACTTTTACCCCTAAGATATGGCTTGACTGTGTTTCAAAATCTAATAAATCCTTATTGCTTACAACGATTTCAGCATTTTCACTGATGCTAAAAATCTCCGAATCATCAGTAATAGAAAATCTCAAGACATCTCCATCCTCATCTGAGGCATTTAGAACGGCTACTATAGTCCCATTCGGAGCATTTTCAGGCACTTTTGGACTTTCGTTCACTAAGCTTAATTGTGGTAATTCGTTCACATCTATCACATTTACTGTTAATTCAATGGCTGAACTACTTGAGTTAGCATCCTGAGCAACTACTTTTAATGCAAAAGTCTCATTTTGTTCAAAATTAAAGGCGGCAGGATCAGCTATCAGAAGATTGCCATTTTCATCAATGGAAAAAACGTCCTTATTTCCTTCTATAATAGCATAACTTAGTTGGTCTCCATCTTCATCTATAGCAACAATTTCACCAATAAGAGTCCCCGCTGCTTGATTTTCCTCAATAGAAAAAACAGGGTCATCCATGATAATTTCCGGTATGTCATTTTGATCTAAAACATCAACCGCTATAGATTGCCTATAAACTCCTCTACTACCATCTTCCACTTCAATCAATAGGTTTAAGACTTGATTTTCTTCAAAATTCACCGCTGATGTCCCTGCATAGTTCAAGTTGTCATCATCAATTTCAAATAGGTGATTATGTTCATCATTCACCCCATCTCCATCTACAAATTGAAAATTGTGAGTTTCATTTTGATCTGGATCAGTAGCACTTAATAAACCAATAAAAACAGAACCACTAACATTTTCTGATAAAACGTTGGGAGATAATTCAATACTTGTAGGAACATTGTTAGGTAAAACCTGCACAAAAACCTCTATTTCATGGGTTAATTCACCATCACTGCCACTTATTGTTAATGAAAAATCTGGATTTACGGAATGGTTAAAGACTGTGGAATCGTTCACCCTTAACTCATTCCCCACAATCATAAATGCCTCCGCTGTATTTCCGCTACTAATGGAGTAGGTTATTTCATCTCCATCCTGATCTGTACCGGTCAAAGCAGTTACCAATGTGCCCTCAGCTGGATATTCTCTTGAATTTAAATTACTGGAAGCAACTGAAATGCTAGGACGTTCATTTACATCTATTAGGTTTATGGTAATTTGGGTCTCTTCACTACTATCAAAACCGTCATGTGCTACTATGTCATACACTAAGGTACTATTAGTTTCAAAATCTAATAGAGAGGGTCTAATTATTTTTATTTCACCACGGAAGTCAATAGAAATGGCTGGCTCATTGTCATTTATTACAGAAAAGGAAAGGTTATCTCCATCTTCATCTGAAGCAGCAATTGTTCCAATGATAGAGCGATAGCTTTTGTTTTCTTCCGTACTGAATACCGTAGAGGCTGCTGAAATAATAGGTTTATCATTTCTATCCAGTACATTAACTACTATTGCCTGTTTATAGCTAGCTCCTTTATTATCTGTTGCTTCAACGAATAATTTTAATGATTTTAATGCTTCATAATTTATTGCTTCTGCACTTATGTAGGTTAATTCACCTTCACTAATGGCAAATAAATTATTGTGTTGATCATTTACCCCATCACCTGATACTAATTTAAAAGTATGTGTGTCGTTAGGATCAGCATCAATAGCTAGCAGTTTTCCTATCTGCTCATTCCCGACCGTATTTTCTGCGAGTGTATTTTGCGATAATGAAATACTGCTGGGTGCATTATTTAAAATAGAAAGATTATAAAAATCGCCATAAAAAACTTCCGTAGTCGTTCCTGATGTACCTCCGGTAAAATAAGGACTGCCATTCACTGTAAAGCTTTGTGCATCGGCTCTAGCTGGGCCTAATCCTCCATCATCTATACTTAGATAATCACCTAAGTCAGAAGTAGAAAAATCTGTAGGGTTAAATTTAGTGATATTGTTTTTGCTACCGTAAGTCAGATAGGCATCATTTCCGTAAACAAAGGCAGTTGCATTATTTCTCCCTAAGTTAATATCAGCTGACACCACTTCCTTCCAGCTTTCAGTATTAGGATCAAATTCTTGTGCATCACTTAACTGAAAAGTTGTACCGTCCACATAAAAACCTCCTGCAACATATGCTTTGCCATTAATCACAAATGCTACTGCCTCTCTTCTCTTTTCACCGGAAAAAGCAGCAGTTGCTGTCCAAGAGTCTGTTGCAACATCATATTGATAAAAATCGGCTAAAGCATTAGTACCGTCATAACCTGTACCAACATAAGCTTTGCCATCAATTACAAAAGAGACTGGGCTAGTCCGCGCTGCACCAGCAAATTCATTTAATTCAGTCCAGCTATTATCCATTGGATTATATTGATACATATCTTTCAGGTAGTTCCCAAATGCATCTTCACCTAATCCTACATACGCTTTTTGATTTAGGACAAAAGCAATAGCATTTTTCCTCGCTGGCCCGGGTAAAGGGCTCACTGGCAAGGTCGAATTATCGGAGATATCCATTTTCAAGAAATCCTGAAGAAGCCCTGTTTCATTTCGTCCCAAACCTATATAGGCTTCTCCTCCTAAAACAAAGGAAATTGCTTCTGTGCGCTTTAAGCCTTGTGAAAGTGTACTCACCGTTATACTTACTGGCTCAGAAACCCCGAATTTATTTTGCTTGGTGAGCGTAAAGGTATATTCAGTGCCTGGTTCTAAACCTGTACTTTTAAATGTGCTCGGGTAATTCTTCAGATATGTAGTCACATCAGCCAATCCATCTTCGGTTCTTACAATTTTGGTATAATCCGAATTATCATTTATGTAGGACCATTTTAACTCTATGGAATTTGAACTTACTTGGTTAAATTTCAAACCTTCAACTTTCGGAACTTCAATGGTTGGAAAAGCTTCAGTGATAGAAAAGGAAGATTTTTCCCCATTTCTCACCGCTCTTACTTTATAATAATATTGCACACCACTTTGAAAATCAGTATCCTCAAAAGAAGTTTCATTTGCTCCAAGCGAAGCTACTTGAGTAAATACAGTGTTTCCCTCCGTGCTTCGATAAACATTAACGCCAGTTTCATCAGTAGCATTATCTTTCCAGCTAAGGATGGGAGATTCTTCAGCAATAGTTAATTCAGAAGGTGCATTAACCAAAGTAGAATTTAATTTAGCTATGCTATAGACTGAAGTACTTTCACCAATTTTAGTAAAGGCACCACTCAGGATAAAACTTTCGTTATAGTCAGATATACTAATTATGCTCCCATTAATTGACCAGTGAAAATCGGCATCTAACACACCATCTTTACTATATCGAAATAATCCACCCTCATAATGATCCCCAATTAATAAATCTCCACCTGGAAGTGCAGCAATTTCTGATATTTTACCGAGACCACTTCTTTTTTCAAATGTATTATCTAAGGATCCATCTTGATTTAAGCGAAATAAATTGGAACCAACCAATAGACCACTACCATTTGCTGAAGCCCCGCCAACAACTATCTTTCCATCTGGCTGAATTTCAATGGCGGAAATTCCAGGTAAATCCATATTAGGTGCTGTAAAAGAAGTTAGCGAATTTCCATCACTGTCACGCATGCTAATAAATCCTGGATTGTTCGGGTTGTATCCAGCAACTAGAATATTACCATTGGGCAAAACTTTCATAGCACGCACTCTGCCAGGAATGTCGTCATTCGCATTGAATGAAGCATCTAAAGAACCGTCTGGATTCAAACGAGCAAAATGATTTCTGTCTGTTCCGTTAATCGATCTGAAGCCACCGCCAATAATAATTTTACCATCTGCCTGAATATGAAATTTAAAAACACCATCTGATGAATAAACTCGTGACAAGTGGGTTGAAAAAGAGGGATCAATTTGCCCATTGCTATTGAGACGTACTAGCCCCCTCTCAATAGAACCATTAACTTCGCTGAACTCTCCCCCGAGTAATATCTTACCATCAGCTTGAATGGCCATCGAATGTACTCGCTGGTTAGGGCCTTTACCAGCATCAAAGCTTTCGTCAATTGTACCATCGGTATTTAAACGTGCCAAGTTAACCCGCTCAGTACTGCCTACTCTAAAGAAACTTCCACCAATCAACACCTTACCATCAGTCTGTATAGCATTAACATCTACCAAAGGGGTTGCAGCAAGCATCGCATTATAAGCTACATCAAGACTGCCATCTGTCAATAAGGTAGCAACACCTAATCTCTGGCTTCCATTAAAATTCGTGAAATTACCTACTGCAATAATTTTTCCATCGCTTTTTACGAAAACCTTAGGTAATGATGCAGTCGTACGTTCAGACTTAAATCCTGATCCTACATCAAATGAATTATCAACGGTCCCATCTTCCAGAAGCCTAACAATTCTAGTCCTAGGATATTGAAAATTACCCCCAAGCACTATTCTACCTGAGCCATCCACCACTAAGTCTTCAATGAAATTTCCTGAGTTAAAACCTGCATTGCTATTGAAAGTATTGTCAACAGTACCATCATTATTAAGTCTAGCAAGCTGATTATACGGAATACCTGAGACAGAACTAAACCTTCCTGTGATCAAATACTTTCCAGAGGGTAGTATTTCGAAATTAGATATATTGGTATCTGCACCTTCACCAATATCAAAAGTATTGTCTATACTTCCATCGAGGGCAAAACGTGCCATGTCATTTTTAGCTATGCCATTAATAGTGCTAAATTCTCCTGAAACCAGCAATTTATCATCTGGTGTAAGGTCAATCTTTCTAATCCTATTAGAGCACTTAATAGAAAAAGAGTCATCAACGGAACCATCACTATTAAACCTAATTATTTCACTATAATTTGCAACGTACAGTCGATTATCACCATCAAAAAGTAAATCACCTACATTTAAATAACCTTGTTGACCAAAATTAGAATTCTGGTCAATGGAGCCATCACCATTCAATAGTATCAGATCAGTTTGAAAACTATCGCTATATCTAACAAATACAAGTATTTTGCCATCAGATCGAACAGCAAACTTAAAAACCTGACCATCAAATCCTTCATCCAAATTAAATGTTTCGTCCACACTTCCATCAGCATTTAATCTAATAAATTTTTTTACTAGCGTTTCACCAGCAAGCAAAAAATTCCCAGAAATTAGTAATTTATCATCTGATTGAAGAGCTGCATCTCTAACATAAACCGCACCTCCTATTATGGGCTTAAAATTTTCATCAATAGCTTGAGGTTTAGCGATTGTCTGTAATAATATCAAAAATACAAAAGACAAAAAAAGGCACTTTTTCATTTATGAATGGATTAAATTAAGGCGCAAGTAAATCAATATCTTGAAAAGAATGAAGACATTTTAATTATTTGTGAGCCAATAAATTCCATTACCTCTTAGATTAAATATTAGTGTTAAATTTGCCTCTATTAATCGAATCAAGTACTGATACTTTATAGAAGTAAGGCCAGTAGCTGCCCTAAAGAAAGTAGACCAAAAACAATAACTTGCACATGAATAGTAGCTATTAGGAGCAGAAAAGGCCGATGCGTTCTCTTCCCCACCCATCACAGTCATAGGCTTGCAGTATTCTAAAAATAATATCTCCCAAAAAACAAGCAACTTGTACTATATATCATTTCGATTTATATTAATCACTATCCATGAAAATATTAAACAGAAAAACTGCAGTTACAACTCAGTAAACTTATTACAGGATTAAGGATTCAAAATTAGTATGAATGAAAACAATAATCCACTAGAGTATACCATTGCAGAACGAGTGAATGGAATTATAAAGCAAGGGAATTTGAATTGCTATCAAGTAGATTGTATGAGAGAAGCTAGTGAATTGCTTACTCTGGCAATAATCTGATACAATAAAGAACGACCGCACCTGAGCATATGAAATCAGTTTCCTTAGCATGTATATAAGAAAAATCTTATCTCTAAAAAACTATGGGAAAATCATTATTCTCGAATCAGAGTGCAAAGCTATTTTAGGATTAAGAGAAAATTGTATATTTAATCAAACAGCGGCTTCTAGTCCAGAAATCCACTACTTCTATTCATAAAATTTGCCCTTTTTTTTGTATATTTATACTATTAAAAGGAAATAAAAATTATTTTTGGCTCTTTGTTTTGATGATCAAAACAACTAATCTACAACAATTACGCAGTGTACGATTAGGTGTGCATATAAAAAAAAGAAGGCTGTAAGTTATTGGTGTTCAGTAGGTAATTTTATAAAGTTGCAATCCTGCCACCCCGACTAAAAACCCCTTTAATTAATTTTAAAGGGGGTTTTTTATGCGCCGGTAACAAAAGATCAATCTGAAAACCGATAAAGCAATAATTATGAAGATTTAGGATTGAAGAATTTTGCACAAAAAAAGGTGCCCGAAGGCACCTCTAATCATTAACCAACTAATCACTAAACTAAATTAACTAAAAAATTTCTTTACAATAGGATTCGGTTCTTTCAACTGTTCATTTTTGAACTCCTGCTTTTGAGCATGGCTTAAATTAGCATTGAGTTGTGAACCCAAAAGGAAAATCAATATACCGACTACAATCCCAATAGCTAGGAAGAAGTTTTGGCTCAAGTTTTTACTTTTTTCCATTTTATCCTATTTATAAATCTCTTTTACAATGATTATGCCAAACCCTAAAAAGTTGCATTTATATTCTTCTTTTTTCTTAACGATATAAAATTTACCTTCGTATCCAAAATCTAAAATCTTATGAAAAAAATATTATTATCGTTTGTAGTATTAGCAGTAGTGGTTGCTGCATGTAATCAAAAAGAAAGTTCAGAAAAGAATGATGAGGTTAAAAAAACGGAAGTAGATGAAGAGGAGAAGGAAGATGAGTTTCTAGGCGAATCTTTTGATGTTGAAGAAGAGATCAAATTAATAAATTTGGTGAGTGAAATGGAAAATTCAGATTCTTTGATTGCTGTAGTTGAAGTCAAAGTAACTGAAGTTTGTCAAGCTAAAGGCTGCTGGATGAAAGTTGATTTGCCAAATGGTGAATCTATGCGAGTTACTTTCAAAGATTATGGATTTTTTATGCCTAAAGATTTGGCTGGAAAATCAGTGAGAATGAGTGGCGTTGCTAAAAAAGAGGAAACTGATGTAGAAACCTTAAAGCATTTTGCTGAAGATGGCGGTAAATCTGATGAAGAAATTGCTCAAATTAAAGAACCAAAAATGGATTACAAATTCATTGCTTCTGGTGTGAAATTGATGGATTAAAGTACTGAAGTTTCTAAGTTCGTGTGAGTTGATTTATGACATAAGAACTTTTTAATTAGAATGCCCATTCAAACTCAAATTTGAATGGGCATTTTTTTTGGTGGGATGAATTAATAGTTAATTTACAGCCTTATTCCTGCCACTAAAATATCATCAAGTTGTCTGGTGTTTTTCATCCAATCATCCAATTCCTGATTAAGAATGGTAAGCTGCTTTTCGGTAGGCTTTTCTGCAATATCATGAAGTATCTGCTTAAATCTTTTAACCATAAATTTCCTGTCATCTGGTCCTCCAAATTGATCTTGGAAGCCATCAGAAAACATATAGATCATCATATCTTTTTCATAGGAAATGGTATGTGTATCGTAATCCCTATTGCCATTTTTGGAAATCCCTCCAATTGGATTGTTATTTCCTTTTATGATGTTAAATTCTCCGTTTTTCACATAAATCAATGGATTTTTGGCTCCAGAGAATTGGATGGTTTTCTTTTCCTCATCTAAAACGATTAAAGTCATGTCCATTCCATCTTTATTGCTTGAAGATTCTTGGCTCAATGATTTTTGAACGCCCTCATTCAACTTATATAAAATATTTCCTGAATCAGTTACATTCCTCACATTGATAATTTCATTTAATAAATTAATTCCAATCATACTCATAAATGCTCCAGGAACTCCATGACCCGTACAATCTGCAACAGTGAATATTTTCTTGCCTTCAATTTCAGTGTACCAATAGAAGTCACCACTTACAATATCTCTAGGTCTGAACATGATAAAGCTTTCTCTGAAAACATGATGAATCCGGTCTTCTTGTGGGAGCATTGCTTTTTGAATACGTTGTGCATAATTAATACTGGAAGTCACATTATCATTTTGTCTTTCTAACTCCATTTTTGTAGCGGATAACATATCTCGTTGAGCGGCAATTTCTTCGAGTTGCTGTTCAATTTCTACATTCTTCTCCATAATCTCGCTAGTACGCTCAGCCACTTTTTGCTCTAAAATCTGATTCTGATTTTTAATCAAGTCTTCATTTTCTTGAAGTGTACTAATCATTTTATCTCTTGCCGCTCTTTGTTCCTTTTCAAGTGTTTTAATTCTATCAGCCATTCCTAATGATAATAAAATTGCTTCTGCAACTGCTCCAATGATAATACTCATATCAGTAAAGGTGTTCTGAGGTAGAATCGCATTGTTTTTCAGGACATAAATAATTACTCCTACAAAAAGAGCCGTCCAAGCCACTAAATAGAAGTAAGCTGGTCGTGAACCTTTTCTATAAATTCCAATACCTGTTGGAAGGAAAACTATAACACCTATCATGCCACAGTAAGCAGCTGATTTGCTAGCAAATAGAACAAATCCATCTACCCATATTCCTGTTAAGCTAACAATAATTAAAAAGATGCTGTACACTTCAGGCGCAAAAAGCGCATAATGAAAAAACGTTGAATATTTTTTAACGGCCAAGAACCTCCTAGTAAATTGACTGGCAAAAAGTACGGTTAAGGCAATGAAGAACATATTGCTGATATTGGCAAAACGCAACCAATAATTGAATAGCATTTCGTAGCCATAGCCTGTCAATGCCATCATAGCAAGCAGAAAACTGCCCATATATAAGACATAATATAAATAGGTGAGACTTCGAAGGCTGAAGAATAGCAATAAGTTATAAATCACCATGGCAATAAAAACTCCAAATAAAATTCCCATTGTGAGGTCAGTTTTATGAGAAGCTTCAGCAAAAGTACGTTCTTCAATTATGGTGAATGGAAACTGCTTTGAAAAATTACCTTTACACCAAATATAAATAACTTGTTTGCCATTTTTGGTTTTGGGGATAGGGAAAACAAAATCTTTATGTTTGATTATTCTGCTATCATAAGGATATAAATCACCTGATGCATATTCAGTAAAATCACCATTTTCATTTTGGAAGTAAACTTTAATGGTATCGATTTGAGTACGAGAACTTTCTAAATACCATCGGTTGTCTGCGGAAGACTGATCATCTAAATTTATTTTGAACCAAAAATTAGCATCTAAATAGGCGTAATTTGGTACATCAACTTCACTCTTCTTAAATTCATCATCATGTTTTCCTGACTTGATTTCATCAAAACTGATCGTTTTTTCTTCATCTACAATTATTTGAAGAGATTTTCCAATTTGATATTCTTTATTAACCTCGTGTAGCGTGACTTTCTGACTTAAGACTGAGTGTGAAAAAAATAGTAAAAATGTACTTATAAATATCCCTGAGATAAGTTTTACTTGCATATAGTATTTGTTGTTCTTTCTTCAAATCTTGAATATATAGTAAAAAACTTACTTACCATCTTTCATTATGAATAATTCGATAAAATTTTGAAATTTATCTATAAACAAAACAATTCAGACCACTTACAAATTATATCCTCGCATGATTTTCTTTAATCTGTTTCAAATCAAATTCTATTTCCTAATTTTGGAATCTCAATTAAATTCAAATGAAGAAAAAAGTATTATTTATAGATAGAGACGGAACTATTATTCAAGAACCGCCAACCGATTTTCAAGTTGACTCTTTAGAAAAGTTGGAATTCTTACCTTTTGCTATCAGTGCGCTACAATTTATTGCTCAAAATTCAGATTATGAATTAGTGATGGTGACCAATCAAGATGGACTTGGAACGGATTCATACCCTGAAGACACTTTTTGGCCTGCTCACAATAAAATGTTGAAGCAATTGGAAATTGAAGGAATTACTTTTGAAGAGCAACATATTGATAGGAGTTTTGAGAACGAGGGAAAGGATACACGCAAGCCAGGTACTGCTATGTTGAAAAAATACTATTCCGATGAATATGATCTTGCCAATAGCTATGTGATAGGTGATCGTAAAACAGATGTCCAATTAGCTCAAAATTTGGGTGCGAAATCTATTTTTATAGGTGAAGAATTGCCTGAAGCAACTTTTACATCCAAAGATTGGAGCGAGATTGCTCGATATTTAGTTATGCCAGCTAGGATAGCTTCTATTTCTCGTAAGACTAATGAAACAGATATCAAAATTGATTTAAATTTGGATGGTAGTGGAAAAGCAGAGAATTCTACTGGATTGAAGTTCTTTGACCATATGTTGGACCAATTGGGCAAACATGGTGGTTTAGATTTATCTATTCAAGTCAATGGTGATTTGGAAGTGGATGAACACCACACCATTGAAGATACTGCTTTGGCTTTAGGAGAGGCTTTTAAACAAGCTTTAGGTAATAAGAAAGGAATTTATCGTTATGGTTTTCTTTTGCCTATGGATGATGCTTTAGCTCAGGTGGCAATAGATTTTGGCGGAAGACCATGGATTAATTGGAAAGCAGAATTTAAAAGGGAAATGGTTGGGGATATGCCAACTGAAATGTTCTTCCATTTTTTTAAATCTTTCTCTGATGCTGCTCAATGTA
This sequence comes from Marivirga salinae, assembly GCF_030503855.1. Taxonomy (NCBI): domain Bacteria; kingdom Pseudomonadati; phylum Bacteroidota; class Cytophagia; order Cytophagales; family Marivirgaceae; genus Marivirga; species Marivirga salinarum. Next base: position 4,049,326 of record NZ_CP129971.1, on the reverse strand, counting down.
ATTTAGATATTCAGGTAAGCGGTGATAATGAACACCATAAAATTGAAGCCATTTTCAAAGGTTGGGCAAGAGCTATTAAAATGGCAGTTAGCCGTGATGAAAGCCGTTTGAATGATTTGCCTTCTACTAAAGGGGCTTTATAGATGGTTATCATGATGGAATTCTCCTAGATTTTCAACTGCTATTTTTTATACGTATTAATATTTTATATTAGTGGTATAAAATTGAATGGATTATGGACACTAAAGTAACTTTATCTTTTAATGAAGAAATAATTGGCAAGGCTAAGCAGTTTGCTGAGCAAAACAACATCAGTTTATCTCGCCTTACAGAGTTCCTTTATAAGCAAATCACTACTGGGGAATACAAATCTTTGGATGAATTACCAGTTGCTGATTGGGTTAATCAAGTGGCAGAAGGAAAGGCTGAATATCACACTAAAGCCCGAAAAAGAAAGGATATGAAAGCTGAATATTTATCTTCCAAAAAATGAAAGTCTTTTTGGATGCCAACATTATTGTGTCTGTACTCAATAAAGAATACCCTCTATTTAACCACAGTGCTAGAATCTTAAGTTTAGCAGGGAAATCCAATTTTCAATTTTATACTTCACCCATTTGCTTAGCAATTGCTTTTTTCTTTGCATCCAAGAAAGTGAGTGAAGCTAAAGCAAAAGAGAAAATAACTTTATTATGCCAACACATTAAAATTGCTGATGTCGATCAAGATGGAGTTGAAAAAGCATTAACGAATAAAAAAATCCATGAATTGGAGGATGGGTTTGAATATTATGCTGCTGAAAGAATTGGGTGTAATGTAATATTGACTGAAGATAAAAATGACTTCTATTTCGCTGAAATAGAAGTCTTGAATTCTAGTGAGTTTATTGCTCAGAAAGTTTAAGTTGTTTATTAGTAAACCCCGCTTCCCAGCATTACAAGAGTACAAGCATTTTCTGTTTCTATGCCTTTTTCATTAGCTAATTTAACCAATTCAGGATTTTCAGTTCCAGGATTGAAAATGATTCTTTTGGGGTTAAGACTGAGTAAATAATCATAATATTCAGGTTGATGTCTCGCACCTAAATAAAGTGTAATGGTATCCACATTATCTACTTTTGGTGATTTTCTGATATCTAAAATTTCTTCACCAAAAACTTCTCCTTTTTTAATGCCTACTGGTACAATTTCATGTCCAGAATTGGTTAATCTATCCGCAGCGAAATATGCGTATCTTGAAGGATTGGTAGTAGCGCCTATAATTACTGTTTTTTTACTCATGATTTGATTTTATAAAGTTCAACCACTTTTTCTGCACAACGCTCGCCATCCATAGCAGCTGAAACTATGCCACCAGCATAACCAGCGCCTTCTCCACATGGAAAAAGTCTTTTAGTCTCAATATGCTGTAACGATTCTTTATCTCTAGGGATGCGAACAGGGGAGGAGGTTCTACTTTCAACCCCCACAATGATGGCGTCATTTGTGAAATAGCCTTTCATTTTTTTTCCAAAAGCTTTAAAAGCCGTTTTTAATCTTTCTACAATGAAAGGAGGTAATACTTCATCCATTCTGGCAGAATGTAGGCCGGGCTGATAGGAGGTGTCAGGTAAATCTTTGCTTAACTTGCCTTGTGTGAAATCAATCAATCTTTGAGCTGGAGCACTTTGGGTATTGCCCGCAATTTTACATGCATTTTGTTCTATAGATTTTTGTAATTCCAAGCCTTGCAATGGCCCAAATTGCTCAAATTCCTGCATGTCTTCCAGTTCAATTGCAGCTACTATTCCTGAATTGGCAAAACGAGAATCTCTTCTTGAGGGACTCATACCATTTACAACAATTTCACCACTTTCCGTAGCTGCAGGTACTATAAAACCGCCAGGGCACATACAAAAAGAAAATACGCCCCTTTGTTTATCTTTGAAATAGGTTTGATGCACCAATGCATAAGAAGAGGCCGGTAAATAAGGCCCTCTGTCTTCACATTTATACTGAATTTTATCAATGATTTTTTGTGGATGTTCCACTCTAACGCCTAAAGCAAATGGTTTAGCCTCAATCAGAATTTTGTTTTCATGCAATAAATAAAATATATCTCTAGCGGAGTGACCAGTTGCCAAAATAAAAGCATCGGATTTGAATTCTAATCCATCAGCTGTTGAAACAGATTTAAGCTCATTATTTTCAACGTGAAAGCCTGTGACTTTGGTATCGAAATGCACTTCTCCACCATAGGTAATGATATTTTCACGGATATCTTGAATGATTTTAGGTAATTTGTTTGTGCCAATGTGAGGATGAGCATCAATCATAATGTCTTCCTTGGCACCATGGGCTACCAAAATCTCCAAAATTCTATAGATATCCCCTCTTTTCTTTGAGCGAGTGTAAAGTTTGCCATCTGAATAAGTGCCAGCACCACCTTCTCCAAAACAATAATTACTTTCAGGATTGACAATATGCTTTTTGTTGATGTCAGCTAAATCTCTTCTTCTTGCTCTAACATCTTTACCTCTTTCTAGAATAATGGGTTTCCAACCTAATTCTATCAGTCGCAAAGCGGCAAATAATCCCGCTGGGCCTGCTCCAATAATAACTGCTGATTGACTGGCATTATGAACCTTAGGTAAGTCTTCAATTTTATAATTTATCCTTTCAGGCAGTGGTTCATTGTCCGAAATATCAACTTTTATGCGCACTTTAACTTCCTTTGAGCGAGCATCAATGGAGCGTTTAGCAATTCTAAAATTCTGATTAGATTTTAATCCCAGTCTTTTTTGTATGACTGACAAAACCTCTTCTTCGTTGAAAGCCTCTTCAGGCTTTAAAACTACTTCTTTTTCTATCATTTTTTATTTGGGATAAGAACTATGGATTTAAAGTTTTTACATTTTTAAGTTTAAAAACATAACCGAAAGAAAGCCCCACTATCGGTTGGACTGTAAATGGTTGATTGATTAAATCATCAAAAATGGCTTCTCTTTCACCTTCGTTTTGCACTTCTCCATAGAAATAATAATTAAAATTGATACCTAAATTGATGTCAAAAGTAAAACCATTGTCATTTAGGTTTTGTAAAATCCGACTGCCCACTAATAGACCATAACGAATTCCCTGGGCATTCATTTCAGCAGAAACTACATCAGTTTGTGCATTATTTTCATAATATTTAAATCGATCTACATTTGTGTAGGACACTGAGTGTCCAAAATATGGCATTCCAAACTTTGTGTCTTTATGATAAAATCGTTGTCTCAAGCTAAATCCAAATCCTTCAAAAAAATTATCACCAGCTCTTAGGTTTAATGAATTTGCAAAGAAAGGGTTTCTAAAGGTGTGGTATAAAAGTTCATAACCTATTCTTTGTTGGATGTTGTATTCCATTGCAACTTGCAAATCACCAAAAAGCATGGTAAAAGGATTGGCTTGAAGGATGATAGTAGGGAAATCATTATTTCTGGATTTGAAGTATGAACTACTTTTAGATTTATATCGGTAATCTGGCTTATTATATTGTAAATTATCATCTGCAAGATTATTACGGTTTTTTGCAGTTCTTAATAAAGGTTCATAATCCTCATAAATAGGTTTATAATACCCTGCTAACTTCTGGTTATGATCATATAATTCCCAAGTACCTACTTTTACACCATCTTCTATAACACCTTGCATTTTTATATCGCCATTCTGATAGTATCCTTTATATTCTCCTTTACCATTTTGAAACTCAGCTTCTCCTTCCTTTTCACCTGATTCATAAAAATATTCCCAATTTCCTTCACTTTTACTATCTACAACAGTGCCTTTCAGTTTCAATTTACCGCTTTCGTAGAATTCTTTATATTCTCCACTACCTGCATCATACACTCCTTCACCTTTTAAACCTCCATCCTCAAAATAGAGCTTCCAATAGCCTTCTTTTTTACCTTCTCTTTCAGCGCCTTCAGCACTTACCTGTCCATTGGGATGGTAATAAACCCATTTTCCATGGCTTAAATTATCAATATATTCTCCTTCACCTGATAGAGTTCCGTCTTCATAATAATAGACCCATTTTCCTTCTTTGGCACCTTCCGAATATTGGCCTTTTGACTTTAAGCTGCCTGATTGGTAATAATTTCTCCAAAGACTGTCACTTTTTTCATCTTTTATAAATCCTTCTGACTTGAGGCTTCCATTCGGATAAAATTCTTTATATACTCCATCACCATTCCTGTAAATTGCTTTTGCCTTTAAATCTCCGGTTTCAGAAAAATAAGTCCATAAACCATTTTTTAAATCATTTAAATATTCTCCTTCACTTTTAAGAACCCCAGTTTCGAAAAAATATTTCCAGTTTCCTTGGCGTAATCCATCGTAAATTTTCCCTTCCATTCTAAGTTCGCCATTCTCAAAATAATATGACCATAGGCCGTGGTTAGAGTTCTCTTTAAGTTGACCTTGCATTTTTAATTTACCGCTCTCATAGTAGTATTTCCATTGGCCATATGTTTCATTATCAATATATTGCCCTGTACTTTTAAGTTCGCCTGAAATGTAATAAGATTCATAGGTTCCGTAGAGAACGCTAGGATCTAAATCTTTTACAAAATAGCGCTCCTTCATATGTTCTCTTTCATCATCATAATAGATTTTTACTTCTTTGCTTTGTGCAAAAAGTAATGTTGGTAATAGTATTAATATGATGCTAAAAACGAATTTCATTTTATTATTCTCCAAAAACTTCTTTTACGACCCAACCTTTGCCCCACTCTTCTTTTTCTTGCTCTGACCATAATTCAGGAAAGAATATACGTTTTTGAAATCTTGGGGGCAAATATTGTTGCCAGTTTGTGCCGCCAGTAGCAGCAACATCCTTGTTTTTCTCTTGTAAATATCTAACTGCAGATTTGTAATGAACCAAAGGCCAAAAAACATTCACATTTAAGTCAAAATTTCTTAAAGCTTCTTTTAATTCATTGTTGTTTTTAGATTCCTTATCAAGTTCTAAATATTTCTGGTAGATATTTTTTTGCTCAAAACGTTTTATCCAATTGATAAATTCATATTTATATTTTTTTTCAAACTGCTCTAGTGTCAGTGTTTTTTGGCCAGTTTCTATTTCTGTAGCTCCTTGTTTCCAATAAATATGCTCATATTGTTCTTCTAAAGGAGTATTTATACATTCCTCTTTTTTTTCTTTTCTTACTAATTGAAGCAAAGGAGTGGAGGCAAATTCAATTAATCGATATTGAGCTGATTGAAAACCACTAGCAGGTAATAGTGCCATTCTAAATCTTTGAAATTGTTCCTTTTCCATTCCTTGAACCATGATATCGAAGGATTGAGTTAAGGTCTCAAAATATCGATTCATTCTGCCCAATCTGCTGATGAAAAAATTAACATCTAGTTTTTCATTCCATCCTAAATCTTCACCATTTTCACCAATAATTTGTCCATTATTGGCAATTTGCTCCATTTCATTTAAGCACATCTTGAAATAAAGCTCGGTTATTTGATGATACATAATGAAGATTTCTTCATCAGGAAAATCGGTTTTGGGCTTTTGTAAGGTTAATAAAGTGTCAATATTAATGTAATCCCAATAAGTGGTATAATTGGATATAAGTAATCCATCCAGATAAGCAGATAAATCTTGTCCCATTGACTGGTACTTAAGATTAAGTTTTTCCAGATTTTGATTGATTTGGTCTTTATTCATAGTCTAAAAAATATTGGCTCTTGTAATTTTCACCTTTTTTGAAGGTTTCTTGAAAATACTTTTAAATTTGCACTATTCAAATGAGCTTACAAAGCTACAAAAAATAAAAACGACTAATACTTATGAATAATCAATCAACCGACCAATTTGAGTCACCTGATTTTTACGCTTTAGATGGATTACTAACAGAGGAGCATAAACTAATCAGACAATCGATAAGGGATTTTGTAAAAAAGGAAATCAGTCCGAATATAGAAGAGTGGGCACAAAATGCTCATTTTCCTTATGAAATCGTAAAGAAATTTGGTGATGTAGGTGCTTTTGGGCCTACTATTCCGCAAGAATATGGAGGAGGAGGTTTAGATTATATCTCTTATGGGCTCATTATGCAAGAAATTGAAAGAGGAGATTCAGGAATGCGTTCTACGGCTTCTGTTCAAGGTTCTTTGGTGATGTATCCAATTTATGCTTTTGGAAATGAAGCTCAACGTAAAAAATATTTACCAAAATTAGCATCAGGTGAATGGCTTGGAAGTTTCGGATTAACGGAACCTGATCATGGTTCTAATCCAAGCGGAATGACCACCAATTTCAAAGATAAAGGGGATCATTACCTTTTGAATGGAGCTAAGATGTGGATATCTAATTCTCCTAAATGTGATGTTGCTGTAGTATGGGCAAAAGATGAATCAGGAAGAATTCATGGTTTGATAGTAGAAAGAGGAATGGAAGGATTCACAACTCCTGAAACTCATGGGAAATGGTCATTAAGGGCAAGCACAACTGGAGAATTGGTTTTTGATAATGTGAAAGTTCCTAAAGAAAACTTATTAGAAGGAAAATCAGGATTGGGAGCACCTATGAAATGCTTGGATTCAGCAAGATTTGGTATTGCATGGGGAGCTATAGGCGCTGCAATGGATTGCTATGATTCTGCTAGAAGATATTCTTTAGAGCGTATTCAATTCGGGAAGCCAATTGCGTCTTTCCAGTTAACACAGAAGAAGTTATCTGAAATGTTAACAGAAATCACCAAGTCACAATTATTGAATTATCGACTGGCTCAATTGATGGATGAAGGCAAGGCAAGTACACCTCAAATTTCCTTGGCAAAACGTAATGCAGTGGAAGTTGCGCTTAATATTGCAAGGGAGGCCAGACAGATTCATGGCGGTATGGGAATCACGGGAGACTACCCTATGATGCGCCATATGGCAAACCTAGAGTCCGTTATAACGTATGAAGGTACACATGATATTCATTTGTTGATATTAGGAAAAGAGATTACAGGGATACCTGCATTTGAATAATTTTTTAATTTAAACCGAAGGAATTAATGGGAAAATACGATGAATTCAAAAACTCTTCAACGGAGAAAATAAATAAATTAAAAACTGAATTTGAACTTTTGAAAGCTGAAGCTAGAAATTCTCAAGCTGATAGAAAAGAGGAAATTGCTAAGAATATTGAAAAGCTAGAAGAACTCCAAAATGAGTTAGAAGAAAAATATACCAGAGTTGAAAATTTTGGAGATATAGCAGCTCAAGAATTAAGCGATGCCTTTTTCTCATCAACAGCAGGATTTGAAAAAATTATTCGAGAGACAAAAGACAAATTGAAATAAAATTAAAAGCCGGGTGTTACTCGGCTTTTTTCTATTTCTATCCCTTCCAAATAGCCCATTAAGATATTTTTTATATATCTTCAAGTAGTTTCAAGTTTTACTTCATTGGGTAATAGAATAATTTTTGATGTTGAATATCCCATCTCACCTTAGGGCAAAATTTATTAATAAATTAAAACGAATTAGGTAGTATAAATGATTGATTTTTTTGATTCACTTGGCTTAGAGCAACCTTATGTTCGATTAGTAATATTTACATTTCTTTCTATAGTTATTGGAATTATAGTTCGATATACATTTTTTACAACCTTATTTGTACTTAATAAGAAAGACGATAGAGGGTTGATAAAGCTACTTGAAAAACGCTTTAGTGGAAGTATTTTTCTTTTTATCCCAATGCTAATAATGCATAATCTCATTCCTGGTTTTGAATTAAGCAACAGTTTTACAGAATGGTTATTATTGATTTCCGAATCTCTAATTATTGTTTCATTCACCATCATTGCAATCAGATTAGTTTATTTTTTGCAAGATGTCTTAAACACTAAATTTAAAGTTGATAGAGCGGATAACATAAAAGAAAGACAAGTATTAACTCAGGTTACCTTTATAAGGAAGATCATTGTTTTTTTGATTGTGATGATAGGATTAAGCTTGTTTTTGTTACAATTTGATGGGGTCAGGAAATATGGGGCTACTTTTTTAACTTCAGCAGGAGTAGCGGGTATTATTATTGGTTTAGCAGCTCAAAAAACAATTGGGAATTTATTAGCTGGAGTTCAAATCGCTTTTACTCAACCTATCAAAATTGGAGATGCAGTGTTTTTGGAAAATGAATGGGGCTGGATAGAAGAAATTAATTTAACTTATGTGGTAGTGAGAATTTGGGATCGTAGAAGATTAGTATTACCAATCACGTATTTTACAGAGCAAACCTATCAAAATTGGACTAGAAATTCTGCAGACATTTTAGGAAGGGTGTTTTTATATACAGATTACACCATTCCAATTGAAGTGCTAAGAAAAGAATTTGAAGCTATTTTGGCTAGTACAGATCTTTGGGATAAAAAGGACCAAGTATTGCAAATTACCGATTGCACTGAAAAATCAATGGAAGTCAGATTATTGATGTCAGCAAAAGATTCACCTACCTCTTGGGACTTAAGATGTTTGGTGAGAGAGAAAATGCTGGTGTTTATTCAAGAGAAATACCCTAATTCTTTACCTAAAACAAGGTTACAAATGAATCAATCTTTGGAGTTTAAGGATTGATTAAGCCATTGCAAAGTTTTTTGGTTTCCACTACTATTGATTGCTTTTTTGATATTGTACTTTTCTCTTCCTGTAAGTCGCCAGTTGAGTGATGCTCTTTCTTCTATGTGTTTCATTTTATCTATGCTGTCATCCGAAAAAGCAATACCAGCATCGTAGGTGAGCATTGCATGGCTTAAATCTCCTTGAAACCATTCATGGGCATATTCAATAAGCAAATCATTCCTTGTGTCCTGCACATTCGACCAATTATTATAGATATTGCTAATAGGAGTGGATAGTTTTTCAAGTATGGATAAATTTTGCTTTTTCTCAATGATCGCTGCTTTTTTAGAATCACGAATTGTTAAAATGATTACTCCTGAAGTGTTTTCTGCTATCCAATCTTTAAAATTATATAAAAACAATACGGCATCACTCACACCAAAATTATCAGCCAAACCTGCATCCATTATTTCTAAGCTTGGCTCGCTTGGTAGATTTACATTAGGCGTGATATAAGGAAAAGAAGCACTCATTCTTAAGGCAGTTAAAAAGCTTAAATTTTCAGCATCTTGATTTTTAAACATTCTAAGAAAATCAATACTTCTATTGTCCATCAAGGTATTCAATGAGTCATCTTTTATGTTTTTGCTAGACATATAGCTGCTGCTATTAGGCGTTATGTAAAGTTTCCTGCCATCATTTACGCTAGTTGGTGCTAAAAATAGCATTGGAATTTCAGCTTTCAACTCAGCTTCTTTATAATCAATAAGTCGCTTATTAAGTACCTCTTCTAAATTTTTATTGAGCTTTTGTTCAAAAGCATATCCTCTATCTTTTGGATAGCTGTATCCACCATAGTCAAAGGATTGGTATCGAATAAAAATATCGTTAGTTAAAAGGCTGAATATAATAGGGTTAAGAGCTTCTTTTCCAATATTGGCCAGGTATTTTGGATTATGGATGTTGAGCGTCTGATCTTTCTTTTGCATGTATTTCAACTCCCTAAAATACGCAGCACCAATTAATCCACCTGAGGCACCAGAAATGCTTACAGTATGCTTAAATAGATTTCCATTTGTTATGCTATCAGCATTTTGCAGAGCATTCATAGTCCAATAAGCAGCTCTTTGTCCGCCACCGCTGGCTGTGAGCAAAACCATTTTTGGTTTTTCTGTAAATTGTTCTCTCCAATTATTAAGGATCTCTAAAGTCGTTTCTTTATCTTGTTTTAACGCATTAGGGCTGGTAGTTTTATCAATGTTTTTTTGATTATAAGATACCGGAGCAGTCTCATAATTTAAACCATGTGCATAGTGCGTTTTACTCAAAAAATCGATGGTAGTTAAGTAATTAATCAAAAAGAAGATGGCGATAGCACCTGTAATTGCCCATGATCGAAACCAAAAGGTAATAGCGCCAATAGCCATTAGAATTATGCTCAAAAAGAGAATAGCACTTGCAGCAGCAGGGATTTGAAAATAGGGGTAATCCCGAAATGCTCCTAAAATTAAGATTATTACAAAAATAAAAATTTCCGCAATTACAGTATTCAAATGATTTTGATCAAAAATACCTGTTATAACACTAAATACTTTTCTATTACTTTTTTTGCTTACTTTAATCCACCTTAATTTAAGGTCGAAATAACCATCAACTTCAGCTTGTTTATTTTTAAGGTCTTTATGATATTTTACTGCTGCAATCCTACCAATTTTCAGTTTTTTAATTCTTTTTTCAACTCTTTCTGCTAAAACTTCACGGAAATCCTTATTGGTAAACCAAAAGTAAAGTTGTAAAATAAAAATAGAGACAAATACACCCAATGGTAATGAAAGAGCTAAAGAAAATGCTTTCCAAAATTCCATAAATTCATAAACCATTTGATAATTAATGATTTGTATGATGTAGTTGATAAGAAATGCCAATGGAATTATGACATTATTTAATGAGAATTTTGAAAACGGCTTAGTAATAACGCCAATAAAATGAAATCTATAGCCATCTAAAATATAGGAAGCAATGTTAAAAGCAACTATTAACCCACCTAGTGTAAGTCCAACAATGAAATAACTGTGAAAACTGACCTCATTCAAATATTCTGGTGATAAAAAGAGATAAGGGATGCCTAATCCTTTTGCGAAACCGCCATTGATGACAGAAAACAATAATACCCAGCACAAAAGCAGTAATTGATTCTTTTTGAAATGGTTGAGAATCAATTGAAATGGAAATGAATAAATAAGAGTATTTACAACTTTTTTCATATAGACTTCATTTCCTTCCTTTTAGAGTGCTTATAAATCTTCAAATAAAAAGTTGTTGATGGCGTATTTAACTAATCCTGCAAGTGTTTTGGAACCCGTTTTCTCCATTAAATTTCTTTTATGGGCCTCTACTGTCCTTATACTAATAAATAGTTTATCTGCTATTTCTTGATTGCTTAACTCATCAATAATTAATCTCAAAACCTCCTTTTCTCTTTTAGAGATAGCTACCACGTCAGAATCTTGCTTTTTCTTACTCATGAAATCCATAATGGCTTTTGTAGCTTCCTGCGCATAATAGGATTCTCCATTATAAACCGCTTTCACAGCATCTACAATTTCTTTTTCTCTTGCGTTTTTCAAAAGGTAACCCGATGCACCTGCTTGAAGCATTTGCTTTACATATTGACTATCCTTAATCATTGTAAGTGCGATGATTTTGACGGATTGAAATTTTTTATTCACCTCAGTTGCCAATTCAACACCGTTCATTTCGGGCATGCTGATATCTGTAAGCATGATATCTACTTCATCAGGATTTTTCTCTAAAAAAATTAAAGCCTGCTTTCCATCACTAGCCTCACCAACAATTGTGATCTCATGCCCTTCTTTTTCTAAGTAAAACCTTATTCCGTCTCGAATTAAACGGTGGTCATCAACTAACAAAACTTTTATCATTCCGAAATATAATAATAACTTTATACAACTGTAAAAATTAAACTATGGAAGATAGTAAAAATATAAAACCTAAAGTATTTTATCTTGATGATGATGAAATTAATCTAGCTATTCTAGAGGCTAATTTAGAAGAATATTATGAGATATTAGGCTTTAGTGATCCTAATAAGGGGATAAACTATCTCAAAAATAATGAGGTTGATGTAATCTTAACCGATCAAATTATGCCTGTGATGGATGGAATAGAGTTTCTGCAGGCCATCAAAGATATTCAACCAAAAGTTGCTAGAATTTTACTAACAGGGGTTGTGAATCAGGAAGTTATCATACAGGCCATTAATAAAGTTAATATTTACCGCTTTCATGAAAAGTCAGATAATTATGATAGACTGAAATTCGATATTGATAGTGCTTATCATATGGTGAAAACACTAAGAGAGAAAGATTTTTATTATAAGGAACTACAGGAAACTTCTGAAAAGCTAAAGATTATTTCGGATAATGTGCCAGCTCAAATAATACATACTGATTTGGATGGTAATATATTAGAAATTAATCAAGGCAATGTAGCAATAACAATAGATAGTCTCGGAAAAAATATTTCAGAGTTTTTACCTGAAGATGAAATAAAGAAATTTTTTCAAGCGATGGCTAAGGTGGTCAGAACCAAGAAAAGTCATAATATTATTACACGAGCCTTTAATTTTTATGAGAATTTTCAATGGTTTTCAACTGTAATTGGCCCTCTCCATTCTAAAAATAAACAAAGCGGGTTTTTGATGGTGAGTCAGGACATTACGGACAGGGTAAATCATGAAGAAAGAATAATGTCGGCAGTTATAGAGGCTGAAGACAGACAGAAAAGTAAGATTGCGAGAGATATTCATGATGGTTTGCAACAAACACTTACTATCGCGCTAATGAATTTTGAATCTCTGGACGAAAACTCTATTCAAATTTCTGAAAATGAACTTAAGAAATTTCGGAGTGGAGTCAGATTTTTACGAAAAGGATTGCAAGAGACCAGAAGCATAGCTTATGAATTAATACCAAAATCAGTTGAAGACTTTGGTTTTGTTGAAACCTTAAAAGAATTGATTGGTGAATTAAATGCCTCAATTGACCATACTGAATTTAATTTTTACACCAATTTGGAGCAAAGAATTGAAGATCTTAATATTGAATACAACCTCTTTAGGATTACTCAAGAGTCTCTAAATAATATCATTAAGTATGCTGAGGCTACTGAAGTATTTGTTCAGATTACAAATCATGATAATATTTTACAGCTCACTATAGAGGATAATGGAAAAGGATTTGATGTAGATGAAAAATTAAATTCTGATAGAAGTTTTGGACTATTCAATATGAATAAAAGAACTGAAAGTCTATCAGGTAGAATGACAATTGAATCAAAAGAAGGTACCCTAATTTTTGTTGAAATTCCTTTAAAGAAGAAAGATACGACAAACAATGTAAAGTCGAAATAATGAATAATTGTAACAATATTTACCCTAAGGGGTTAAATATTATATACTTTTTAAACTAAAACAACACATTATGGACACTAGAGATGCTTTAAAGCAAAAGTTAATTTCACAAGTAGAAGAATGGAAGGCAGACTTCGATAAGTTAAAAGCTGAGACAAAAGGCGCCTATGCTGAAGGTCAGCTGGAAGGAAGTCAAGAAGCTAAAGATCTGGAATCTAAAATGGATGAAGCTAAGGCTTTCATTAACAAAGTGGAAAATGCGAATGAAGAGGATATAGAAGAATTGAAGTCAAAAGCTGAAAACCAATTGGATGGTTTGAAAAATGCTTTTCAAAACCTGAAAAATAAATTCAAGTAAGCTTTTTATAATTTAATTCTAAAGAGAATTTAAAAGCTAAGAACAAAAAAAATAGCCATTGAACTTAAAATCAATGGCTATTTTTTTTGATTAAGATTATCTTATTTCACCTCAGTTACTTTTAACATATTGGTTCGGTTTTTATCTTTAATTGGCATACTAGCCATTAAAATAATAATATCACCACTTTGTACATGATTATCCTTTTTTAAGGTGTTTTCAATGTCAGCAAAAGTTTGGTCGGTGCTTTCATAGTTTTCATAAATATAGCCTCTAACTCCCCAAACTAAATTAATGGTTTCCAATAAGTCATGATTTGGAGTGAAAATAAATATTCCAGCTTTTGGTCTGTGGCTAGCTAATCTATAAGCTGTATAACCTGATTTTGTCATTCCAACTATGGCTTTGGCATTTGTTTCTTGAGCTAATTTACAAGCAGTTTGAACCAGATTATCGCTATTAAAAGTATCTGAATTTCGAGACACATGACCATATTTAAAATAAATAGAATCATGTTTTTCAATGCTAGCAATAGTGTTAGACATACTCATAACAGATTCAACTGGGTAATGTCCAGCTGCAGATTCTGCTGATAGCATTACAGCATCACCACCATCTAAAATAGCATTGGCTACATCATTGGTTTCAGCTCTAGTAGGACGAGGGTTTTCGATCATACTTTCCATCATCTGTGTAGCAACAATTACCGGTTTGCATGCTTCATTACATTTTCTGATGATCATTTTTTGAGCTAATGGAACATCTTCCATTGGGATTTCAACTCCTAAATCACCACGTGCTACCATAACTGCATCGGTTGCGGCAATAATATTATCAATATCTTTTAAGGCTTCTGGCTTCTCAATTTTCGCCACAACTTTACATTCTTTTCCGTTATATCGAATTCTGTTTTTCAAATCCAGAACATCAGCAGCAGATCTTACAAATGATAATGCTATCCAATCTACCTCATTTTTAAGTCCAAATTTTAAATCTTCTAAATCTTTCTCTGTTAAGCTGGGAGCTGAAACATTCGTGTTGGGTAAGTTGATTCCTTTCTTGGACTTTAGTTCTCCACCATAAATTATTTTGGTTTTAACTTCCGTTTTATCGGATGAAATCACTTTTAATTGAATGTTTCCATCATCTATCAAAATGGTATCTCCTTTTTTAACATCTGAAGGTAAGCCCTGATAAGTAGTAGAGACTTTTTTGGCATCGCCAACCATTTCTTTGATAGAGATGATGAATTCATCCCCCTCTTTTATTTCAACGCTTCCGTCTTTTATTTCTCCGCACCTAATTTTAGGGCCTTGCAAATCTTGCAGTATACTAATGTTGGTTCCCCATTCTTTATTAATCTCCTCAATATATTGAAGTGTTTGCTGATGGATTTTATGATCACCATGTGAGAAGTTGAGTCTAAAAACATCGGCACCTGCTTTCACTAATTTTTGTAACATCTCTTTAGTGTTGGAAGCTGGGCCAACGGTTGCTACAATTTTTGATTTGTTGAATTTGATGTTTTCTCTTTTCATTATATAAATTCTTTTATGTCATTAAGTTTACAACCGATTTTAATCGGTTGGCATCCAAAATTTGAATCAAAATTACATTTTTTATTTTACTTAGTGTACTTTTTACATTAAGTATTTCTAATTCTTCTGTATCATCGTGAATTAGTAGGAAATAGTCGATGTTTTTCATTTCAGGAATCAGGAAAGCTTGTGGAGCTTCACTTTCATTTAATTTATTTTTCAGTAATTTTATGGAAATGTTTTCTGTTTGATGTTGAAAGCAAGATGTATTAAGAAAGTGTCCTTTTTTCAATTCTATGAGATGGTCTTTTGCTCTTTTTAATGAAAAATGAGTATGTTCATTTATGTGCCATGCCATTTGAAAATCAGTCAAAGAAGAGGAAATAGCTAATAATTGAAAGTCTACACTAAATGTATCTTGCCAAAGTTGTTTGTTCATAGGTTTAAGTTATAAATATTTCAATTTAATCTAAAACTTGTGGAATAAAGTTACCCAGAAATTAAAATACTTGTACGAAAGGAAAAAAATAGTTTGACATTAATGAGGGAAATACATTTCTTTGCGGAGTATTTAAAACTAAAATTCTAAAATAATGTCTGAAATAGCACAGAAAGTAAAGGCAATTATCATTGACAAACTAGGTGTAGAAGAGTCAGAAGTGACTGCAGAAGCAAGCTTCACCAATGATTTGGGAGCAGATTCACTGGATACAGTGGAGTTGATCATGGAGTTTGAAAAGGAATTCAATATTTCTATTCCAGATGATCAAGCCGAAAATATTGGTACTGTTGGACAGGCCATTTCTTACTTAGAAGAAAACGTAAAATAATTTAATAGCTCAAAATTCATTTATGAATTTAAAAAGGGTAGTTGTAACGGGACTGGGTGCTTTGACGCCCATTGGAAATTCTGTCGAAGAATATTGGGGGAACCTAGCTTTGGGTACAAGCGGAGCCGGTCCCATTACTAAATTTGATGCGTCCAAATTCAAAACGCAATTCGCTTGTGAAGTAAAAAACTTCCAGGCTGAGGATTACCTCGATCGTAAAGAAGCCAGAAAAATGGATCCTTTCACTCAGTATGGTATGATTACCGCTGAGCAAGCAATTCAGGATTCAAAGCTTGATTTATCTAAAATTGATTTAGATAGAGCAGGGGTAATTTGGGGCTCAGGTATTGGAGGTATAAAAACTTTTCAAGAAGAGGTTGATAATTTCGTTACCAACGATAGAAATCCTCGCTTTAATCCATTTTTCATCCCTAAGATGATTTCTGATATTTGCGCAGGGCTAATTTCCATTAAATATGGCTTTAGAGGACCAAACTTTGTAACGGTTTCTGCTTGCGCATCTGCTACAAATGCTTTAATCGATGCTTATAATTATATTCGTTTAGGAAAAGCGGATGTATTTATTTCTGGTGGTTCTGAAGCTTCTGTAACGGAGTCAGGAATTGGTGGATTTAATGCTATGAAGGCTTTGTCTGAAAGAAATGACGATCCTAGCACAGCATCACGTCCATTTGATAAAGAACGGGATGGATTTGTATTAGGTGAAGGAGGAGCAGCATTGATTTTGGAGGAATATGAGCATGCAGTTGCTCGTGGAGCCAAAATCTACGCTGAGGTTATCGGTGGCGGAATGTCTGCTGATGCTCACCACATGACTGCACCACACCCTGAAGGTTTGGGAGCTACTAATGTGATGAAATATGCAATAGAGGATGCTGAAATCGATCCAACTGAAATTGATTATATTAACGTACATGGAACTTCAACTCCATTGGGTGATTTAAGTGAATCCAGAGCTATAAAAAAAGTATTTGGTGAACATGCTTATAATCTTAACATAAGTTCAACTAAATCAATGACTGGCCACTTATTAGGTGCAGCTGGTGCAATTGAAGCTTTAGCATGTATTTTCGCTCTTGAAAAACAAATGGTTCCTCCTACGATTAACCATTTTACGGATGATGATGAGTTCGATCCAAAATTGAATTTCACATTTAATAAAGCACAAGAAAGGAAAGTGAAAACAGTATTGAGTAATACCTTCGGTTTTGGAGGTCACAATACTTCGATCATTTTAAGAAAGTTAGATTAATTTCCGACTTTGATTAGGCGATTTTTTACTTCCTTCAAAAAATTATCTCAAGAAGACAAAAGGCTTGTAGCTGCAATAAAATCTATTGTTGGCTACAAGCCTTTTCGTTTAGAGTTATTTCGATTAGTTACACAACATTCTAGTGTGGCTAAAATACTTCCTAATGGGTTTAGAGCCTCTAATGAAAGACTTGAATATCTCGGGGATGCAATTCTTGGGGCAGTCGTAGCTGATTATCTTTTTAAAAAGTATCCTTTTAAAGATGAAGGTTTTCTCACCGAAATACGTTCTAGGATAGTTAATCGTGAATCTTTAAGCCTTCTAGCAAAAAAAATCGGGATCAGTCAAATGCTTGAATCTGATTTTTCCAAAAGTCGCTTTCATTTTAAATCTATTTATGGTGATATGATGGAAGCTTTCATTGGGGCTGTTTATATTGATAGAGGTTATAAATATTGTCAAAGATTTATCATCAATAAATTAATTATACCTCATTTCGATTTAGATGAGATAATTGAAAACAATACCAATTATAAAAGCATTCTTATTGAGTGGTCTCAGAAAGTTAATAAATCTATAAGATTTGATGTTGAAGACCAAAAGCAAGAGGGTACGAAAAGAGAATTTAGGGCTGTTATTATTGTAAATGGTAATAAAATCTCAAAGGGAGCTGGTCTCAATAAAAAGAAAGCAGAACAGAATGCTGCTTTTAAAGCATGTCAAAAATTAAAGCTTATATAGTTCGTAGCCATAAACAGGTATTCTAAAAAAAGTATTATGAAAATTGCAGGTGCAACGCTTAATCAAATCCCAATGGATTGGGATGGAAATACTCACAATATTTTAGAAGCTTTAAATGATGCTCAACAGCAGGATGTTAAATTATTGTGTTTCCCAGAATTAAGCATTTGTGGTTATGGCTGCGAAGATGTCTTTTTAAGTGAATGGATGTGGAGAAAAGCGCTAAAGACATTAACCGAAAAGATACTTCCTGCAGCACCAAATCTTGCTTTTACCGCAGGTTTACCCATAAAATTTGAAGACAAAATGTACAATTGTGTAGCATTTTGTTCTGGAGGGCAAATCCAATACATAATTCCGAAACAAAATTTAGCCCAAGATGGTGTTCATTATGAACCCCGTTGGTTTACAGCCTGGGAAGTAGGTAAGCAGGCTAATATAAGTTTGAATGGGAAAGAAATTCCAATTGGAGATTATGTAATCGAGTTTGAAGAGTATACGATTGGTTTTGAAATATGTGAAGATGCTTGGAGGGACGACCGTCCTGCGAATAGATTATGTGAAAGGGGCGTAAATTTAATATTGAATCCATCTGCCAGCCATTTCGCTATTGACAAGTCTTTAAGCAGACAGGATTTAGTGTTGAGCAGTTCTGAAAAATACAATTGCACTTACATTTATGCTAATCTTCTCGGAAATGAAGCTGGAAGAATGATTTATGATGGTGAATTGATGATTGCTAAAAATGGTGAGCTGAAATTCAGAAATGAGTTATTGTCTTTTAGGAATTATCAATTGGGAATTTGGGATACGCAGAAAGATCATGCGAAAATTGCTTCTCCTTTTAAATCAAATCCTAATCAAGAATTCAGGAAAGCAGTTAGTTTAGCATTATTCGACTACCTTAGAAAAAGCTATAGCAATGGATTTGTGCTTTCTTTAAGTGGGGGAGCGGATTCATCCACTTCAGCTGTTTTAGTGGCTGAAATGATTCGCTTAGGCATTGAGGAATTAGGTTTGGAATTATTTCTAAAAAAAATCCATAAAGCTGACTGGTATGAAGAACTAAAAATTGAAGAAGAGGCAAGTAAAATAATAGCAAACCGTATTTTTACTACTGCTTATCAAAGCACAGAAAACTCAGGTTATACAACTTTCGAATCAGCAAAAAAGCTTGCAAATGAAATTGGTGCTATTTTTTATCATTGGAATATAGATGATGAAGTAAATGGATACACTCAGAAAATATCAGATAATATTGGTAGGAAGTTAAACTGGGAACAAGATGATATTGCACTTCAAAATATTCAAGCAAGAGCACGTTCTCCAATTATTTGGATATTAGCCAATATCAAAAATGCTTTGCTCTTAACCACTTCCAATAGAAGCGAAGGAAGTGTTGGATATACCACAATGGATGGTGATACAAGTGGCAGTATTGCACCTATTGCTGCAATAGGTAAACCTTTTATTATACAATGGCTAAAATGGGCAGAAAAAAACTTAGGATATAAATCTCTGAGTTATGTCAATAGCTTACAACCTACAGCGGAATTGAGACCAGAAAATAAAGCTCAATCTGATGAAACGGATTTGATGCCATATCCTTTATTACAAAAAATTGAAGAATTGGCTATTAGAGAACGATTTTCCCCAGTCGAGATTTATAAGGAATTAAAAATCTCATGGGATGGAAATATAAATATCCTTAAACCTTCCATACAGAAATTTTTTAAGCTGTGGTCTAGAAACCAATGGAAAAGAGAACGAATAGCCGTTTCCTTTCATTTAGATGACTATAATGTAGACCCTAAAACCTGGTGTAGGTTCCCAATCTTGTCATCATCTTTTAAAGAAGAACTTGAAGAATTGGAAAAAGCAGAATAAATCATTGAGATTACTGTTTTTACCCTAATTTTGTGCTAAACGAAAATTGAATATGCTTAGCTATATAGTGTGGTCACCCAAACCATATATTGTGGATTTGGGATTTACTGAATTAAGGTGGTATGGTTTACTTTTTGCCTTAGGTTTTATCATTTCTCAACAAATAATGTTTCATATCTTCAAAAAAGAAGGTAAAAAAGAGAGACAAGTTGAGATTCTTACGTTGTATATGGTAATTGCTACAATTATTGGTGCAAGGTTAGGTCATGTTTTGTTTTATGAGCCTGTTCGATATCTAAGCAATCCAGTGGACATCTTTAAAGTTTGGGAAGGTGGATTGGCTAGTCATGGTGGGGCAATTGGAATCTTGATTGCGCTTTATTTATTTGCTAGAAAATATAAAGATATTAGTTATTTATGGATTCTAGACAGGATAGTAATAGTAGTAGCGATTACAGCTGTTTTGATACGGACTGGTAATTTCATGAATTCAGAAATTATAGGGGAGCCAACTGACAAAGCCTATGGAGTTGTTTTTGGTCGTGAAGTTGAATTAAGACTAAACTATTTAACTACCGCCATAGAAGATGTGGAGGTTGAAAGTGTTAAATCTTCTAGTTTGATTGAGGGAACAGAAGAGCGTGAGTTTGATTATCCTGTTAAATTAGTTGTTTCGTACAACAATCAAAACAAAATGGAGGATGTAAAGAGGTTTACGGAAACTAAATTGTTAAGCAAATTACAAGATTCAAATATTAGCCAGCACGTTGTATTTTCGAAAAATGCTAAATTTGAATATAACCAAAAGGGAGATTTTGTATATGCAACAACTTATGGAAATGGTGTTCCAAGGCATGCAACACAATTATATGAGGCCATTTCACATTTTCTAATTTTTGTATTATTATTTTATTTGTGGAACAATAATAGAAGTGGATTGGCAGATGGAAGACTTTTTGGTATATTTCTAATTGGTGGTTTTGGGTCAAGATTCTTTTTAGAGTTTATAAAAGAAAATCAGGTTGCTTTTGAAGAGGGGCTGGCATTAAATATGGGGCAGTGGCTCAGTATTCCCCTAGTATTGGCAGGAATTTATTTTGTAATTCAATCGGTTAGGGCTCAAAAACGGAATTAAGGTACTGGATCATATCCCGACCCACCCCATGGATGACATTTTGAAATCCGTTTAGCTGATAATTTCGAACCTTTTATTAAACCGTATTTTAAAATTGCCTGTTTGGTGTATTCTGAACAAGTAGGCGTGAATCGACATGAGGATGGGAATAAAGGCGATATACCATACTGATAGAATAATACAGGCCAAGTGGCAACTTTACGTATGGTTTTTGCGACTTTATCTTTAGATAATGTTTTCAAAGCAGTTTATTTAGTATTTAAAATTATTCAGAATATCAGAAATCTTATTACATATAACACAATTAATGAAAAGAAATTTATAAATACTTCTTTAAGATGGGTTATTATATTTCTATTTGTGATGGTTGGTTTACAAAATGCCAATGGTCAAGTTTCTGTTGATACTGATCCTGGAAATTTAGAAATTGTCAATAGTCCAGGAGATAGTCTACAAAATCGAATTCTTTTTCTAGAGAATATAGAAATTAAAGGTAATAAAAAGACTAAAAAGAGAATTATAACTAGAGAGATCGATCTTCAAACCAATGTTAGTTATACTTTTAAGGAATTACGGGAGCTGATTAAGTTAGATGAAAATAAAATTTTCAATACAGGTTTATTCAATAGTGTAAAGGCTGAGCTTGAGTTTGCGGAAAATTCTGAAAATAGTGTGAATGTAATTTTCTTTGTTGAGGAAAGGTGGTATATCTGGCCTAGTGTTATATTTAAATTAGCAGACAGGAATTTTAGCGATTGGCTTTTTAATCAGAATGCTGCAACTGATCGATTCGAATATGGATTTAAATTTGATCAATTTAATGTGAGAGGTCTGAACGAAAGACTTTCAGCAATGGCCCAATTTGGGTTTAAAAGGCGCTTCTACTTTGGATATAATATTCCCTACCTTAATAAAGATCAAACCTTCGGGATGGGACTAAGTTTTTCATTTAGTGAACTGGACCAAATCGATTATACTAATGTTGAAAATAAAAGATTGTTCATTAGTGCTGATAGTATTTTTGGAGATGATAATGAAAGACAAATAATTTCAAACACACTTACTAGTAATGTTTTCTTTAATTATAGAGAGTCTTTTTATAACACACATACTCTGCGCTTAACTTATTCGCGTACGACTATTCTTGAAGAAGTATTACAATTCAATGAAGATTATTTAGGGTCAAATAGAGATTTAGAACAAGATTATTTTGGTTTAACCTATATTTTCAGAAGAGATTTTAGAGACAGAAATAATTATCCTTTGAAAGGATTTTTGATTGATGGAAGGTTGTCTAAAATTGGGTTGGGTATTTTTAATGATATAAATCAAGGATCTGCTGAGGCTTTAGTAGCTTATTATAAACCTTTAAAACATAATTTCAATATAGCTTCTTCACTTACTGGCTATACGAGTTATCCTAGGTTTCAACCCTACAATAATATGCAAGGATTGGGGTTTGCAAATAATCTATTGAAAGGTTATGAGCTATATGTTATACAAGGGCAACATTATATAATGAATAAAATGGAGTTGAAGAAAAGAATATTTTCAATTGAGGCCAATTTAGGAAGATTAATGCCTTTGAAGCAATTTAGAAAAGTGCCAATTGCGGCTTATTTTAAAGTGTTTTTTGATCAAGGTTATGTCCAAAACAACTTGCCAGAAAGCAGTCGCACCACAGTCAATTCGATTTTATCAAACAGATATATTTATAGCTATGGTGCTGGATTAGACATAGTAACATATTATGATGCGGTGCTAAGGCTAGAATATTCTATTAATGCATTAAATGAAGCAGGCTTTTTTATTAATGTGAAGTCTGGGATTTAATCTAGTTCTGATTTATCTACCTTTTTCTTTTTGCCAAATCTGTTGAAATAATACCAATCACCCGTTTTCTCTCCCTTTGTGTAATGCCCTTCATAGGTTTTTCGTCCTTTATCATCGAAATATTGCCAAATTCCATCTTCTTTTCCGTTTTTATAATTTCCTTTTTGCACGATTTGACCTGATTCATTATAATATATCCAAAGTCCGTTTGGAATAGCCTTATTATAATTTCCTATTTGCCTTAGCTTTCCATTTTCATAGTAAAATTCCCATTCACCATGATAACTGCTATTTAAATATTTGCCTTGCTTTTCAACCTGCCCGTTTTCAAAATAATAGGTGGATTCACCTTGGAGTTCATCTTTCACCCAGTTTTCCTCTGCTAAAATCTGTCCGTCAGGAAAATATTTAATGATCTTCCCGTTAAATTTCCCTTCATTATAATGATGAGTGGCATTTAATTTTCCTTTAGGATAAAAGTATTTCCATTCACCATGTTTAAGCTCATTTTTTAGTTCACCGAAAGCTTTCAATTCACCTGAATTGTAAAATATAGAGTCTATTTGGGCAGAAATTTGATAATTAAAGCATGTTAATATAATTGCGCATATCCAATATTTTTTATAATTTTTCACTTTCATATTTTTATGGCTCTAAGCTAAATTAATGACTTAGAGTTGATGATTTAATAAAGTACATGAAAAAATTCAACCAAATCCTCCCCATCCTACTGTTTACGGCATTTCAAATTCATGCTCAGTCTATTTACGCTCCGGTTTCAAGTAGGGTTATTGGAATGGGGGATGCCTCAGTCACACTTGACGGTTATTGGGCATCTTTTCAAAATACAGCAGGGATAACAACTACCGAAAGCTTAGAAGTAGGTGCTACTTATGAAAATAGGTTTGGAATGCCAGGTATGGATTTTATGGCCGCTGGTGTAACTGGGAAATTGCCTTTTGGATATGCCGCTTTAAATGTTTTCCGCTTTGGAGATGATATTTATAATGAACATAAAATTTCTTTTGGCTATGCTACAGCGATTGGAATCATTAAATTAGGAGGAAGAGCAAATTATCTCCAATATCAAGTTCAGGATTTTGGAAGTAAAGGAACTTATTCCATTGATTTTGGTGGAATTGCCACAATAACTCCTCAATTGATTGTAGGGGCTCAAGCTTTGAATATTAGCCAATCCAGTTTACTTACAGGTGAAGATCGAAGAGTGCCAACTTTGCTAAAGCTTGGGGTCTCATACCGCCCACGAGATTACTTCATGCTTAATGCTGAAATTGAGAAAGATATTGTGAAACCAAGCATGTTGAAGCTTGGAGCCGAATATAGATTTCTAAATAAATTCTATTTGCGAACGGGTGTTAATAGCGGTTCATTTCAATCATTTTATGGACTAGGTTTCAGTTATTTAAGCTTGCAATGGGATTATGCTCTAAGTAATCATGCAGAAATGGGCTTTTCTCACAGTCTTTCTATGCATTATAAATTGAGGAGGAAATGAAAAATTTTGCTTTCATATTTTCAACCTTATTTTTTTTGGTTTCAATACCTTATTTTTCTGATGCGCAAGAACAAGAGTTTGATTTGGAAGATTTTATTGAAAGTAATTTCTCTGTACAGGATGAAAACACCAATTATGAGGATGTATATGAAGCTTTATTTCAACTTTACCAATCTCCAATAAATTTAAATAATGCCAGCAGACAAGATTTGCAATCCTTATTGTTACTGTCCAATATTCAAATCAATAATTTCTTGGATCATAGAGCTAAGAATGGAGACTTATTGAGTATTTATGAATTGCAGGCTATTCCTGAATTTGACCTTCAAACTATTTATCAAATCCTCCCATTTGTTTCAGTTCGAGAAACAGGATTACAAGCAGATAACCGCCCCTTATTGCAAAGAATCTTAAATGAAGAAAATAATTATTTGATGATAAGATCGGACAGGACATTAGAACAGAAGCGCGGTTATATTTCATCAGATGAAGGAGAAAGGCAATATTTGGGCGATCCCTACAGAGTTTATACTCGATTCAGAGTGAAACATACCGATGATTTTAGTATAGGATTTACTACAGAGAAAGATGCAGGAGAGCAATTTAAGTGGGATCCAACTCGAGATCAGTATGGGATGGATTATTGGTCTTTTCATGCTCAACTGGAAAACCAAGGAAGGTTGAAAAATATTGTATTGGGTGATTATCAATTACAATTTGGTCAATCCTTATTGTTTGGAGCTGGTTTCGCAATAGGGAAAGGGAGTCAAACTGTTGCTACTGCAAGAAGAAGTAATTTGGGGATATTGCCTTATACATCTGTTTTGGAAACCAATTTTTTCAGAGGAGTAGCGACCACAATTGAGTTAAATGATTATTTAGATTTAACCACTTTCTATAGTTATAATCCCATTAATGGAAATGTAGATTTGGACTCAGCTAGAAGTGCTGAAGAGTTTTTTACTTCCATCAGACTAACAGGCTTTCATAGAACGGAATCAGAATTAGCAGGAAAAAATGCTATAGAAGCACAAAATTTTGGAGGGAATCTATTGTTTAATACGAAGAGAGAAAACTTAAATATTGGCTTGAATTATATTCATACTATTTATGATAGACCCTTTTTCCGTCAACCCAATAAATACAATCAGTTCGAGTTTGGTGGCACTCAAAATCAGAATTATGGGCTTTTTGCAAATTATTATTGGAGGAACTTCCATCTATTTGGAGAAAGTGCTATCAGTAGTTCTGGCGGTATTGGGGCTATTGGTGGATTTATTGCTTCTATTACTCCTAGTTTGCAAACCAGCTTTATTGTGAGGAATTATGACAGAGATTTTCATACTTTTTACGGAACTGCCTTTGGTGAAAGCACTAGAAATATTAATGAAAATGGAGTTTACTGGGGTATGAAATTTCAGCCATTCAAAAAGCTGACTTTTTCAGGATATTATGATCGTTTTAATTTTACTTGGTTGAGGTTTCGAGCAGATGGCCCATCAAAAGGAAATGAATTTTTAGGTAGAATTTCCTATAGATTCAGTAGGGAGATTAAATTATATGCCCAAGCCAGAGTTGAAAATAAAGAGCGAAATGTTGAGTTAGAAGGCAATCCAAATCTGTACGGATTGGCTAATGCAGAAAAGAGAAATTACATCATTAATTTAGATGTTCGGCCGAAGGGCATAGTATCTCTTAAAACTAGAGCTCAGTTTAGTGAATTTCTGTTGCAAGGAGAATATTCTAATGGAATGGCATTGATTCAAGATATTAATTTTGATTTTGGAAGATTCAGATTGAGCACTCGCTACTCTATATTTGATACGGATGATTTCGAAAACAGACAGTATGTTTATGAAAAGGATGTTTTATATGCTTTTTCAATTCCGGCCTATCAAGATACCGGAAGCCGGTCTTATGCTTTATTGCAATATAAATTTTCAAAAAAATTACAAATCTGGGCCAGATATTCCCAGTTTCAATACATAGATCGGTTGACAGTTGGGACAGGTAATGAGGAAATAGAGGGAAATAAAAGGTCGGAAGTGAAAGTGCAGATGATGGTGAGGTTTTAAAGAACAATAACTACATAATTAATATAGTAATTGTTTGTTTCTGTTTCTGTATGTAAATTTAAGTTAAATTTTAAAAACCCATGAACCGAAAACTATCATTCCTAGCGTTAATTTTCTTTTCAATAACTACTTTAGCACAAAAAGTAGAATTCACTGATTTCGGTAAATTTTCTCAAGAGAACTTTATTTGTAATCAAGAAAATATCCATAAAAAATTTCAAGCTGAAATTCAGTACATTAAAGATTCTCTAATTTCTGGTGGAATGCTGAAGATTAATTCTGAAAGATATGAGGATGATCATGTGCTACTAGAATGGCCGGTTGCTCAGAATGTTAATTTCACTGAGCCTGATTATTATGGTATATCCAATTATGTGGATCATGATAGTTCTTATCCTGATCAAATTCAGGACTATAATTGCGGTTCTATTTCTTACGATCTACCAAGTGGTTACAACCATGCCGGTGTTGATATATTTTCCTCACCTTTCCCATGGATGAAAATGAATAATAATCAGGTAGTTGCTGTTGCTGCTGCCTCGGGAACAATAATTTATAAGGTAGGAGAAAATTATGATAAGAATTGTGATTTTAATAATACTGAAGGTTGGAATGCAGTTTATATTGCTCATGAAGATGGGTCAACAGCATGGTATGGGCATTTAAAGGAGAACTCACTTACTGAAAAATCAGTTGGTGAGGCTGTAACAACTGGTGAGTATCTTGGTGTGATTGGAAGTTCTGGTTCTTCAACAGGTCCACATTTGCATTTTGAATTGTATAATGCTGCAAATGAACTTATTGACCCTTATGTTGGCCCTTGTAATCCAACTACTTCTACTTCATGGTGGCGAGATCAAAAAACTTATAAAAATCCACGAATTTTAAAATTAATGACGCACAGCAATCCACCAATTCCTTATGGTTGCTATAGTGAGGAAATTTATAATGCTGAAATTAATTTCTCAGCTGGTCAGACCGTTTTACTTGCCACTTATCTTGCCGACCAAACAGTTGGTGAAATTCTTTATCATAGATTAATTAGTCCTGATGGTTCTGTTTATGATGAATGGGATAAGGAATTCGAAAATAATTATTCTTCTTCATATTGGTATTATAGTCTGCCTGTAAATAACGAATTGCCAAAAGGAAAATGGACTTATCAAGTTGTTTATGAAGATCAAGAAATTGTTTCTCATAATTTTTACATTAAGGATGATAGTGATGAAGCTATTTTATCTACACAAGAAAATGTTTTGGTCAATACTGAATCAGATTACTTTACTATTAATTTAAAAAACACAGGTAGTATAGGTCTGAATATTAAAAGATTTGAGTCTTCTGAGGCTCTAAATATTGATTGGGAAGGTGATATTGCACCAAATGATTCAAAAGAGGTGTTAGTCCAGTTGAAAGGTGATATTAGTGATGGAAATCAATTTATTGAGATTTTCCACAATTCAGATATTAATCCAACCACGGTCTATGTTACAACAGAATCAGTATCAATAATTAATTCAAATATTACAAATTATGATTTTGGAGAGGTAATGCTTGAAGTATATGATACTTTGAAACTTCCGATTGAGAATTCTGGATTAGCAGTTCTTCAAGTTCAGGATGTTATTTTACCTGATAATTTTCATGCCAATAAAGTCAATTTTCAAATTCAACCTCAACAGACAGATACTTTGGAAGTGTATTTTAAGCCCATGGAAGAAAAAGAATTCAATGGTACGATGAGTATTGTTTCTAATGCTTCAAATAATAGTGAACTTAAAATTGATTTGTCAGGAATTGGTATACCAAATTTGCTTTTATCTAATGATCAAGAACTGGCTAAAAGTTTAAAACTGTATCCAAACCCCACATCAAATGAATTAAACATTAGCTATGAATTAATCGATGATACTTTGTGTTCAATTTCTATTGTTGATACTAATGGGAAAGTGTTTTATAACTCATCTTTTTTGCAAGAATTAAATAAGGAACAAACGATTAATGTTGAAGAATTGCCTGAAGGAATGTACTTTTTAAAATTAATTAATGAAGACAATAGAACATTTTTCAAAAAATTTATAAAAAGATAGTAAAG
Organism: Marivirga salinae; assembly: GCF_030503855.1. NCBI lineage: Bacteria > Pseudomonadati > Bacteroidota > Cytophagia > Cytophagales > Marivirgaceae > Marivirga > Marivirga salinarum. Next base: position 4,021,029 of record NZ_CP129971.1, on the reverse strand, counting down.
CACATTGTATAGTGTTTCAAAACTGAAATTTGATTGAAGTGAAGCGTTTTATCAATTGTATAGTAATTTCTAGTATCGTTTTTATAAGTGCTTGTAAATACACAACACCTCCAGAAATGCTAATGGGAAAATGGTATGTGTCCTCTGTGAAAGCAAATGGGCATGAAATGATTCATGATTATTTGGATCAAAATACCCGTTACCTTGTTTTTAATGAGGAAGGTACCTACCAAGTTGGTTTGCTCGATTCAGTTAGCGAAAAAGCTTGGATGATTAACCCTGATAGGAATGAACTGATTATGATGCATGGAAGCCCATTCAATGATATCAAGACATGGAATGTAAAAGCTTCTGATGAATTAATTTATTTAACGGATAAGACTAATCATTTCAACATCACTTTAAACAGAAAAAAGAAATTACCTAAAATAGAAATAACAGAAGATAATGCCTTAATTGGAAAATGGGTAATTGATAAAATGACTGTAAATGGTTACGATAATACAGATAAATACGCTTTCCCCAAAAGGTGGATTTTGCTGGCTGATAATGGAAGATTTTACAATGGAAATGATACTGGAGACCAAAATGTTGGATATTGGAAAACCAACAGTTCACTAACACAAGTCGGTTTTTATGATCAAAAAGACCATGAAGAACCTTTCATCACATTCAACATAGCCAGCAATAGTATTTGGTATGAAAAACAAAATGATGATCATAACAATCCGCAAGTGAGAGTCTATTTTAAAAAATTGGAATGATTAGTAAATTATATACGATTTCTTCCGGCCATATATTTTCAAAGAAATAATTCCAATAAATTCTCGATATTCGTCAATCACAAAATTGTCTATTTATGAAACGAATATTAGTTGTTGTTTTAATTTTAATCACTCCCTATTTTCTAATAGCTCAAGTCCAGCCAACGGATGCAAAATCAATTTTGGAAGGAATTGAAAACAGAAAAAAATTAGCAGAATCTTCGGTTTTAAAAAAATATCCTGCAAGAAATGTGGGGCCTGTTATTCAAGGTGCTCGTATTGTGGATATTGCGGTAAATGAAAAAAATATCAAAGAATTCTACATTGCCTACGCTTCGGGCGGACTTTTCCATACTCAAAATAATGGGATAAGTTTTGAGCCTATTTTTGATAATGTGGGCGCGCTTACTCTAGGAGATATTGCTTTGGCTCCAAGTGATGAAAACATCCTATATGTAGGAACGGGAGAGAATAATTCCAGCAGAAGTAGTTATGCCGGTTCAGGCATCTATAAATCAACTGACAAAGGACAAAATTGGGAACATATTGGTTTGCCTGGCAGTCAGCATATTGGAAGGATTGTGGTTCATCCAGAAGATCCCAATACAGTTTGGGTAGCTTCAATGGGAGGTTTATATTCTGATAATGAAGAAAGAGGAGTTTATAAAACCACTGATGGAGGTGAAACATGGAAAAAGACATTGTATGTGGATGATAAAACCGGAGCCATAGATCTAATCATTCATCCTGAAAATCCAAATTTATTGTGGGCTAGCATGTGGGAGCGCAAAAGATATGCATGGGACTTTGTAGGCAATGGTGAAGGTTCCGGCATTTACAGTTCAACCGATGGAGGAGAAGATTGGAATTTATCCATGAATGGAATGGAAGATGATGAATTTACAGGAAGAATTGGTTTGGATATTTCTCATTCTAATCCGGATATTTTATATGCCTTGATTGATTATCAAAAGGAAACCAAAAAAGAAAAAGAGGAAGAAGAAGGCTTAACTCAGGCTGATTTCTTAGAAATTTCAGTTAAGGATTTTCTCAAAATAAGTAATGAGGATTTAGATCTATATTTGAAGGATAATAATTTCCCTGAAAGATATAATGCCGTAAATGTCAAAAAAGACATTGAATCAGGAGCATATAAACCGAAAGCTTTAAGTGATTATTTAGGGGATGCCAACCAAGCATTGTTTGATACGGATGTGAAAGGATCTGTAATCTACAAATCAACCGATAGGGGAGCCACTTGGCAAAAAACACACGACTATGATCTTTCAGGGGTTTATTATACTTATGGTTATTATTTCGGGGAGATCAGAGTAGCCACTCAAAATCCTGATATCATTTATGTGATGGGCGTACCGATTGTAGTTTCCAGAGATGGAGGGAAGACTTTTGACAGAACTGATTCAGTTGGCGATGTGCATGTGGATCATCACGCGATGTGGATTAATCCGGAAGATGAAGAGCATATTATGTTGGGTAATGATGGTGGACTTTATATTACTTATGATGGAGGCGCCACCTGGGATCATAAAAATAGCATGTCAGTAGGTCAATTTTATACTGTAAATGTCGATATGGAAGAGCCATACAATATCTATGGCGGATTGCAGGATAACGGAACCATGGTGGGAAGTTCCAAAACTGTACCCAACGTAAGAGGAAGATGGGAAAGCATTTTTGGTGGTGATGGTATGTTTGTCAATGCTGATCCTAGAAATTCGGATATTGTTTATGTGGGTTATCAATTTGGTAATTATTTCAGAGTTAACAGAGAAAGCGGGGATAGAAAATACATAACGCCTAAACATAACATTGGAGAGGATAGATTAAGATTCAATTGGAGAACACCATTGATCATGAGTCAACATAATCCGGATATTATGTACATCGGTGCTCAGAAAGTTTATAGAAGCTTAAATCAAGGTGATAGCTGGACTGCATTGACTGAAGATTTAACCAATGGTGCTAAAGAAGGAAATGTTCCTTTTGCTACGATTACTGAAATAGCCGAATCACCATTGAAGTTCGGAACTGTTTATATAGGTACAGATGATGGAAATGTGTGGCTAATGAAAGAAGGGCAGAGTATTCAAAAAATCAATAACAACCTTCCAGCAGATTTATGGGTGAGCAGTATTCATCCTTCTGAGCATGATGAAGCTACGGTTTATCTATCTATGACAGGCTATAGAAATGATAATTTTGATAATTACGTTTATAAAAGCACTGATTTTGGTAAAAATTGGACTTCAATAAGTGGTGATTTACCTGAAGAGTCTGTTAATGTGATATATGAAGATCCTAAAGAGTCGGGTTTGCTTTATATCGGAACTGATCATGGTTTATACACCAGTTTCAATGACGGTAAAAATTGGCAACACATGGGGGCTATCCCAAATGTGGCGACTTATGATTTGATAGTTCATCCTAGAGATTTAGATTTAATTGTAGGTACTCATGGTAGAAGTATTTATGTTACCGATGTGAAGCCATTACATAAAATAGCTCAAAATAAAGAGAATAAATTAGTGACTTTCGATCTGGATGATATTCGCTTCAGCAAAAACTGGGGAGAAAAATCGCATCCTTATTCAAAAGCTTATTTACCAAAGATGGAGATTGCCGTATTCCATGATTCAGATAAAAATGCAAAAGTAAAGATTGAAGTACTGAATGAAGAAGGTAAAAGCCTAACCTCTTGGCAAGAAGAGTTATCCAAAGGCTACCAAAGCTTCAACTGGAATTGTAAAATAGGGGATGTTTTTATGTCTAAGGGGAAATATCAATTGAAATTCACTTTAGGAAAAGAAGAGCATAAGGAAGGATTTGAGGTGAAGTAACTATAAATTCTTAGGATACTGAAAGAAATGGAGTGAAGCATTCTTGTGAGAAGCCTCACTCCATTTTTGTATATCCAATTTGAAACTTACAATTCCAGTCGTAGGAATATTTTCTGGAAATCCAGATAGTAAATAATCAGCTAAATCATTTAATCCGGGATTATGGCTTACTAATATCAGGCATTTTACATTACTATCAGTCTGCTTGATGATATTCAATAATTTCGATCTGCTCGCATGATAAAGATTGTCATCAATTTCCATAGGGGTATTTAATAGGGCTTGAAATGCAATAGCTGTGTTTTTAGCTCTTTCAGCACCACTGCTTATAATTAAATCAGCTTTTATTTCTTGTGAAGAAAGCCATTTTGCCATTTTTGGAGCATCTCTTTTTCCTCTTTCGTTCAAAGGTCGATTATAATCATTGAGGTGCGGAAAATCCCAACTTGACTTGGCATGGCGGAGTAATATTAATTGTTTCATATTAGCTTCACATAAAATTAATTTCCAACAATAGTAACAGAATAAATCTAAAAACGTATATTGCTTCAAATTTATAATTATTAATAACAATTTATTTTATGAGTACTGGAACAGTAAAGTTCTTCAATGAAGACAAAGGATTTGGATTTATTGTAGAAGACGAAACAGAGAACGAAATATTCGTTCACGTAAGTGGTTTAGAAGACGATATCGAGAAAAATGATAAAGTTACATTCGAAACTACAGATGGTAAAAAAGGCTTAAATGCCATTGGTGTCAGAAGAGTATAATTCTATTTATAGATTCTGAATGTAAAGCTGATTGGTCGCCAATCGGCTTTTTTTATGCCCAAACATTATTAATTTTAGCCACAAAAGAATTAAAAGAATCTAAAGGGTTTTTCGCTAAAGCGAAAAAATAATTACAAATATCGCATTCCTGTTGAAAGTTCACTTCAGCTTTATTAAAACTATATCTTTTGGAATTGATGAATCAATTAGAGTCTGAAAATTTTATATACCTTTTTAATTTTATCCTTATTGAGACTTTAGTTGAGAGTGTAAAATAATCTTGGTTATTTTCTTTTGTCCTTTTGTAGTTATGTATTTTGTGCTTAAAGAATTCATTTTCCCCCTTTCCTAAAAAAAAATCTTTTTCCTCACAATTATTGATAACTACCGAATTCAATTAATTTTGGAAAAATTAAATAAGCTATAATGAAAAACTTTAATATAGAACTACTTTCAAAAATTTGTGAAACCCCAGGCGCCCCAGGACATGAAAAGAGGATTCGTGATTTAGTGATCAGTGAAGTTAAGTCCCTCGTGGATGAAGTGGAGGTTGATAACCTTGGAAACGTACATGCCATTAAAAGAGCTAAGAGTAATCCTGAAGGAAAAAAGGTAATGGTAGCTGCCCATATGGATGAAATAGGCTTTATGGTTACTCATATAGATGATGATGGATTCTTAAGATTTACTACCTTGGGTGGATTTGATCCAAAAACATTAACTGCTCAACGTGTAATTGTACATGGGAAAAAGGATGTAATAGGCGTAATGGGTTCCAAACCCATTCATGTGATGACTACAGAGGAAAGAAATAAAGTAAGTAAAACCACTGATTACTTTATTGATCTTGGAATGGATAAAAAGGAAGTAGAAAAAATAGTCTCGGTTGGAGATGCCGTAACCCGAGAAAGGGGATTGATTGAAATGGGCGATTGCGTAAACTGTAAATCTATTGATAATCGAGTTTCAGTATTTGTCTTAATTGAGGCACTAAAAGCTTTAAAAAACCACCCTTATGATGTTTATGTAGTCTTTACAGTGCAAGAGGAGGTAGGTCTTCGAGGTGCAAATGTTGCTTCTCATAAGATTAATCCTGATTTCGGAATAGCTTTAGACACTACCATCGCTTTTGATTTGCCGGGAGCTCAAGCTCATGAAAAAGTTACTTCATTAGGTGCAGGAACAGCTATAAAGGTTTTGGATGCTATGACTATCTGTGATTACAGAATGGTAGAGTTCATGAAGCAAACAGCAGATAGAAACAGCATTAAATGGCAACCTGAAATCTTAACAGCTGGCGGTACTGATACAGCTGGTTTACAAAGAATGGGTAAAAATGGAGCAATAGCAGGTGCTATTTCTATCCCTACTCGAAATATGCATCAAGTAATTGAAATGGCACATAAACAAGATATATTGGATTCCGTTCAATTATTAAATGCTTGTTTAGAAACTTTAGACAAGTATAATTGGGATCATTAAACTGAGCCTCTTTAGTTATTGTACATCAATTGTATTTATTATCTGATAATAAGTAGAGAATGATGTCTTTTTGTAATTAGAATTTAAAATATGTTATGAGAAATAAACTGCTTTTAATTGTTTCAGTATTTTTATTTAATTTTTCTGCATTTGCCCAAATTGAACAGGTTATAGAAGAACCTATCAATATAACTGGGGTAATTTTAGATGCTGAAAATATGGAGCCTATTCCCTTTACAACAGTTTTGATTGGAGATGGAAAAAGCGGTACAGTTGCGGATAATTCAGGTTATTTCTCATTTTTAGCTTATCCAGGTGATACAATAACTTTCAGAAGTGTAGGCTATAGAAATTCAACTTTCATCATTCCAGAGCTATTAGATGGTAAAACCTATTCTCTGATAGAATTGATGGTTCAGGAAAATGTTCTTTTGGAAGAAGTGAAAGTCTATCCTTTGCCAGATGCAGATTATTTTACTAATACAATCGTCAAGACAGAATTAACAGATATTCAGAAAAAACAACTTGATGATTTTAAAAAGGATTTGAATAATTTGCTGCAAACAAAATATGAAAATGAAAATCCCTATTATGACCAATGGAGATATGCCCGCCTATATGAAATGACAGGCATTGTTCCTCCGAATAACTTTTTAAACCCAATGACTTGGTCTAATTTCATAAGGGATTGGAAAAAAGATAGCGAGAAATAATTCACGCTACAAATAATGAGATCTTCCAGAGTTTCAAAATCTGGAAGGTCTTTAAATGACTCAGTCTAGCATCCTACACCCATCATCCCACACCCAACCTCAGGCTTCCTACTTCAGATTTCTATCTCCCAATTGTTATATAAAGCTCTTTCCGGTCTGACCTTCAGTATTGACCTATATTGAAACCTAAAAACTATAATACTTAGACACATCTTCACCTAAATCCCGATCATTACGAACGCTCCCCAATAGATGGGGTCTTTGAATTCATTTCTTATTTCTTTTTTGGCATCAATAAAAGCTTGTCTCTTATCTCCTGTTTCTAACCATTTTTCATAGAAGGAAACCATCAATTTTTGAGTAGCTTCATCTGAAACTTTAAATAAACTCATGATAAGAGTTTTTGCTCCTGCCACTAAGAAAGATCGTTGCAATCCAAAAACGCCTTCACCTCCATGTACTTCACCTAAACCAGTTTCACAAGCAGACAAAACTACTAAATCTGTTTTATCTAGATTTAAGTTCATGGCTTCATAAGCAGTTAAAATCCCTGGTTCTACATTATAGTTATATCGAGTCTTAGCCAATAAATCTCCAGCACCTTTCAACATCAAACCAGTATTTAAAAGTGGGTTGTCGGACATATCGCTTCCTTGAATCTTAGATCCTTGTGGATTTCTATCTTCTTTTTCAGTGAAAAATCCATGTGTAGCTATATGAAATACTTTCGGGCTTTTTATTTCTTTTACAGTTTCCTCTGCAGCTTTTTCCTCCATATAATTGCTTGTACTCCAACCATATTGATTAAAAAGTGAAGTAAGTTCATTTATTTCTTTTTTGGTTCCAGGCAAATCACTTATTTGAGTTGCTCCCGATCTAAATTCACTTATATAATCTTGTCTTGATGCCAGATAAAATTTAGGATCCCCAAATAATAAGGCTGTTTTTTCTTCTTGTTGTTGTTTGGTTTTAATTTTATTGATGAATAAGTCTTTTGTGTTACTTACCAAAACGATATTAGAATTATCGATTAAATATTTCCCATCTCCAAGTGGGATAGCTTCTAAATTTATTTGGTTATAAACCCCGTCTGGCGATAAATAAATGGTTTTATTTAGCCCTATTTTATCTTCTATAGGTTTCCAGAAATTGTTATAGGAATAAGTATCTTCAATTCTATATTTAATAGCATTTCTATAATTATTGAAATACTTCGATTCCATGTCATTTCCATTTTCCATAACCACAAACTCTGGTTTGCTACGTTTCTCGTTTTTAAGAATTAACATAATATAAACCACCGAGTCAGTAATGTAATGATCAAAATGTCTAAATCTGACCATTTCTATTGCCACCTCATTGGGTTGAAGCGTGTTTTTTATTTGCTCCCAAGTATATGTTTTAGAACCTATATCCTGACTGAATAACTCGGATTGTTGACTTAAAGATTTTTCAATAAGTTCAACATTTCTAGATAATTCATTAATGTCAATGTTTTCAGCTTGTAATTGTTCATTGCTCATTGAAATGGCATTAGAAAGTAATTCTTTCTTATCCAACCATTCAAAATATTGTGATTTCAACGTGCTATCGTTACTATTTAAAATCCTTTCTCGCATTTTAATAGAGCTGCTTAATAATAACCCCTTTATTCTAAGTGCATTATTATAAACTGTTTCTATTAATTCAGGATATCTGTCATTCATACTTAAGGCAAGCGTATTGAAGTAATCGAAATCATTTTTGATAGTATTCCAATATTTCGTTTTCTCTCTTTCACTCAATGCAGGGAAATATTCCTCAATATATTGGGTGTAGTTTTTCATTACCTCTTCTATGTAAATCTTGGCTTTTCTCTGATTTCCATCCATATAATAAACTTTACTCATTCGTGAGGTTGCCTTTACATATTCAGGATGTTTATCATTAAAAAATTTCTCATTAAGTTTTTGACTGTCCTTATATTCACTTTCCGCATCGTTCCATTTTCTTTGCTTATAATAAATATCTCCTCTCAATACATGAATATCAGCTGCTTTTATGTTATTTCTTCTACCGACTTTATCTTTCCATATGTCCTCTGATTGTTGTAAGAAACTAAATGCATCTTCAAGTTTGTTCTGAGAGATAAAGAATCTTGCCATGTCTTTTAATAGATCAGCATATAATGGACTTTTGCTTGAAAATCTTTTACTAATCGTGTTTTTAGCTTCGAATAAAAGATCTTCTATTTCTTTAGGATCTTCATTTCCTTTGTAGAACATGACTATGGCTAATCGAGATATTGATGTGGCTACATCCACATGCGTTCTACCGAATTGATTTTCTAATATAGAAATTGCTCTTCTATAGAATTCTTCCGATTTGTCGTAATCCCCAATCGTTTCGTAGAGTTCACCTAATAAAAGAATTGCGGGCGCATTTTTAGTGGAGTTTTCACCAAATATTTTCTCGGATATTTCTAAAGCTCTTCTCGCATATTCTTCAGATTGTGTGTAATCACCTTTGATCAATTGAAGTTTTCCAAAATCTACTAGAGGGATAATGAGTTTTCTGCTATCATTTCCAAACAGCTCAACATTTCGCTTTAATGATTTTATAAGGATTTCTTCGGTTTCACTATACTTCCCTACTTTTAAATATACTGAAGCTAACTCCTGTGAAGCCATTAAAGGATTGTATTCAGAGCTTGGGATTGAATTTTTAAATAAACTTTGTGATAATTCAAGTGCTTCTTCTGCCTCATCAAAAAATCCTTGAATGGATAAAAGCTTAGCGTAGGTTTCCAATGCCATAATGTAATAGATGACATTCCTATCATTGTCAAAATTTTCTAAGATGCTTAAAGCCTCTTTTATATTACCATCTGCCTTTTCGTATTCTCCTATTTTGATTTGAAGATCTGCAATTAGGTTTAGTTCTTTTCCAAAATCAATATCTCGATTATCATATTTTTGCCTAGTTACCAATAAAGCCTCATCTAATAATGAAGAAGCTTTTTTATAATCATCGTCAATTTGATAGGTTGAAGCTAAATGGTTTAAAAGATTGACGTATCTAAAATGTTTATTGGTAATTTGATTTTCTATTTTTCCGAAAAACTCTTTATCATATATTTTAACTGCCTCTTCAAATTTATCGGTAAAATCTACCCAATGGTGAGCTAATTCTAGTTTACTCATAGCAGTTGTCACGCTGGTGTCACCATATAATTCACTTTTTAATTCAATGATTTCTTTCAAATATTTTTCTGAATTAGCGAATTGGTTTTTAGCCCCAGCAACTTTCACTAAAGTATTTAATAAGTCTATTCTGATTGGATGGTCAGCTGGTAAAAGGTTTTTATCTTGCGATAATTTAGCTGCAGCACTTTCCACTTTTTTGATATCTCCTTTTCTTAAGTTCGACTCAAAAGAAATTGTAGCTAACTTAACAAAGTGAGAGCTGTTTTTATCAAAATTAGATTTCAATATTTTTTCTAAATCTTTATAAAAAGCTAGTGCTCTATTTATGTTGTTATCGTTAATTGTATTGATAATTAGTTTTTCTAGATATTCTAATGTTTTAGGATGGTTTTGCCCGTTTGCAGAGATGGAATAAATATATGCATCACTATAATAACTATAAGGTAAATCACGTGTCCCGTTCTCCTCAAGCATTTGAGCAAAATAGAATAAATGATCAGCGTAATATTTATTTCTTTTGTTAAGCTTATCTTTTATCCAATTCTCGCCTGTTGAAAATGCGGAGTCGGCTCTTCTAATTTCGCCTTTATGTCTTAATACATTACTTTTTAGAGTAATTAACCTTGCGGCATCTCCATATCTTCTTTCTAGTTCTTTATTGTCTAGTTTTTTATCTTTTTCTAAAGTTCTTTGAAGGTAAAAAGCTTCTTCTTGATTTATTAATTTTAAAGCGCTGTTGTAATCTCCTATCGCAATTAGAATTTCCGCTTTTCTGAGTTTGAGATCTGCTATATATATGTCATCAATATTTGAAGCACTCCTAAATATTTCAATAGCTTTATTTAAATAATGATCTGCTTTCACATAATTTCCGTAGTTCATCATGTTTTGTGCAGCATCTGAAAGGTTAATGCCATGGCTAATAGAGTTTTCTCCATTTAATTTTTCACTGATTACAATTGCAGTTTCATTTAACTGATAATAGTCATTAAATTGACCTAAAGCCCAATTATACTTTGCTCGCTTTAAATTGGCTACTGCTACAAATCTGTTTTCTATGCCAAATTTACTTGTGCTTTTTTTTACGAGTTTATCAGTAAATTTTATAGCTTTTTCATAATTCCCCTTTTCAAAATGCTTTTCAGCTTTCTCAATATATTTATTGAATTTCTTGATGTTTTGACCATTCAAGTTCAACTGGCTCATTCCTATAAGTAGAAAAGCAAAAAATAGTATACTTATTATCTTTCTCACAACTCTCTCATTAATTAAATTATTACAATTTTATATGAGATAAAGATAATGAAAAAAATTGAGTTGAATAATTTATTTACTAAAGTTTATAAGTAATGCAGATCGCCTTTTTTTTCTGAATAGAAAAAAATAATACTCACCACTTTTATTTTACCAATCTAAATTCAATTCATCAAATTGAGGAGGATAATTACCTCCTCTTCATTTTTATAATTAGTTTTGTGGCCTGATTCAATTTTATGATAGCAACAGATTTTAGAGAGCATTTCAAACGCAATTTTCAACTTGCTTATCCGGTTGTTTTAAGTCAATTAGGACATGTTTTAGTAGGTACTGCTGATTCCGTGATGGTAGGTAGGGTTGGCACTGCAGAATTGGCTGCCGTATCTGTTGCAAATGCAGTATTCAGTGTAGCCATGATGTTTGGAATTGGTATTTCATTCGGCTTAACTCCACTGATCGCTCAATCGGATGGGGAAGGGAATCAAAGAGCAGGAATGCGCTTTCTAAAACATAGTTTCGTTATTAATGTATTATTTGGACTATTACTTTTTTGCATCCTACTTTTTGGAGGATATATATTAGATTTATTAGATCAACCTAAAGATGTTGTTGCACTAGCAAAACCTTATTTAGCCATTGTAGGGTTTTCACTCTTACCTTTTATGGTATTTCAAACCTTTAAACAATTTGCCGAAGGCTTGTCTTTGACTAAGCAAGCCATGTATATTACTATAACTGCAAATGTGCTTAATATATTCCTTAATTATATCTTGATATTCGGAAAGTTAGGCTTCGAACCTATGGGACTTATTGGGGCTGGCTGGGCAACTTTGATTTCTAGAGTGATTATGGCTATTGTTATGGTATTATTCGTCAGATACTATAAAACTTTTTCTATTTATTGGAATTATTTAAAAGTAACAGTTTGGAATGCAAAGACATTTAATAAACTACTTAATTTAGGAGTGCCTACTGGATTTCAATACATTTTTGAAGTGGGTGCCTTTGCTTCAGCTGCCATTATGATCGGTTGGATGGGAGCTGTTCCTTTAGCTTCGCATCAAGTAGCCATGAACTTGGCTTCTATTAGTTATATGATGGCAACAGGCATCTCCGCTGCAGCCACTGTAAGGGTTGGCAATCAATTAGGTCAACGTGATATTCCTACTATGCGAATTGCCGCTTTTACTTGTTTCCTTATGGCCATACTTTTCATGGCAATAACGGGTTCAATTTTTATGATCTTTAATGATTTGTTGCCTATCCTATATACTACTGATCCAGCGGTAATTAGTATTGCATCATCCTTATTAATTATTGCAGCACTATTTCAATTATCTGACGGAATACAAGTGGTCGGACTAGGTGCATTAAGGGGAATGGGAGATGTAAAATTGCCTACTTTAGTGACATTTATGGCCTATTGGGTGATTGGATTACCTTGCGGGTATTTATTGGCTTTTGTACTAGATATTGGTGAGGAAGGTATATGGTATGGATTATTGATTGGGCTAAGTGTCACAGCGGTTATTCTTTTTATACGCTTCAATAATAAGTCTAAGAAATTAATGGCGGAGCTGGCTTAACCGACTTTATAACCTGAGTTTCTAATTTTAATTCTTTTTAAGGATATTCTTTATTCAGTTTCGTAATATGAAAACTAATTAATTTTATGTGAGTATGTATTCTTTATGAAACCTTATCAATTTTTCAAAACCATAACTTTTATCATACTACTTCAATTCTGCAGTAACATTTGTTACGCCTTTAGGATTTTTAACCCTCTACTTTTGTTAAAAAATTGATTTACATTATGACATTGATAGAGATAATAGGTTTTTTTAGTGCAGCCATAATTGGTATTTCTTTAGGATTGATAGGAGGGGGAGGTTCCATCTTAACAGTACCGGTTTTAGTATATCTTTTAGGTATCAACCCTGTTACAGCCACCGCTTATTCATTATTTATTGTAGGGTTTAGCTCATTAGTAGGAGGGCTTAGTTATGCTAAAAAAGGATTAGTGAATTATAAAACAGGCATTGTATTCACCATTCCAGCATTTATTTCGGTTTATTTAACTCGATTACTTTTAGTGCCTGCTTTACCAGATACATGGTTCACTATTGGTGGTTTGGAAATCACCAAGTCCATCGGAATCATGGTGATTTTTGCACTTTTGATGATTTCAGCTTCTTATTCTATGATTAAAAAGAAGAAAGCCTTAGATAAAGAGCTTAAGGACGTGAAAGCCCCTAAGAAATTTAATTATCCATTAATAATTATTGAAGGGATTGTAGTAGGTGCATTAACGGGTTTAGTTGGCGCTGGAGGAGGATTTTTAATTATTCCAGCTTTAGTGATTTTGGCTAAATTACCCATGAAGGAAGCGGTGGGAACCTCACTTTTAATTATTGCGGCTAAATCTTTAATTGGTTTTGTTGGTGATATTCAGTCAGGTGGCGATATTGATTGGACATTTTTAGTAATCTTCACATTAATTGCTGGTGCTGGGATATTCATCGGTACTTACCTTTCCAATATGATTGATGGACAAAAATTGAAAAAAGGCTTTGGTTGGTTTGTGTTAATTATGGGTTCAGCCATGATTTACAAAGAATTATTTATGTGATTTATAAGAGTAGAATTTATATAGAAAGGGGCTTTTTAGTCCCTTTTTTTATTTTGAGTCAGCATAATTGGCTAACCAGTATAATTGAAAACTTGTTAACCTTTTTTGTAACTAAAGTTACTATCCTATCTCATTTACTTTCGTAAAACTATATAAGAAAGTTAAAAATCGACACACTATGAATATTAAACATTTTTATGATGATGCTTTAGCTCAAGGTTCTTTTGCAATTGAAAGCGAAGGAACAGTAGCATTAGTTGATCCATCAAGAGATATAAAACCTTATATAGATTTTGCAAAGCAGCATAATGCTGAAATTGTAGCAGTTTTTGAAACGCACCCTCATGCAGATTTTATTAGTAGCCATCTGGAAATTCAAAAGAAATTTGGTGCAGTTATTTATGTAAACGAAAAAGTGGGTGTAAGCTATGACTATACTCACATTGGGCATGGTGATGAAGTGAAGATCGGAAAAGTTACTTTCAGAGCTTTATTTACTCCAGGCCATTCACCGGATCATAATTCTTATTTACTATTAGATGAAAATGGAAATCAAAAGGCTGTTTTTACGGGGGATTCCTTATTTGTAGGAGATGTAGGAAGACCAGATTTAAGAGAAGGTGCTGGGAATATACAAGTCAGTAGAAAGGAGTTGGCAGGAATGATGTTTGACACTGTAAATGATGTATTTGCAGATTTATCTGATGAAACCATCGTTTATCCTGCACACGGGCCTGGCTCGCTTTGCGGTAAAAATATGAGCAGTGAGTTGAGTAGTACCATTGCTGTCGAAAAAACTAATAACTGGGCATTTCAAATTAAGGATAAGGAGAAATTTGTTGATGCTTTTTTAGAAGGGCAATCTTTCATTCCAAAATATTTCCCCAATAGTGTTGAGGTAAACAGAAAAGGAGCAACTGCCCTAGAAGAAGCCGTTAAAAACGCAGATAAAAAGGATGGCTTTGAAATACCTGATGGCTCAATCATTATCGATACTCGGACAAAAGAAGAATTTAAGAAAGGTCATTTAAAAGGGGCTATCAATATACAAAATAAAGAAGCGGATAAATTCGAGACTTGGTTAGGATCTATTGTAGGCCCTGAAGAGTTTTTTTATTTAGTTTCGGAGAATCAGAAAGAATTAGAATTTGCAATATATAGAGCCGCTAAAATTGGTTATGAAGCCAACTTGGTTGCTGGTATCATTAATCCTAAAGGTGAAATAGTCACGGATCCTTTCTTAAATCTTGACGACTTTAAGAATAATCCGGATGCCTACACCATTATTGATATTAGAAATATATCAGAATTGGAAGATGGTAAATTTTTTGAATCAGCTAAAAACATCCCTTTACCTGAATTGAGAGAAAGAGCATCAGAAATTGATACTCAAAAGCCAGTAGTAGTGCATTGTGCTGGGGGATACCGCTCAGCAGCAGGCTTTAGTATAGTAAAAAGCATCTTACCAAATGCTAAAGTTTATGATTTGAGCGATTCGGTAAATGATTTTAAATAGTTGATTTGTTTTTTTAGTTTGATTAATGAAAATTAGGTGGATATTTTGTCCACCTTTTTTTTATTAGGCATCCCTTTTGTCTCTGAATTTTATTTGTAATCCGTTAAGGAAATTTCTTAGATATTGATCTAAAAAGGGTCGGTATTGTGATTGTTTAGGATTTCTTAAAAAAGCCGTAACCTCATGTGGGCTGATCGGTTTGCCCGCTAATTTAAAAATAGCTGTTATATCCTCGGTTTTTAATTTTAATGCAATTTTTAGTTTTTTAAGGATGTCGTTATTTTCCAGTATTTTTTCAGGCTTCGGTTGCTCTCCTTCTTTTTTACCTCTTTTCTCGTTAATTAATCCATTTAAGAAAATAGCTAACTGATCATCATAGATTTCTTTAAATTCTTCATGATCATCACTTTTTAGCCAATCTGTTACCAACGACCTTGTGACTTTATAATCAGCACTATCGAAAATAGCAATCATCTGCTCATCACTATAATCAAATATGTAGCGAATCCTTTTTAAAATGTCATTATTGGTCATCTCCTAAGTATTTATTAGTGCTAAAATAAAAAAGACTGTTTCAAGAGTATTCAAAAGGCCACTATTTTATAATGATCTTTCCTACTATCGAAACAGTCTCAAAATATGATTAAATTATTGTCTAAAAACTAAAATCTAGGTTCTGAAATTTAGTTTTCTGCTAATGCTTTTTTCATAGTCTCTCCTATATCAGCAGGAGACTGCACAACATAAATACCACATTCATCCATGATTTTCATTTTAGCTTCTGCAGTATCGTCTTTTCCACCGATTATAGCACCAGCATGCCCCATTCTTCTTCCTGCTGGAGCAGTTTTACCTGCGATAAATCCAACCACTGGTTTTTTATTACCGTTTTCTTTTATCCAACGAGCAGCTTCTGCTTCATAATTTCCACCAATTTCACCTATCATCACAATAGCATCAGTTTCATCATCTTCCATCAACATTTGTACAGCCTCTTTAGTCGGGGTTCCGATAATTGGATCACCACCAATTCCAATTGCTGTAGAAATCCCTAAACCTGCTTTTACAATTTGGTCAGCTGCCTCATAAGTTAAAGTTCCTGATTTAGAAACAACTCCGATTTTTCCTTTTTTGAAAACAAAACCTGGCATGATACCAACTTTAGCCTCACCTGGAGTAATAACACCTGGGCAATTTGGGCCTATAAGAGTTAAGTCTTTATTCTGAATATAAGTTTTTGCTTTCATCATATCCTTTACCGGAATTCCTTCAGTGATAGTGATGATAACTTTGATTCCTGCATCCGCAGCCTCCATAATGGCGTCTGCAGCGAAAGCAGGTGGAACAAAAATGATGGATACATTTGCACCAGCTTCTTTAACAGCATCTTCGACAGTGTTGAAAACAGGTCTGTCTAAATGTTTTTGACCTCCTTTACCTGGAGTTACACCACCCACTACATTGGTGCCGTATTCTATCATTTGCTCAGCGTGGAATGTTCCTTCTGAACCTGTGAAACCTTGTACAATTACTTTAGAATCTTTATTTACTAAAACGCTCATTATGCTCTGTTTAAAGTTTTTGCAAAAATAGAAGAAAAGGCTTCATTCTCAAAGTAATTCCGCGCTTGTTTCTAAATTAGTTATAGATTGATTTTTCAAACATTCATTAAATTCATTGTTTACCATAATTATAAAGTGAATTTGCACTATGCCTAAAATGATTAAAAAAAGTGATTTGCCTTCCAAAGTTTGCCTTACTTGCAAAAGGCCTTTTTTTTGGAGGAAAAAATGGGAGAAAGATTGGAAAAATGTTAAATTTTGTAGTCAGAAATGTAGCAAATTAGCTAAGAAACAATAGTCGGTTCTATATTCAGGAAATTAAACCCATTTTACTTACCTTAACCATTATGAAAATTCTTAACGTTCAACAAATAAGAGAAGCTGATCAATTTACCATCAAAAATGAACCAATAGCTAGTATTGATTTAATGGAAAGAGCTAGTGGACAAGTGGTGAATTGGGTTTGTAAGCATTTTTCCAATGAACATGAAATTATTGTTTTAGCAGGCTCGGGTAATAATGGAGGTGATGGATTGGCTATTGCAAGATTATTATCTAATCAAAATTATAGCGTAAAAGTAGTGCTAATAATGGGGGAGTCAGGTTCAGATGATTTTGAACAAAATTTGGATAGGTTGAAATCACTCAAAAAAGTTGAAATTTTAAATGATTTTAATTTTTCTAATTCCAATAATGATTATATTTTCATAGATGCGATTTTCGGTTCAGGTCTTTCTCGTCCAATAGAAGGAGATATCGCAAAATTCGTCCAAAAAGTAAATGAAGCAAAAGGAATTAAATTGGCCGTGGACATTCCTTCAGGTGTTTTTGCAGACGAGCCAAGTCCTGGAGAAACTATTTTCAAATCAGACTTTACACTTAGTTTTCAAGTTCCGAAGCTTGCTTTTATGATGGCTGAAAATCAACAGTATGTTGGTCAATTTGAAATTCTTAATATTGGATTGTCTGAAGAATTCATAAATAATTGCATAAGCGATTATTCAATTTATGAATTAACAAAAGAACTAAAATTGCTTTTAAAAGTAGATAGCATTGCGCATAAGGGAATTAGAGGTCGTGCCACTATCATAGCGGGTGGGCATGCTAAAATGGGAGCCGTAATTTTAGCTGCTAAAGGCACTCTTCATTCTGGAATTGGTTTATTGTCGGTGCAAGTTTGTCCGCTTTGCATTGACATCATTCAAAACCAAATACCAGAGGCTTTAATTCTAGAAGATGAAAATGACTATGTATTAGGAAGTTTCTTGGGTTATAATAAGCAGGATGTTCTCGTTTTTGGACCTGCAATAGGTTTTGCAAATAAAACCATTAAGCTTCTAGAAGAAATTCTAAAAACTTTTAAAGGGCAACTTATTTTAGATGCTGATGCCATTACAATTCTAGCTAAAAATAGAGAAATGCTAGAATTGTTGCCTGAAGGCACCATTTTAACTCCACATCATGGAGAGTTTAAAAGGCTAGTAGGAAATTATTCTAATAATTTTGAGGCTCTGATGCAACTAAAGTCCTTCTGTAAGCATCATAAGGTTGTAGTAGTTTTGAAAGGGAAATTTACTGCAGTTTGTAATGAAAAAGGACAGGTGAGTTTCAATACAACTGGAAATCAAGGTATGGCAAAAGGTGGGAGTGGAGATTTATTGTGTGGAATTTTAGCGGGAATAGCACCAAGAGTGCAAAATCCTTTTGAAACAGCAAAATTGGCAGTATATTTGCATGGATTTTCGGGAGATATAAGTTTGAAGGAGTACGGTGAAAATTATATGACACCTTCAACTATGATTTCGAATTTGAAAGATACTTTTAAAAAAGTAGAAAATTAATTAGGTACTAAGAACATAAAACGGATTAAGCCGTAATAAATTGTAATGAAAACATTAATCAACATATTAATCTTAACTTTCTTCAGCTTCAATATTTTTATTTCTGAAGCAGGAACCGAAAATCCTATTGTTAAGACGGATAATGTTGAAATTATAAAAGCTCTTAATAACGCAGAGGTTTATCCGAATCCAGCAGAAGAATATATCTACCTTAGAATAGATGATAAAGACTTATCTTCAGATGTTAAAATTGAAGTAATGAGTATCATAGGAAATAAGATGAAAGTTACTCATGATAAATTGGATACAGGTCTTTATAAAATAGATTTATCAAATATTCCTGTTGGTCATTATTATGTTATGCTCACTGTTGATTCTGAGAAATCTTTAAAGAAATTTATAAAAAAGTAATTTTTTTAAATCGGCTTTAAATCCTACAAGTCAATTTCTTTAGTATTATTCTCTTTTTTTATCGACTATTATTAATTACTTTTCGATAAAAGGAAGAAAATGAATCCCAAATTATATTTTTATTGGATTATTGCTGTAGTTGAAATTATAGCTTTAACATTCGAAATTGATATACTTCATCAAATTGCAAAGCCTCTTTTGATGATTTCTCTTCTTATCTATTTCTGGGATAAATCTGATATTCGTAAAAATGAAAAATGGGTAAGTTTTGTCACTTTAGCATTAGTTTTTAGCTGGATTGGTGATATTATGCTTCTCTTTACTTTTAAACATTTTATGTTCTTTTTCGCTGGATTAAGTGCTTTTTTAATTACACACATAGTATTTATAATAGCTTATAAAAAGGCGACCTATAAAGACAAACTGAATATTAAATGGTCATTTTTTCCATTTGTAGTTTTAGGATTTATTCTATTAATGGCTTATCTCACTTTACCTTATGTAGATAGTGTAATTCAAGTCCCATTGGTTGTGTACGGAATTATACTAAGCCTAATGATATTGGCTGCTTGGTTTAGAAAAGGCGAAACCACGGATGAAAGCTTTCAATTAGTAGTTTTAGGAGCTGCGCTATTTATCATTTCTGATTCAATTTTAGCCATCAACAGATTTTCACATACTATTCCTTTTGCAGGCGTTGCTGTAATGGGAACATACATAATTGCCCAATGGCTAATAGTAAATGGATTATTAAAACATAACAAAAAGCAGGATAATCAATCCATATAAAAATAGAAAATCAACTGCTTTTTCGATATTATATTTTGTTTAAAAATTAATTTCAATATTTTTAATTTTTATTAGCGTTAGGATTTGTTTATTTCAAAAAGCTTTTCCTACATTTGAAGTGTTATTTCGGTAATCAATTTATAACGAAGAGGTGAGAGACAGGCTCGTTGACCCTCTGGCAACCTGAATCAAGGTGCCAAATCCTGCCCGATATTGGGAAATATAAATTAACAATTATGAACAACTTACAATTCTTCGCTTTCAGCGATCACATCAAACAAGCCACTTCGGCAAAGAATTCATTTTCAATAAATAAAGCAACTAAGCTTAATCCCATTAATCCTATTGCATACATGCGAATGTGTATGTGCTGTTGTTGCTAATCAACAACTCAATTCTATTTGGATTCATTTCGATAATCTAAAGGGGAAATCACACCCTTTTCAGTTTTAAGATTCATTTCGAAATTCTTTTAATCCGCTAAAAATCAATTGTTTAATAAAATTTAGTGATTCAATCAGATACCCTGAACGGCTCACAAATATTTAAATATTCATTCAAAAAATATATTCATCTTAAATTTTAAAATTATGTCAACTACACAAAAATTCGAAACCTTACAATTACATGCTGGTCAGGAAATTGACCCAACTACCAATTCAAGAGCAGTTCCAATTTATCAAACCACTAGTTACGCATTCAATAACTCAGAACATGGAGCAAACCTATTTGGCTTGAAAGAATTCGGTAATATCTATTCAAGAATAATGAATCCGACTAATGATGTATTCGAAAAAAGAATTGCAGCACTTGAAGGTGGCGTAGCCGCAGTTTCTGTTGCTTCTGGTCAAGCGGCACAATTCATTGCCTTGAATAATATTTTAGAAGCTGGAGATAACTTTATTTCCTCAAAATATCTTTATGGCGGTACTTATAACCAGTTTAAAGTTTCTTTTAAGCGATTAGGAATTGAGGCAAGATTTGCTCCCGATGAAGAAGTAGAATCTTATGAAAGCTTGATTGATGAAAATACAAAAGCTATTTATTTGGAAACTATCGGCAACCCTACTTTCAATATTCCTGATTTTGAAGTAATTTCTGCTTTAGCACGAAAGTATGATTTGCCTTTAATCGTGGATAATACATTTGGAGCAGGCGGTTACTTGTTTAGACCTATTGAGCACGGAGCTAACATTGTAGTAGAGTCAGCCACAAAATGGATTGGAGGACATGGAACATCCGTTGGCGGAGTAATTACTGATGCTGGGAATTACAATTGGGGTAATGGTAAGTTTCCTCAATTTTCTGAGCCTTCAGAAGGTTATCATGGATTGAATTTTTGGGAAACTTTCGGAGAGGGGAACCCATTAGGGCTACCCAATATTGCTTATGCTATTAGAGCAAGAGTAGAAGGCTTGAGAGATTTCGGTCCCGCCTTAAGTCCATTCAATAGTTTTCTTTTGCTACAAGGATTAGAAACGCTTTCTTTGAGAGTACAAAGAACGGTGGATAATGCCTTGAAATTAGCTTTTTGGTTAGAGAAACATCCTTTGGTTGAGAAAGTAAATTATCCAGGATTAGAAAGTAGTAAATATTATCAACTGGCAAAAAAATATCTTCATAATGGTTATGGCGGTGTTTTATCTTTTACGCTCAAAGGAGATAAAGAAGAAACCAAAGCCTTTGTGGATAATTTGAAACTGGTAAGTCATTTAGCAAATGTGGGGGATGCAAAAACACTGATTATTCAACCTTCGGCTACAACTCACCAACAATTATCAGATCAAGAGCAATTATCTGCAGGTATCACTCCGAATTTATTGAGAGTTTCTGTAGGTATAGAGCATATTGATGATATCATTGGTGATTTTACGCAATCATTTCAAAAAGTCAAAGAAGAATCCTATGCCACAGCATAAATTACCTTATCATTTTCAACTAGAAAACGGGCAAACTTTGCAAGCGGCCTCTCTTTACTATGAAGTTTTAGGGGAGATTTCAGAAAATAAGGAGGTAGTTTGGGTATGCCATGCTTTTACAGGAAGTGCCACCGTTAAGGACTGGTGGGCTTCCCTTTTTTTTGAAAATGGTGGATTTATTGATTTGGAAAAGCATACAGTGATTTGTGCTAATATGCTTGGATCATGCTATGGAAGTACTGGACCTGATTCAATTTATCCTGAAAATGGCGCAATTTATAGAGAGAAGTTTCCGGAATTAAATAACCGAGATGTTGTCAAAGCTTTTATTGATCTGCGAAAAGCACTTAATGTTTCTAAAATTGATTACCTAATTGGAGGATCATTGGGTGGACAACAAGCTTTGGAATGGTCAATTATAGAACCTGAAGTGATATTAAATCAGATTTTAGTCGCTTCCAATGCTAAGCATTCTTCTTGGGGAATTGCTTTTAATGAATTACAAAGGCAAGCCATTGAATTAGGTGAAAATGGTAATAAGGAGGAAAAACAAAAAGCATTGTCTTTAGCCAGAAGTATAGCTATGCTTAGTTATAGGAGCTATGAAGATTTTGAGAATAACCAATTTGGGAAAAGTGAGCATGGAGATTGGAAAGTTGCTTCTTATCTAAAATATCAAGGAGAAAAGTTCAATGGCAGATTTAGTATCAATAGCTATAAAATTCTTTCCAAAATGATGGATGCACATAATATTGCAGAATCCAGAACCGATAATTTAAAAGAAGTATTAGGTTCGATAAAAGCCAAAACTTTATGCATTGGAATTGATAGTGATAATCTATTTCCAATAGAGGAACAAATATTTATGAGCGAAAATATACCAAATGCTAATCTAGAGGAAATAGAATCCCTTAAAGGGCATGATGCTTTTTTAATTGAGGGAAATTTGATTTCCCATTTCATCAAAAAACATTTAATTAATACTTTATATGAAGAAATTTAAAGCAGGCTTATTCGGGTTGGGAGTAGTAGGCTCTGGAGTTTATAAAGCTTTACAGCAAAATGGAAAATACGGTATTTCAATTGAAAAAATTGCCGTTAAAAATATTGATAAAAAAAGAGATTTAGAATTACCCAATGGAATACTCACCACTGCGGCAGTTGAAATTCTTGATAATACTGATTTAGATATCATCATAGAATTAATAAACGATCCTGAAGAAGCTTTTAGCATTGTAAAAAAAGCTTTTAAAAAAGGGAAATCAGTAGTGAGTGCTAATAAAAAGATGGTGGCACTATATCATAAAGAAATTCTGGAATTACGTGAAAAACATGGCGTTAAATTCTTTTATGAAGGAGCGGTTTGTGGAAGTGTCCCCATATTAAGATTGCTCGATCAGCATTATAAATCAGATCAAGTAAACTCCATCAAAGCTATAGCGAATGGAACTTGTAATTTCATTTTATCAAAGATGGTAAGTGAAAATCAGGGTTATGACTTAGCATTGAAAGATGCTCAGGATTTAGGCTTTGCAGAATTAGACCCCTATTCTGATGTAAGCGGAGAGGATACTCGCTTTAAATTATCCATCATGATTTACCATGCTTTTGGCCTATTTATACATCCAAATGAAATTCCTTTGCAGGGGATTAATTATTTGGATGAAAATATAAAAGACTTTGCTCAAAAACATCATTTGAAAATAAAATTGATTGGGGAGGCTCAAGAAGTTAATGGTAAAATCACTGCTAAAGTAGAACCACAATTAGTAAATGAAAGCCATGATTTCTATAACATAGAAAATGAATATAATGGGATTTTGGTGGATGCTGTATTTGCTGGTGAGCAGTTTGTTAAAGGAAAGGGAGCTGGGAGTTTTCCCACAGCTTTAGCCGTATTGTCTAATTTGAAAGATTTGAAATATGATCTGGCAGTTGCAAAAATCGCTAAGAAAGAAATAAAGAGTTATTCAAAAAATTCAAAAACCGAAATTTATTTTATAGCTGGTTTTAATGATAATTTCAATTTTCAGGGGCTGGAAGTTTTGAATAAAGAGGAGGGTTATATCCTAGCTAAGGGGCAATTTGATTATTTGGAAGAATTGAAGAAGGGAAATCCGGATTTATATTGGGTTCAACTTTCTGAAAATATTTTTGAAGAACTAGTAAATCAAGAAGCATTGATTTAGGGATACCATCTTTTTTAGTTTACTTTGGCTTTACAAAAAAAATAAAAATCCAAAATGAAAATCGCAGTTCTATCCAGAAATTCAAATTTATATTCCACTAGAAGGCTATTAGAAGCCATAGAGCAAAAAGGTCATGAAGCTATTCGCCTAGACCATATGCGCTGTGATATTATAATGGATGAGGCGGGTCCTTCCATATATTATCATGGCGAAAAATTAGATAAAATTGATGCAGTGATCCCAAGAATTGGGGCATCTGTTACCTTTTATGGAACTGCAGTTGTTCGTCAGTTTGAAATGATGAAAACTTTTAGTGCAGTGGATTCTTTAGCGATTACCCGTTCCAGAGATAAACTGAGAAGTTTGCAAATTTTGTCTCGATCAGGCCTTGCAATGCCAAGAACAGCTTTTACTAATAGTTCTGAAAATGCAGGTGATTATATCTTAGAGCACCTTGGCAAAGCACCAGTAGTTTTGAAGTTATTGGAAGGAACTCAAGGATTAGGGGTTGTGTTGGCAGAAACTAGAAAAGCTGCAGTTTCTGTAATTGAAGCTTTTGAAGGTTTGAAAGCCCGTGTAATCATGCAAGAATTTATCAAAGAAGCTGGAGGAGCTGATATTCGTGTTTTCATAGTAGATGGAGAAGTAGTAGGTGCAATGAAGCGTCAAGGAAAAGAAGGTGAATTCCGTTCGAATTTGCATAGAGGCGGTTCTGCTAATGTGATCAAATTAAGCCGAGCTGAAAAAGCAGCGGCACTAAAAGCAGCTAAATCAATGGGCTTAGCAATTGCAGGTGTTGATATGTTGCAATCCTCAAGAGGACCATTAATCTTGGAAGTAAATTCTTCACCAGGCTTGGAAGGAATCGAAAAAGCAACAGGGATAGATATAGCTGCCAAAATTATTGAATATATAGAAAGGGGGAAAGACAAGAAGCGCTTACCAAAGGATAATGTAAAAGCTTGATGCTTCTATAGATTTCTCAGAACCGTTCTGTTTACGATTTTAAACAAAAAAAGAGGATTTACCATTTGATAAATCCTCTTTTTTATTTTATACCAGAATCTTGATACTAGATACTGACTAAGCTACTCTAAGATTTTTATATTTCGATTTCTCGAATTTAGAAGCAGCATATTTTTCATCTATGATCAATTCTGTTCCTGATGATTCTCCATCAAACTCAAACATCGCATCTGTCATAATGACTTCGCAAATAGATCTTAAACCTCTTGCTCCCAATTTGAATTCAACTGCTTTCTCTACAATATAATCCAAAGCAGAATCTTCAATTACTAATTTGATACCTTCCATATCAAACAGTTTGGTATATTGTTTCACCAACGCATTTTTTGGATCAGTTAAAATTAATTTTAAAGTATCCTTACTTAATGGATCTAAGTGAGTCAAAACTGGCAATCTTCCGATCAATTCAGGAATCAATCCGAAATTTTTCAAATCTTGAGCCGTGATGTATTGAAGAAGATTTTCTTTATCAATTTCTTCTTCTCTAGTATCTGCTTTAGCAAAACCTAAAGGAGTTGTATTCAGTCTAGAAGCTATTCCTCTACTGATTCCATCAAAAGCACCACCGCAAATGAAAAGAATGTTTTCAGTGTCTACATTGATCATTTTCTGGTCAGGATGCTTTCGTCCACCTTGTGGTGGAACATTTACTGAAGTTCCTTCCAATAATTTCAACATAGCTTGCTGAACACCTTCACCACTTACATCTCTAGTGATTGATGGATTGTCCGATTTACGAGCAATTTTATCTATCTCATCTATGTAAACGATTCCTCTCTGGGCAGCTTCTACATTATAATCAGCGGATTGTAATAATCTAGTCAGAATACTTTCGACATCTTCACCTACATAACCTGCTTCAGTTAAAACGGTAGCATCAGCAATACAAAACGGAACCTGTAAAATCTTAGCTAAAGTTTTAGCCAAGTAAGTTTTACCAGTACCAGTTTCTCCTACCATAATAATATTAGATTTTTCAATCGTCACATCATCTTTAGTAGATTTTTGCATCAATCTTTTGTAATGATTGTAAACTGCAACAGACATTACTTTTTTGGCTTCATCTTGGCCTACAACATATTGATCCAAATGATTTTTCATTTCAATTGGACGAATCAAGTTGAATTTCGGGTCTTTAGAGGATGACTTTGTTTTAACTTCCTCTTGCAGAATTTGCTGAGCTTGAGCTATACACTTATCGCAAATATGCGCGTGTATACCTGATATCATCAAATCAACATCTTTTTTGTTGCGCCCACAAAAGGAACAGGTTACTTGTGTTTTGTCTTCAGCCATATTACTTTCTCACTAATACTTCATCAATCAATCCATATTCCTTAGCTTCCTCCGCTCTCATCCAGAAGTCCCTGTCAGAATCTTTTTCTACTTGCTTATAAGTTTTTCCGCTATGCTTAGAAAGGATATTATATAAATCCTCCTTAACGGATAATGTCTGTTTCAAGGAAATTTCCATATCGGAAGCTTGTCCTTGCATTCCACTCATAGGTTGGTGAATCATGATTCTTGCATGCGGCAATGCTGATCTTTTCTTCTCAGCTCCACCTGCCAATAAAACAGCTCCCATACTTGCAGCTAATCCAGTACAGATAGTTCCTACATCAGGAGAGATGTAATGCATAGTATCGTAAATCCCTAAACCAGCATATACTGAACCACCTGGGCTATTAATATAAAGACTAATGTCTTTTTTAGCATCCACTGATTGCAAGAATAATAGTTGAGCGGTAATTACGTTCGCGATATTGTCATCTACTTGCATTCCCAAGAAGATAATTCTATCCATGATTAAGCGGGAAAAAACATCTATTTCCCTGAAATTGGTGGGGCGTTCTTCAATTACAGCTCTGGTCATATTTTCTACCTGCTGCACATATGAGTCCACCATACTACCTGATAAGCCTTCGCCTTTAACGGCAAATTTCCTAAATTCCTCTTTATTAATCATTTAAGTATTTTGTTATAAGTACAAATTTAAAAAAAAAGTCCTTCTTTAAAAGGACTTTTCAATTAACGGTAAAAATAGCTTTTAGTTCTTATCTACAGCCTTTTTAAAGCCGTCTAAATCAACTTTCTTTTCTTTGATCGTAATTTTGTCCTTAATGAAGTCCAAAACTCTTTTGTTAAGCATCTCTTCGTAGACTTTACGGTAGTTTTCACCATTTTCGCCTTGAAGATAATTTTGAGCAAAGCTATCCATATTTTCGCCCAATTGATCTGCCATTCCGTATGCACCAAATTGCTCAGCAATCATTTTTTTGGTGTAATCCATCACGTCAGTATGCTCAACTTTGATGTTATCTTGATTTGCTTCAGCAATTTTGTTTTTAATCAAATTGAAACGCAAATCTTTAGTATATAAATCATACTCTTTGTCGATTTGCTCTTGAGTAACTTTTCCTTCGTTGCTTAACAATAACCAGTTTTTCAAGAACTCGTCAGGTAATTCAAATTTTGTTTTTTCAACCAAACTATCTACCAAGTCTCTATTTAAAAGGTTTTCAGATTCTCTATCGTAGTTCTCCGCGATAGTTTCTTTAACCTTTTTGTCAAATTCTTCTCTGGTTTTTACAGAACCCTCTCCGAATACTTTATCGAACAATTCCTGATTCACTTCAGCAGGTTTAGTTCTTTTTATATCAGAGACAGTTAAAATATATTCACCTGAAGCTGCTTCAGCGTCAGTTTCATTCTGACCCAGTAATCTTGATTTTGCTTCAGCAGATTTGAAAGTTTTAGCGATATCGAATTTTACTTCATCGCCTTTCTTAACACCCACGAACTGTTTTTGCTCTTTTTTCTCAGCATCTTCTATAGGAAGAACAACTTTTTCCTGAACTTCTCCATCAGCAGTGCTTAGTTTACCTTCTAATGAATCTTCAGTTTTGCTTTCTTCCACTGATTCAGTTTCACCATGTTGCTTAGTTAAGTTGTCCATGGTTTCTTTCATTACCTTATCAGAAACTTCGATAACGTATTTTTCCACCTTGAATTTATCATCTAATTTGATGTCAAACTCATCTACCAAGCCTAAAGTATATTCAAACTCAAAATCTTTTTGGTTATCCCAATCGATATTAGTGACATCTTCCTGATTAGGAATTGGCTCACCTAAAATCTTTAAATCATTCTCTTTTATATAATCAGTTAATGATTTTGATAACAAACTGTTGATTTCTTCAACCAAAACGCTCTTCCCATATAACTTCTTTATGTAGGAAGTAGGCACTTTTCCAGGACGAAAACCTTTAATATTGGCATTTTTCCTGTACTCTTTGATTTTTTGTTCAACATTAGGTTGATAATCAGCTTCATTTAGTATAATTTTAATAGAAGCATTGGTGTTGTCCTTTTTGTTGAGTGTAATGTCCAAAACAATTAAATTTTATAGTGTTATCAATATACAAAAAAACCCTTCACTCCCGTATTACTTTACTGGAACTCAGGGTTTGAGTAGTGTGCGGATGAAGGGACTCGAACCCCCATGCCGTGAGGCGCTAGATCCTAAGTCTAGTGCGTCTACCAATTTCGCCACATCCGCATTCATTAATTTGAAGTGCAAAGGTACGGAAAAATATTTTCGCTGCAAGTCGCAGAAATGTTTTTTTATTGGTTATTTTGAACTTTAGTTTTTAAAGCATTTATGCAGAATATAGATATAGAAGAAGAACGTAAAGTAATCCTTAGAGAGTACAGGAAATTGCTAAGGAAATCAAAACCATTTCTCAAGGATGGGGATGCTAAATTGATTAAAAAAGCTTTTACTACCTCCATGGAAGCCCATAAAGAAATGAGGCGAAAATCTGGTGAGCCTTATATTCTCCATCCTATAGCAGTTGCGACCATTTGCGTTGAGGAAATTGGTTTAGGTACTACATCCATCATTTCAGCTTTATTACATGATGTGGTGGAAGATACAGATTGGGAATTGGAAGACATCGAAAAGGAATTTGGTCCTAAAGTCGCTCCAATTATTGATGGCTTGACCAAAATTTCAGGAGTCTTTGATTACGGAACTTCTCAACAAGCTGAGAATTTCAGAAAAATGCTTTTGACTCTTTCTAAAGATGTAAGGGTAATTCTTATAAAATTAGCTGATCGTTTGCACAATATGCGAACATTAGAAAGCATGCCTAGAAATAAGCAGCTTAAAATAGCTTCCGAAACCATTTATCTTTATGCGCCACTGGCTCACCGCTTAGGGCTTTATGCTATTAAGTCTGAGCTGGAAGATTTACATTTAAAATATACGGAATCGGAGGTTTACAGAGATATTGCCAATAAGATTAACAACACAAAATCAGCCAGAAAAAGGTTTATCAATAATTTCATATCGCCTATTGAAGGTGAATTGGATAAATTGAAATGGGATTATTATATAAAGGGCAGACCAAAATCAATTTATTCTATATGGACCAAAATGAAAAAGCAAAATATTCCTTTTGAACAGGTATATGATTTGTTTGCCATTAGAATTATAATTGATGCACCCGATGAGCATGAAAAAGCAGCATGTTGGGAAGTATACTCCATAGTCACTGATTTCTACAAACCCAATCCAGATAGGCTTCGCGATTGGATTTCCACCCCAAAAGCCAATGGTTATGAGTCCTTGCACACCACAGTGATGAGTGATAATGGAAGTTGGGTAGAAGTACAAATCAGGACGAGCAGAATGGATGAAATAGCTGAAAAAGGCTATGCCGCTCATTGGAAATATAAAGACTACTATACCAAGCCAGAAGAAACAAGATTGGAACAATGGATAGCCAGGGTTAGGGAAATGTTGGAATCCAATGATACCAATGCCATCGAATTTTTAGATGATTTCCGTTCCAATTTGTTTTCGGACGAAGTCTTTGTTTTTACCCCTAAAGGTGAATTAAAAACCCTACCGAATGGTGCTACGGCTTTGGATTTTGCTTTTGATATACACACAGAAGTTGGGGCTAAATGTTTGGGCGCAAAAGTGAATAATAAGTTGGTTCCGCTTAATTATGAGCTTAAAAACGGGGATCAGGTGGAAATTTTGACCTCTAATAAGCAAAAGCCTAGTGAGGATTGGTTACGATTTGTAGTCAGCTCAAAAGCAAAATCTAAAATTAAAGATGTATTAAAAGAGGATAAAAAATATGCAGCGGTAGAAGGTAAAGAGATTGTCTATAGGAAGTTAAAGCAAATGAAGATCACCCCTTCTGATGAGGTGATCAATAAAATCAGGGCATATTTTGAGGAGAAAACTCCACTTGATTTATATTATGGAATAGCAACGGGCAAACACGATCCGAAAAATATCAAGAAATTCCAGGATGAAGTGTTGGAAGGACCACAGAAATATAATAAACGTATCAGGTCATCTGCAGATGCCAAATCCTTTGAACGGGAATTAAAAAAAGCCAAAGGAGAAGATATGCTCTTGATTGGTGAGGATATGGATGTAGTGGATTATGTCATTGCGCCATGTTGCAATCCTATTCCTGGAGATGAGGTCTTTGGTTTTGTAACGGTTAATGAAGGGATTAAAATTCATAGAACCTCCTGTCCTAATGCACCTGAGTTATTATCAAATCATGGCAATAGGGTAGTGAAAGCTAGATGGACTTCCCAGCAGGAAATTGCTTTTCTGGCAGGATTGCAAATTATCGGTACAGATAGAGTTGGTTTGATCAGTGATGTGACTCAGATTATTTCCAGTGAATTGGAAGTAAATATGCAATCGATTTCCGTTGATACTAAAGACGGGATTTTCGAGGGGAAAATTCACCTTTTTGTGCAGAATACTAAGCATTTAGATCAATTGATAGGGAAATTGAAAGCCGTTCGTGGGATAGTGAAGGTGAACCGCTATGATTAATTGTAGATTTCCTATATTTGCGATTGAAGAAGGGAGTTGAATAAATTATGGCATTGAACGAGAAGGTTTATAAAGAAGTAAAACAAATTTTCACGGCTTATTTAGAAAATAAAGGATTGAGAAAAACGCCTGAGCGTTATGCAATTCTTGAGGAAATTTATACCCGTACAGGGCATTTTGATGTAGAATCACTTTACATCAGTATGAAGAATAAAAACTATAGAGTAAGCCGTGCTACTGTATATAATACATTGGACTTATTAGTGGAATGTGACTTGGTCAGCAAACATCAATTCGGAAGAAATCTCGCACAATACGAGAAATCTTACGGTTACAAGCAGCATGACCATGTGATTTGTGCTGAGTGTCATAAAGTGGTGGAGTTTTGTGATCCGAGAATCCAGAATATCAAAACCATGATAGGAGATTTATTGAATTTCAAAATCATGCACCATTCATTAAATTTATACGGAATTTGTGGAGACTGCCAAGCAAAACAAAAAGCCGAAGAGCAAGAATAATTTTTTAATAAAAAGATAAGATGGATTACAAAAAAGAAGTCGTTGATAATATTCTAAACTTAGAAATTTCAGGAGACCTAATAGGAGAAAACAATGGACCAGGTTTGGTTGAATTAATAAATGATCATATAAATAAAGGCATTACAAAATGTACTATTGAAATTTCAGGAGTTCGATATATGAATAGTAGCGGAATTGGAGTGTTAATTACTATTTTAACCAAATTGAGAAATAAGGATGGCGAGGTAGTATTGATCAACCCTTCGGAACAAGTGAAAAAATTATTAGTAATAACAAAGCTTAATAATATCTTTACTATCTACGATTCCAAAGAAGAGGCAATGGCAAGCTTAAAGTAAATAGGAATAGTTCTCAAATAATTAAATCATAAATCTATCAGCTTCAGCTTTATTTCTCATAAGCTGTATTAATTTAAAATCATAAAAAATGAAAATGGATGTTTTGTTGGGTTTGCAATGGGGGGATGAAGGAAAAGGAAAAGTAGTAGATGTTTTAGCGCCCAAATACAATACAGTGGCTAGGTTTCAGGGTGGTCCTAATGCTGGGCACACCTTAGAATTTGATGGTATAAAGCATGTTTTGCATCAAATCCCGAGTGGGATTTTCCGTGATTCCATCAAAAATGTAATTGGAAATGGAGTGGTCTTAGATCCTGTAATTTTCAAAAATGAAATCAAAAAATTAGATCCTTTCAATATCAATTTCAAAGATAATCTATGGATTTCTAATAAAGCGCAGTTGATTTTGCCTACTCATCGTCTTTTGGATGCTGCGTATGAAAAATCAAAAGGCAATGAAAAAATCGGTTCAACTTTAAAAGGTATTGGTCCCACTTATCAGGATAAAATTGCCCGATTAGGCTTGAGAGTTGGTGATATTTTTTATGATAATTTTAAAGAAAAATACCAAAAACTAGTAGATGCTCATAAAACGATTCTTGAGTTTTATAAATTTGAATATGATTTAGAAGAAGCTGAAAATACCTTTTTTGAAGCTATAGAATATTTAAAAACTTTTAATGTCAGCTCAACTGAGTATTTAATCAATAAAGAATTGAAGGCTGGAAAATCTGTTTTAGCGGAAGGCGCGCAAGGTTCTTTATTGGATGTTGATTTCGGAAGTTATCCTTTTGTAACCAGCTCTAATACCATGACTGCAGGTGTTTGCACGGGCTTAGGAGTTGCACCTAATAGTATTCAAAAAGTATATGGGATATTCAAAGCTTATTGCACTAGAGTAGGAGGAGGGCCATTTCCTACAGAATTATTTGATGAAGATGGGGTAGAATTGCAGAAAGTAGGTAATGAGTTTGGCGCTACTACAGGTCGCCCAAGAAGATGTGGATGGTTGGATATTCCTGCTTTGAAATATGTGGTGATGATCAATGGTGTGACGGAATTGTTTATGATGAAAGCTGATGTTTTATCAGGTTTTGAAAAGATAAAAGTCTGCACTCAATATGAATTAGAAGATGGAACTGTAACAGATGAATTCCCTTATGATATTGTGGATTCTGAGGTTAAACCCATTTATGAAGAATTGGAAGGCTGGAACTGCAGTTTGGATAACATTGATTCCTTTGATGCTATGCCAAAGCCATTGAAAGATTATATAACTTATATAGAAGAGAAATTAGGTGTACCTATTAATTTGGTTTCTGTTGGGCCCGATAGGACTCAGACGATTTTGAGATAGAAGTCTTAGAGATTTAAGAATAAAAAAGGAAGCTGAGTGATTTGCTTCCTTTTTTATTTCTATTAAGGTAATGATCAATATGCTAATTCATAACTATATTATTCTTCTTGGCATATTTTTCAATTTTAGCTAGGCCTACTTTTTTTCTTCTCTTGTTTACATTTTCAAAATCCTCAATTTCATTAAATCTTAAAGAAGCTGATTTTTCATCGTAATAAAATTGAGTGCCGTAAATTTGGGGTAAACCATTTCGGACTTTTAGTCTATCTACATAAAGTGCATAGCTACTTTTTTCGACTTTATCTTCTTGATAAGCCCTTTCTACTATCTCTTTAAAGCTTTCCATCTCTTCAGTTGAAGAATGTTGGATGGCTAAAAGTAATCCCATATTGGCAAGTTCGCCTATTTCTTTTTTGCTTTTCCAGCCATATTCATTGAGAAATAGGGTCACCTTATGTAATAGGGTTGAATCAAGAATTTTCATCTCTTTGATCAACTCTTCATTTTCTGATTCAGGATTTACTTGTTGCCTAAGTTTGATTGATTTAATCGTGAGTTTCTCTATTGCTTTTGCTTCTTCTTTAAAATCATTGTCAGATTGATTTTGAGAATAAGAACAAAATGGAACTATAAAAAATATAGAGATGATAAGGATTAGATAGTTTTTCATTTAGAATTATATTATCTGTTAAAAAGTTTAAAACGAACTTATGGAAAGATAAATTATGCTCAAAGTAAACTAAAACTAATTTCACAACTCACTATCTAAACTCTCTCCTTCAAATTGACTGTCTAGACTAATGGCATTTAAACCTTGTTCTTGTAGGTATTTTGTGAAAACATTGGAATAGCCATGAGTAGAATAAACAGTTTCTGCTTCAGATAATTTTACTGCTTCCAATAGACCATTCCAGTCGGCATGATCGGAAAGTACAAAACCTCTGTCAGCAGCCTTTCTTCTTCTTGTTCCCCTTAGCATCATCCAGCCTGAGGCTATTCCTGTGCTGTAAGGTGCTAGTTTTTTCATCCATGGTGTGCCAATTGAGGCAGGAGTAGCAATGACTAAATTTCTCTGGAAATCTTTTTTAGAAATATCGTTTGTAATTTTAACGGTATGAGGTAAATCTAAACCTGTTTTTCTTAATGCTTCTGTTGCATTTTCCACCGCTCCGTGGGTAAAGATTTTTCCAATTGTTGAATCTACATTTTTCATTATTCTTTGCGCTTTACCTAAAGCATAGGCAAAAATCACAGAGGTTTTTCCATTTTCTTGATTTTGCTTCCACCACTGATTGATTTCATTAAAAGTCTCAATCTGAGGTTTCCATTGGTAAATGGGCAATCCAAAAGTGGTCTCAGTTACAAATTCATGGCATTTAACTGGCTCAAAGGGTGCAGATAATCCATCATCTTCTAGTTTATAATCTCCTGAAACAACTGCTATCTGGCCTTTAAATTCAATTCGAATTTGAGCTGAACCCGGTATATGTCCTGCCGGATGAAAACTAACCATCACCCCATTCATGTAAATGCTTTTGTTATAGTTTACAGTTTCGATATTAATATCACTACCCAGCCTTTGTCGCATAATAGTTTCAGAATGATGATGTGCTAAATAATGCTGATGACCAGGACGAGAATGATCTGCATGGGCATGAGTGATTAAAGCTTTTTTGACTGGTCGCCATGGATCAATATAAAATTTACCTTCTGGACAGTAAATTCCTTTACTTGTGAATTTAAGAAGAGATTGCATGTATGGCTAACTTAATCTGTTAGTCATTGTTTTGATTGACTTTTGAGATAATTCTTGATAGTTCGACTAATTCTTCTGAGCTTAATACTGCAAAAAAATCATCCATTTTTTTCATTATAATGGGCTCAATCTGCCTAATTAAGCTTATTCCTTCATGATTTATAGATATAGCAGAATTTCTTTTATCATCTGCCTGGCGTGATCTATTGATTAATCTTTTTTCCACCAATCTTTGAACTATGCGAGAGATATCTGGCACATTTTCCCTCAAATAACTTTTAACCTTATTTAAGTTCATGGCCTTTTCAGGATTACTGTTTAGAATTGTAAGCACTTCATATTGCTGCCGGGTTATACCAAAGGCCTTCATTTCTTGAGAAATATTGTAAGATAATTTCTGTTGGCAGCTCAGCAAGGTGGAAAACGTTTGACCAACAAATGGATTCGTTTTATTTATATCTGAATCTCTACTCATCCTTTGTTTCGGTAAATTAGAATTAATTATCGACTAATGAACCAAAAATAAGGATTAATGTTCATATTCCGAAAATTATATTAGACAAAACCTTACATTTCATCTCGGTTTCTTCCCACTCTTTTTCTGCTTTCGAATCTTCTGTTATTCCAGCACCTGCATAAAAAGTAACGGATTGGTTATAGATTTGGCAACATCTAAGGTTTACAAACAAATGACTTAAATTATTTAAATGGACTGGTCCCATGAAACCACTAAAATAGCCTCGATTGTGTTTTTCTTCTTTTGATATAAAGTCCAAAGCTGATTCTTTAGGCATTCCACATACGGCTGAAGTAGGATGCAATAACTTTAACATTACTGATCCCAATTCTGGGAAATTAACTGATTCAGTATTGACCTTAAATGTAGTTTTTAAATGTAAGAGGTTACCTGCTTGAATTGTTTTAGGGCCGATTTCATCAAAATCCCTAAGTCTTATTTTTTTAAAGCAATTAATTATATAACGAGAAACATAAGCTTGTTCTTCAATTTCTTTCTGTGTCCAGGTAGTTTCAGCAATGCTTTTTTCTGACTTTGCTTGAGTTCCAGCTAAAGCCATGGTTTTAAAATATTCGCCTTTCTTATCTTCAATTAAGGTTTCAGGACTAGCTCCAAACCATAAACCAGTTTTCGAAGAATATGTTAAGTTAACAAATGCGTTTGGATACTTTTTGCAGGCATTAATAAAAGCCTGACCTAAGTTTATATCATTATTGCTTTCGATGTTTTTGATTTTGGACGGAACAACCTTATAAAATTCTTCTCTTTTTATAAACTGAATTCCTTTCTCCACCATATCGATATAATCAGAAGCTAATGTTGAATCATGGTTTGAACTATTTTCTAATAAATTGAAATCAAATTGAAGGTTTGTATTTTCAATTTCCTTTTCAATTTCTTCGCTTGGTGATTTTTTCCAATCAAGAACATCTCTTTTACTGCTCGCACCATTTGCTGGATTTAGTGAAATTTCGGCTAATATCTCCGCATCAAAAGATACAATTTTATCAATACCAGTTTGAAAAGGATGCACTATAAAACCAGGAGATAGGTCTTCTAAATTTAGTTCCTCTATATAGTTACCTCCCGATAAATCACAAAGAAGCTGTAATTTTGAGTCATTGGGTAGTCTGTAAATTGCCAATGCAGCTTTATTTTTCTGTGCAAAAGCAATAAATTTATTAAGATGAGCTTCAGCTGTAAGCTGAGTTTGTTTTATGTCTTGTGTTTCTTTTTCCAAAATTATTTCTTCACTACTGCCATTGTAATACGACTTACACAGATCAATTGTTCACGTTCGTTCTTGATTTCTATATGCCAAACTTGAGTAGTTCTTCCTATATGAACAGGGGTAGTTTTTCCATAAACCCATCCTTCCTTAATTCCACGAATGTGATTTGCATTGATATCTAATCCTACGCAATAAAATTTTTCTGGATCAACCATTAACATAGCTGCCACACTGCCTAAGGTTTCAGCTAAAACGACAGAAGCTCCGCCATGTAATAAGCCATAGGGTTGATGAGTTCTTTTGTCTACCGGCATTTTGGCAATCAAAAAATCATCCCCAATTTCCGTAAAGCTCATCCCTAATACCTCAGAGATGGTGTTTTCACCTAATTTATTGAGTTCTTCTACGCTTGGTTTTTGAAGAAATTTCCTATCCATAGTAATTTCACTGATTCTGTTTTGTAATTTCGAGCCGAAAATTACGGATTCACATTCAATTTTGAACAATATTTCTTGAAATTGATTGATTTTGGAAAATTGATATGGTAAAAGATATATACATAGTTCGCCACGGACAAACAGATTATAACCTCAGAGGCATAGTACAAGGCAGTGGTGTGGATGCTTCCTTAAATGACAATGGAAGAAAGCAAGCAGGAGAGTTTTTTAACGCTTATGGTGATTTCCCTTTCGATAAATTATATATATCCAACTTAAAAAGAACTTATGAATCAGTAAAAGGATTTATTGACAAAGGACTTTCATATGAAAATCTAGCAGGATTAAATGAGATCAGTTGGGGAACTAGAGAAGGTCAACTTTTTACACTAGAGGAAAATAAATATTATTTAGCCATGTTGGATAGATGGAAAAAAGGGGAAACTTCCTTACCCGTTGAAGGCGGTGAATCTCCCGATCAGGTTGCTATGCGTCAGTTGGATGCCATGAAATATATTATGAGCAAAGAGGATGAACAAAAGGTGTTGATTTGCATGCATGGTAGGGCTATGCGGATTTTATTAGCTCAGTTATTTAATTACCCGCTCTATGATATGGATATATTTGAGCATTCGAATTTAGCTTTATATCATATCAGAGCCACGAAGAATATGTTTCAGTTGGTGAATTATAATGATAGAAGGCATTTGAGTGGTAGTGTTTAAAGAATGTTTTGTCCTCCATCCCGCACGCACGGAACAACTTAAATCAAAATTTACAAAACTGTTAATTTGAAGCAAACTAAAATATCAGCAAGCCTCCGATAAAAATCAAACTACCTAAGATCAAAGCAAATAGACTGTAAGGTAAAATATCCTTGGCTTTCAGTTGCGTGATTCCTAATAATGGCAAAGCCCAAAATGGCTGCAACATATTGGTGATTTGGTCTCCATAAGATAATGCCATTACAATTTTCGGAATTGGGATGTTTAAAGCTTGTGCAGCTTCCACCACAATTGGACCTTGTACAGCCCATTGTCCGCCACCAGAAGGAACGAAAAAATTCACTAAACCTGCACTGAAAAAAGTTAAAATTGGAAAAGAAGTGGCAGTGGAAATAGAAACAAAGAAATCGGAGATTAGAATCACCAAGCCTGAATATTTCATAATGCCCATTATTCCAGAGTATAGAGGAAACTGAATTACAATTCCACTCACTCCCTGAATACCGGAATTCACAGCTGACATAAATTTTGCTAAGCTTCCATGAAGTAAAATTCCAAAAGTCAGGAATAAGAAATTGACAAAATTCAAATCCATAAAAGCCTGATTGGATTGCCATTTATCGACTGCAAATAACACTGCACTTATGAGCATTACCCCACCTAGAGCGTAAGCTATCCAAGCTTTATTCTCACTATCATTTGATTGGGTTTCTTCAACTTTTTCTTCTTTTTGAGTTAGTATTGATTGATAATCAGAGTTTGACTTAAAATATTTCCCCAAAAGATAGAACAAACTAGGTACAGCAATTAAAAGCACAAAACTTATGACAATATTCATAGTAGAAAATAGCGTTTCAGAGATACTGATTGCACCTATTTTATCTACTAAAAAATGCTTTGCTTCTGCTACTTTTAAGGGAGCAGATGCTGAAAGTCCACCATGCCAAAACATCATACCGGAATATCCAGCAGCACCTAATATTCCGTAATTGAATGCTTTGTTTTGGGAAGTGAAATTTTCTCCAATTCTTCGACTGAGGATTGCACCAAAAACTAGGCAAAGCCCCCAATTTAGAAAGCTCATAATAATGGTGAAAAAGCTAATTAAGAAACCTGCTTGAGCAGTATTATTTGGGATAGATGCTATTTTATTTATGATTCTGGAAAAAAATGGAGTTAATGCAAGTGTATGACCTAAAAGCAGAATGAGCACCATTTGCATGGTAAAAGCTAATAGTTCCCAAAAACCAGTTTGCCAATAACCTAAAATGCTTTGCGATTGATTGAGAATATTTCCCTCTTGATTTGTAAATATTAATGCCAAGAAAAAGGTAATTCCACTTAAAAGAATGGCGATTACAAAAGGAGAGGGAAGAAATCTTTCTACTAATTTGATGTATTGCCTTGAGAATGACATTTTTTAATTAAGAATTATGAATTACCAATTAAGAATTATCTAGGCTCACAAAGTACAAAAGAAAATTTTCGAATTTCATACTTCAAGAATTTTTATTGCTATTTCTAGTCTGTAATAATTTATCCCTTGGGTATTAAAAATGAATTCATCATCCATCACACCACACCCTACTTTTGAGCAAAAATAAGTGACGTAGGATCAAGATTTATTTAAACTAGAAAGAAACTCCAAGGTATCCACTCCATCGGCATAATCCCAAAGTTCGGGTTGTTGGGCTTTTCCGGGTTCAATTTCAGTACCTTTTTTTACGACACATTGGATATGCTGTTCCTGTTTTGCTAGCTTGTCCTCTAGCTCTTTTTCATTTTTATAAAACTCATAAAACAATACTGAAATGGGAGAAACCAATGCTTCATCCTCTTTCATCAAGAAAAAACCTGAATCAAGATGTGGTTCATCATTTACCAGATAAATTGATTTGTTATAATCGTAATTATTCACCCATTTATGATGGTCAGCTACCCATTTGAAATCTTCCAAAGCTTTAATGAAAGGTGAGAAATCAAAGCCTTCCGGCACTAAAAGTTTGCTTACATTTCTACATCCCAATCCGTAGTATTGAA
Source organism: Marivirga salinae (assembly GCF_030503855.1). NCBI lineage: Bacteria > Pseudomonadati > Bacteroidota > Cytophagia > Cytophagales > Marivirgaceae > Marivirga > Marivirga salinarum. The sequence continues at coordinate 3,981,300 of NZ_CP129971.1, read as the reverse complement.
AGATATCCTTTCCCAAAGCTTGAATTCCTTCTTCGGATTCTGTTCCAGTCAGAACTGCTACCGAGCTTCTATTCTTGCGGATTATATTAGGGTATTTTCCAAAATACTGTTCAAAATATCGCGCAGAATTATTGCTTCCTGTGGCTATTACAGCATCAAATCCACTTATAGTTTCTTGAGTGAGCTCGATTTTATTTTCAAATTCCGGATTTATAGCAATCAACTTTGCTACTATTTCCTTTAATAAATAAGGGTCTTGTGAGCTTAATTTAGCTATAACACTATTGCCTGAAATAAGTACTGACAAAAAATCATGAAAGCCCACCAAAGGAATATTTCCAGCCATGATTATAGCTATCTTTTTAGAGCTTTCTTCTGGTAAATCATAGTTGCTAATCCATTGTTCTAATTTTTCAGCTTCAAGCATTTCACCCAAAGCCTTTACCGCATGCACTACATTTTCACGAGTAAACCAATTATTATAGGATGTGGCACGGAAATACCACTCGTCCAGCTCGGCTTCACTTATATTCCGTAATTGTTCTCCTAAAGATTTAAAGGCTTCTAATCGTGCTGATAAATTCATGGATATCTAATGATTTGAAAATTGAAATGCGAAATTACAGGTTTTGAGTTAGAATTGAAATATTATGTTGGAAGTATAAAGGGGAAAGTAGGAAGTCGGGTGATGGATGGTCAAGCACATAAAGGCTTAAAATAATAAATAGTACGAAGATTGAAGGTTTCTAGATACTGGATTCTTGCTACTAAATACTATCCTTTGAAATAATGTAACATATAAGTGTAAGGGAGGTTAAATTAACTAAACTAAAACTAAAAAATAAAACTATGGCTATTAAAAGAAAAGTACAGGCAGTTTGGAAAGGATCAGCAAAAGAAGGAAGTGGTCAGTTGAGCAGTTCCAATAAATTTTTTGATAATACTCCTTATTCGTTTAAAGGTAGATTTGAAAATGAAGACGGTCGATTAGGTACCAACCCTGAAGAGCTGATAGCCGCTGCACATTCAGGCTGTTATGCAATGGCATTAAGTGTTGCGATATCTGAAGCTGGGCATACGCCTGACCAATTAGATGCCCAGGCTGAGATCGTTTTAGACAAAGAAGGAGATGGATTTGCCATAAAGGAAATCAAATTGACTGTAAAAGGAAAAGTAAGCGGTTTATCAAAAGATAAGTTCTTAGAAATGGCTGAAGGCGCAAAAGAAGGTTGCCCTATTTCAAAAGCATTAAGTGCAGTCCCTATTTCATTGGACGCAAGTTTTGAATCATAAAATATAAAAGGGTATGGCTGAAAGTCATACCCTTTTTACTGCTTTTCCACAGGTTCATCTAAAAGATAAAAATCAATAAATTCTCGAATGCATCCTTGCCCGCCTTTGGTATGTAAAACTAAATCCACGGTTTCTTTTACTTTTAATACAGCATCAGCAGGACAAGCTGAAAATCCTACTGCTTTCATTACAGCTAAATCGTTGATGTCATCACCAATAATGGCTACTTCGGATAATTTGATATCTAATTTTTTGCACCAATCTAGTAAGATGTTGATTTTAGGATCGCTTCCCACGTATAGATGTTTGATATTCAGCATTTCCGCACGGACTTTTACCATTTCAATTTTATGAGCGGAAGAAATTATACCGGCTTGAATTCCATATCTTTCAAGTGCTTTGATTACCATGCCGTCTTTGGCATTGTATTTTTTGAACTGATCTCCGCTTTCAGTAAAAAACATCCCGGCATCAGTCATCACCCCATCCACATCTAAAATCAGAAGCTTTATGTCTTTTATTTTTGCTTTATCAACAAACATAGGTCGGCACAACATATTGGCATAATCAAGTTCATTTTCAGCACAGAAAAGCTTGAAATCACCCAATGAAAGTTGATCTAATCGAGTAATGTTGAATTCTGTTAGAAAATCAGCGATGGATTTTTTTTCTCTGGCTAGATATGCTTCAATATTTCTTTTTAGTAAGTCCATTTTTCAATTTTAGTCGAACGCATAAAAGTAGCAATTCTAATTTGCTTTCTTTTTATATCTATAAATAGAATTGGATTTTCAATCTCATAGATCCCAGCTTTCAATAATCTTTTCTTCGGAAATATTACCTATAAATAACTGATACTGACGAATTAATTGGGCTTTATACATGGCACTACCCGGAATGAATTCAATATTATTTTTTTCGCAATAAGATTTCAAATAATTGAATTGATTATCTTTTTCAGGCATATTATGACTGAAAATCATTTTACAACCATCCAAAAGTTCCGGAAATCCTCTAGCTTCCATAAAATGAGGACTTGATGAAATGGGGGTAGCATCTACTACCAAATCATAAGGACCACTAAAATCTTCATCGGTGATCCCTAAATCACCCTTTTTAGCTTTCACTTTTTCAGCATTTCTGCCAGTCAGCATTACTTTCAATCCCAATTCTTTCAACACATGGTATGCAACTCCGGAAACTCCACCATTTCCATAAATCACGGCTGTTTTAATGGAATGAGAACTTGATTTTAAAGCATTCTCTAAAGCAGATATTAAGCCGATCGCATCTGTATTGTAGCCATGTAGTTTTCCTTTTTTATTCACCACAGTATTCACTGCCAAAGTTTTTTTTGCGTTTTCTTCCACTTCATCCAGATAAGGAATAATGTTGGATTTCAGTCCGTCTTTTCCTGTAACTGCTCCGCCTCTTGAAATTGGAGATCGTAGGAGTTCAGCATATTCTTCGGCTTCAATGTTATATGGGAAAGTGAAATACACCAAATTCAATCCTAATTTTTGAAGAGCTGTATTATGTTTCTCAATAGAATTAGCGCTTCCTGAGGTGGAGAAAACGAATTGGGTAGTTGGATTTATAGAAACTTTCATGGAGGTAATTGATATTTTTTGGAGGCTTAGCGTATTTGCACAATCAATAATTCCCTAATATGGATAAAATTAAAAGATTATAATCGATATATTAAGATGAGTTAACTGAATAATAGAATAATACAATTTATTTTATTAATTCTTTTAATAATTGATTTTTCATGAACGCTTTTAGAAACTATTCGTTTTTATATCATAAAATTTGAAGCTATGGAAACTCAAATTTTGCAGAAAGAAGAACTTGTTGGAATGAAATTCACAAGTAGGGAAGTGATAAACGATTTAAGTCAAAAGAAGATTCTGATGTCAGAATTGTTACGTGCTCAGACCTTGGGAAATATAGAGAAAATAAAAGTTCGTATTGTTTTTCATTTGGAAAATGGAAGTAGAGGCGAAGTTGAAACCACCGTTTGGGCAGTAGGAGAAAATCACCTAATTCTAAAAAGAGGCATTCATATTCCGATAAGAGCAATAGAGAGTATTTCTTATATTTAGAGTTTACTTGGAATAGCTTTCAAAGCTTTAATAAAATTTTGGAGAAATTTATCTCTAGACTCTTCATTTAAACTTTCTAAAGATAAAAAAGGATTCAGATCTTCTAGTTCTACCAATAGTAAACTTCCGTCTTTTAATTTGCAGGCATCCACTCTTTGAATTCCTCTTTTCATGTTATTCCACCGAATGAATTTTTGAGCGAATTCCAAATCTTCTTCAGAGACTTTATAAGCTTTTAATTCCCATCTTTTAGATTTATCTGGAGCGTATAAAGCATATTGAAATTCATCATTTATGAAATAGAAAGATACCTCATATTCAAAATCTATAAATGGTTGAATTAGCTTATCCTCTAGTTTTGTGTTGTTTAATTCTTCTTTACTTACCTTTTCCATTCCAATAGAATCCGCCCCGTTCTTCAATTTGATAATGTATTGATCGGAATTAGGTAGTAAATGAAGTTTATCAAAACTATTAATAGTAGGGATTACAGGGAAATCTTGTTCAAATAAATCCAGCAGATACTGCTTTCCTTTCATATCTGCTTTTCCATCAAAGGAATTAAAAGTCGGGATTTCATTTTGCTTTACCTTATTCACAAATTCATTAAAATATTCCTGATAATAAGCAACAGGCCCAGTATTTCTAAAAACAATAGAATCTGCTTTGTCCAAAAATCCCAACGCTTGCTGTGGATTGCCAATCAGAATGTTAAAGTGCTCTTTGAGCTGAGAAGTGATATATAAATCCTCCTCATAGTAATTTCTGCCTTTGGCTGGGTAGTACAGATCGGTTAAATAAAGTAAAGTCAGATTTTGAGACATATTTCATTTTCGAGTAAATAAATGAAAAAAACCTGACAACATAAATAGTTACCAGGTTTCTAATTATTATTAGAGTTTTTAATTACTGCAAATTACCTTTTACTACTTTTATGTTTTTTACTGCTTGACTTTCATTCAAGTTACCAGAATTTAATTCATTTAAAGTCTTTCCTTTTACTTGCAATTCAAGAGTTTCAGGAATTTTACAGCCTTCACATTTAGTAATGCTTACTTTGAAAATTAATTGCTCATTGTCAGCCAAGCTTTTTACATTTTTACCGTATTCAATGATATTGTTTTTGAGCTCCTCTTCAAATTTAGGATACAGGCTCTTAATCAATTCATCCCTTTCTTCTTGCGATATATTTTCTTTGTCTTGAGTAGGAACATTCCAACCATCATTCCTTGCTCTCACTGATGAAACCATATCCATATAGAAGATTATTCCCAAGCCATCAATTTGCTCATGTGGCATCCCCCCATTTAGATAATAAGTATCTGATAAGTCCTGTGCATATAGCCTTTTCAAAATGGTTTGAAATAAGGTGATATCCTTTTCAAGTGGTTTTACTTCTTTCTTTTCATTTACCACTATTCGACTTTTTGCTTCTTCTCTATCAATTTTTCCTTCTTGGAAAGCTCTAAGATCTTTCACTTTAGCTTCTACTGATAATCTATTTATTTTCAGTTGTTCTACTCTTCCAGCGTCTCTATGAAATCTTATGTCTTGTCCTTTTTCCAAGACTAAAATTTTATCTGAATCTTTCAGCTGACTTATTAAATGCCCATAATCCAATAAGAAATTAATAACATTTTCAGTATTTTCTACTACTTTTTGTTCTCTCATGCTATCCATTTCCTGAATTTTGACCTGGGCTCTTTCTATGGCTACAGCCGCTCTTTTTTCCAGTTCTGCTTGTCTTTCGGCTAATTCCTTTCTGCGTTCAGCCCTCTCTTTTTCCATTTCGGCTCTAGTTTCGGCATCTAGTTCTTCATCGTCTATGTCAATTTGTATGTCTTCAATCACTTCATAACTCCTGGCAATAGCATCAGAAATGTCAGGCATCGGGGGCATAGGTGGCATCTCAGGAGAAAAAGCAAAACCAAACATATGATTTTTAGGTAAAGATAAAATCACACCGTAACCTTCAATGTATTGGGTATGTTTGTCTCGATTATCATTACTCCAGTGAATTGATCTGTTATCCTTCACCAAACTATTTAAAACAGTTTGGGCTACTTTTAAATCTTTATCCATCTTTTGGTTATCAATCTCTTGAGCCAAAACGCTGCCTGTTAAAAGGCATATCCCTATTATTAAACTATATTTTTTCATCATTTTATTATTTAATGTTTTAAGCTTGTTTTATTAGCGCAAGCTTCCGCTTGTGCTTTGTTTTTAAATTCTTAATCTTCTTTCCTTTCCGCCAGCTGTCGAAAAGAAAAATTTGTTAACTGTTATTCTGGCACGAGCTTCCTAGAGTGGTCCAAGCGGACGCTTGAACCAGTTGTGAAGACGCTTTATCAATATTTAATAAGCCTGCTCTTGCTGTTGGTTACTTGCCAAGCTATTAATCAATTGACCAGTTTCTATTTTGAATAAATCTTTATCAGATTCCATTAAGTCCATTTTCGCAAAGAGATAGTCCATATCTTCTTTCCTTTGCTCATCAATATATTGAGCAAAATTTGCGAGAAGATTTTCAGTGTAAATTTGCTGTTGCTCATTGCTTTCTTTCCAATAGGCTTGCATCATTTCCACATTGCTTTCTTGCAAACCTGTGAGATAATTATTGATCAATTTTTTGTTTTGTTGACTTTGTTGGGTCAAATAACTTTCCAGTTCCTGCTTGTCTTCTTTTCTTTCGGCATCCAACTTTTCTTCATAATTTGTTAGAGCCAAATTGACCAATTGCTGAATTTCATCTTTATCCACTTGATTGTCCGATTCAATTTCTTTTCCTAATGCAATTCTGAATTCACCATTCTGATTACTGATTTCCAGGCCTGTGAACTTAGCTGCTACCATCAATATCAAAAGCGAAGCTGCAATGGATAAAAACCATTTGTATCCAGTTTGAGTATTATTCTTTTCCGGATTTTTGTAAACATTGAAAAATGGAGGAGCACTTACTTTCTCATCTTCCCAATTTCCCAATATTTCTTTACCACTTTGAAAAGCTTCCAATTCTTCTTTTAGCTCAGGGTTTTGAGCTAACTCTTCCTCAAAAGCTTTTCTATCTTCAGGATTTAACTCATCGTAGAGATAATCCATCATTTTCGCTTTCCAATCTTCAGTTTTCATATCTTATACTTTTTTCAGTAATGTTTTCTTTTGCTAATAATTTTCTCATGTGGGAAAAAGCGTAATACAATCTTGATTTGACCGTGTTTTCCGAAGTATTTAATGCTTCTGCTATTTCCCTAAATTTCAAACCTTCATACTCTTTCATGATCAAAACCTCTCTTTGATCCTTGCTGAGTTGTTGGAGGCATTTTGTTAGAATATCTCCTAACTCGCCTTGCAAATATGTTTGTTCAGGATTGTGCTCTCCTGGTTTTGAAACTTCCCAAGCAGGGCTGTTATCTTCCTCATTTTTTGGTAAGATCTGGTCAAAACTCAGCCACCTATGCCTTTTCCCTTTCCTACTTTCCTGCCTGCAAATATTGGTGACGATGGTGTATATCCATGACTTGAATTTTTCACACTCTTTCAACTGCCCAATTTTTTGATGCATGACAATAAAAGTCTGCTGAGCAGCTTCTTGAGCCAAATCAGCCTTTCCAAAATATTTGTAGGCATAATTGTAGATACGCGGATACCACTGCCTCACCAATTCCCCTTGGGCGTAAGTGTCTCCCGTTTGAGCTTGTGATATTAAATCTTGTTTTTGCACCGCATACATGATGTTTAGTTCAATTTATGACTTATTTAAATTTAGGATGACGGATGTTGCAAAAAAGTTTTAAAGGCTTGAATCTTTTTTCAGATAAATGGAAATTTTAGATAAAATTATCAACCTTAGAACTTGATAGTGGGGTTGTGATGAATGGGGAAATTACAGGAATTGGCAATGAAGCAAAACTCATTTGCTTTTTGATGCAGCGATTCAGCTAATTCAATTTTATCTTTTTCTAGAATCACGACTTCAGGACGTAAAATAGCTTCAATAAAATGTCCCTTTCCCTTAGCTGTTTCTTCCATTTTTGCAGTGGCTTTATCATGGTAATCAATAACTGTGATTTTATTTACTGAACATAAATGCAGATACCACAACATATGGCAAGAGGAGATAGAGGCTAAAAATAAATCTTCTGGATTATGGAGATCGGCATTGCCACGAAATGCGGGATCAGCACTTCCTTTTAGAATAGGTTTGTTTTTTATAATAATGTCATAGGACCTTTCATAGGAAGAATAAGAGTTGGTGCCTTTCCCTATGTTTCCTGTCCATTTGATTAGGGATTGATAGTGGTATGATTTCATTATGACTTCGATTAATCAGAGTCTCTATTGCCTTTGTTTTTCTTTTTGAGTTCTTCAATATCTTTTCTGTCTAAATCATTTTTTGTGTTTCTGTTAAGAGATTCTTTACTGTGAATTAGATCCTCATAACTAATAATAGGGATTTCAATATTCTCAATTCCTACAATTTTCACTCTTTTGTAAACTGGATAGAAAGAATCAAATCCAAGGATTGTTGGATTATAATCAACATTGTATTCTCCATAATCAAATTTGAGGAATGATTTTTTCGGATCAGCAACTTCATCAAAAAGGCTATCTACATCTTTACCTGTAGTTTTTATAGCCTTTAGAAGGTTGTAATAATTTGTAATTACGGGATTATACCAAATATCAATGTCATATTTATCTATTATCGCACCGCCCATTCCCATGGAAGGTCTGCTAAACCCGTGGAATGCTACAGCAGTACCCCCTATAATCATATACTCAACATTATGCTCATTTAATTGCGTGCATGTGTTAAGCAGTATTTCACGTAATTTATTCATGCAAAAATTAATTCAGGGATTTAGCATTTTTGATACTGTTAAAAAAATCTAAAAGTTCCAGTGCTTTTTCCAAAGCTTCCTCATCCGTTAATTTCCTACTTTTTTTTGAAGTGGATTTTAACTCTTCGAAGCTTTTGTATTTCGTGATTTTAGGTTTATTTAATTTATCTGATTTCATAAACTTCTTGTTTGAAATAATCAATCGATTTATTTAACACAGAAACGGATAATTTCTATCCCAAATATACGGATTAAATAATTACTCTAATGCTCCCACTACCACCGTCCAAGGTCTTACTTCCCAAGTTTCAATTAATCCATTTTTCACATAAGGATCATTTTTGGCGAAATTTTCAGCTTTTTTGGGACTTTCACCTTTGAAAATTAAAACTGCCCCATCTGCTGGTTCTGCCATAGCACCTGCCATTACTAAATCGCCATTTTGATGCGCCTCTTCTGCCATTTTTAAATGCTCAGTACGGAAAGGAGCTCTTTTTTCAACATAATTTTCAATTGTTTTATAAAATAACAAGTAGTAGTTCATATAAATAATCAGCTAGTTCAGTATTTTATAAATTTAATTAAAATCTGATTCTATTATTAAGTTTGAATCTCCATTTTTAAAAGTTTAGTAAATTGAACTACTATTTAACCTAATACACTCATGAATAAGAATGAAAAATGGCAGAATGAACTTGAATTTTTAAGAGCCATCATCAATAAAACAGAATTAGAAAAAACTAGGAAATGGGGAGGAGAGGTTTACACCCTAAATAATGGAAATGTATTGATGATAGGGGCATTTAAAAATTATGTCAGCATATGGTTTTTCAATGGAGTGTTTTTGAAAGATCCTTTTCAAGTTTTAGGAAATGCGCAGGAAGGAAAGACCAAAGCTTTGCGCCATTGGCAATTCACCTCTGTGGAAGAAATGGAGGAAGATAAAATCATGGAATACATCCAAGTAGCAATTGAAAACGAGAAGAAAGGTTTAAAATGGAAAGCAGAGAAGTCTGATAAAATTGAAATCCCTGAAATTTTGAATGAGGCTTTTAAATCAAATAAAATTTTTGAAATGGCTTTTGATGAACTGACTCCTTTTAAGCAAAAAGAGTATGTTGAGCACATCAATACAGCTAAAAGAGAAGCTACAAAAATGAACAGATTAGAGAAAATTAAGCCAATGATTTTGGAAGGAGTGGGGCTCAATGATAAGTATAGGAAATAGTTATTTTACTTTTGGAAATGATGTTTTTTAGATTTATTTCGATCGATCATTTTCTAATGAATTCACCACTCTCTTTAAATTCCCCGAAATAGTCACTAGCCATTTTAGTTGATCGGTTATTAATCTTGTCACTTGCAAATTCTTTCTTAATTCCGGTTCAATGGGTTTGAAATCTTCTTTTTCTAGCTCTGCAGTTCGAATAGCGACCAGATTATCGAATCTTTCTTCCAAATGTTGGTAGGCCTCTTCCAGTTTTTCTTTGCTTGTGTTCTCAGTTGGTCCTTTATGCAGAAGGTTTTGAAGGGCTTGCCTTAAATTGGTGTCCACTGTTTTTAAAATAATTTCAAAATCTTCTGAAACTTTATCATTTTTACGATTCAAAATAAAAGTGCCTAGTGCAGCCATCGCTGCCAAAAAGGTATGATTTAAGCCCACTATTTCATTGATAGTGCCTATGTTTTCTTGCTGCGATTTTGGTTCCTGACTCATCCGTTGAAAAGCCGCATTTAAATTTCCCATCTGTAGAAAAGCATCCTTTCTTGCTAATTTATATTGAGTTAATCCATCGAATTGATGATAATAGCGATTGATTTCAGCCAAATATTTTCGGTTAGCTCTCAGCGTTTCTATGATAGTGGTATTGATGCTGTAAGATTCCCAAGCTGGCCATAACAGCGAACCTGCAACAAAGGCAATGGAAGCTCCTATCAATGTATCCACTATTCGAAATTGAATAACTTCAAATGCGTCAGGATTGATAAGGGCATAAATAAAGACAATACTGGTGGTTACAAAAATAGAGGAGGTTCTATAATTTTTCTGAATAAAACTTAGAGCCAAAGTCAATGATAGGATGGATAAAACCGCGTAAACGTATGTGTTTTGAGTGATCAGAACAATCACAGCGGCTGATTGCGGCTCCAATTAGTGTTCCGTATAATCGGTGTTTTGAACGTTCTTTGGTCAAAGTATAACCTGGTCGCATGATTACCACTATGGTCAATAGAATCCAATAGGTATTTTGCAATGAAAAATAAGTACCAATTCCATATCCTAAAAGCATTGCAATAGTCAAACGAGCCGCATGTTTGAAAATGGGTGATTTGAAGCTGAAATTTTCCTTAAGGATATTGAAGTCATAATCCTGTTGGCTAATGAACTTCTTGCCTTCTTTGGCTTTTAAGCCTACTTGATTCTGATTTTCCAAATCATAAAACACCCTTTCAACCGAATGAATTTTTTGAAGCTGATTTTCTTCATAATCCAATAAATTATGCAATAATAGAGCACCTTCTCTGGCCTTTGGTAATTTCACTTCCTGTACGTAGGCTTGAATGCTTTCTCGGCATTTTTCGATCATGGGTTCCAAATCATGTCTATGGGCTAACTTTCCCCCTTTTTGCATTGCTTCAGCCATTTGGTCCATTCTGTTAGATAATTCAAATATCAATTCAATGAAAGGATTGACGAATAGCAGTTGATTTTTAAATAGCCTATTAATTTGTTCATAATTGGCAGGGTTTGCCATGGAAAGTTCTAGAATATCAATCAATTCAATGAAAATAAGCAGTTGTTTTCTTTTATAATTAGAGAAACCAGAGCTTTGTTTTTCGGTCAAAAGTAGTTCCCTTAAGGATTCATGGGTGGCATTGAGATTGACTTGTAAATCAAATAGTTTGTTTTTGAGTTGACTTTCATTTTCGCTGGCCAGGGCTAATTTTCCTCTTATTCGAATGTATTCTGCGGTCAGTTGAAAACAGTCCGTCAACCCATTGTTGATTTGACGTTTCTGTAGAAATGGATGGAAAATAGTGGATAGCAGTAAATACCAAATCCCACCGATCCCAATGAACATCGCATTAATAAATATTTCAGAACCGATTTGCTGATGGGCGAAGCTCAGTACAATTGCCAATAGTCCTGCAAAGGATATTAAAGAAGCACGGAATCCATAAACTGAAATATAGGATATTCCAAAAATAAGTAGTGCCATGGTAGGGATCAACAACCAAATACTGAATACCGCAGAGGTAACGATTATAGTGGCTACAGTGGCAATAGCTGCAGCGATTAAAATGCCAATGCTTTTGTGCTTAAGACTACCCGGAACATCACTACTGGATGTTAAAAACACTCCAATAGAAATACTTAGAAAATAGGGGAGATGATCAGTTTGAATTCCAATCAATACCGGAACTACGATACCAAAAGTAACTAAAACAGATTTTAGGAAATCTGAGCTTTTTAGGAAACTTTGAATCTTTTGAAGGAAATTTTTTATCATAGAATATTAACGACTATTCTATTGTACTCAAAAGAATTCAAATCAGTTGAGTTTTAAAGATATTTTTATCAATTATTATGACATAAATAAAGGTGTTACTACTCAAAATGACCCTAAATTATGTAGTAATTTTTAAGTGCTTTCACAATAAAGGGTGAGTTTTTATTTCCAAAAAGGAAAGCTTATATTTAATTATGTAAGTACTGAATTGGCATATGGAACAAGTAATAGAATTTATTAACAAACTTTTTTCGGCAGATGATTGGCCTGCTCGGTGGGTCTGCGGAGAATGGTCATCATTTCATGGGTGGTTATATATCACAAGTGATATTGCCATTTGGTTAGCCTATTTTGTGATACCGGCTATTATTATATTTTTTGTTCAAAAGAGGCATAACCTCCCATTTTTACCTGTTTTTTGGCTTTTTGGCGCATTCATTATATTATGTGGAAGCACGCACTTAATAGATGCCATTATGTTTTATTGGCCTGGTTATAGACTTAGTGCGCTATTGAGGGTATTGACTGCTCTTGTAAGTCTGGCTACGGCATTTGTTTTAATTCGGGATTTGCCGAAGTTGATAGAATCTAAGCCCGAAGACAAATTGAAAACCTATCAGCTTGAAAAACAAGTAAAAGAGTATGAAGTGGAAATCGCAGCTCTCAAAGACCAGTTAAATAAAAAGCAGGAATAATGGTTTCCGACCGTAATTCCATGATGCTTTTACAAAATGCTGTCTTGATTTTCATAGCTTCTGTCATTACTGGAGTTATATTTATAATCGATTTACATACGGATAGCACTGTGGCGGTGGCTAGTGTTTATACTATTGTAATTTTATATAGTTGGCTCCTACCAGGAAAGTATGCCAGCATATTTACTGCAATAATCTGCACAATTCTGACTATTATCTCTATTGTATTTTCAAAAGAAATGGTTAACAATCCCAGTGATTTGTCCCAAATGAATATGGTGATTTCATTTGTTGTTATATGGATAAGTGTGATGCTTGTATTTATTGCTAAAAGTAGTTTTTCAAGACTTGAGGGTATTAATAAACAACTTACTGAGAGTTCAGATATATTATTTGAAAAGGTTGTTAAGTTGGATTTACAGCAAGAAAAATTATCGGAGAATAAAAAGAAACTTGAAAACCTTAATGCTGATTTAAAGATTAAAAATAGAGAGCTGGAACGTTTTACAAGCATTACTAGCCATGATTTGCAAGAACCACTTCGAACTATCGGGAATATGACCCAATTGATTTCTCAAAAGTATTATTCGCATTTTGATGACCAAGGGAAGAAAATATTGGATTATGTTAATTCTGCCAGTGATAGGGTGACTATCATGATCAAAGGATTATTGAAATTTAGTAGAATAGGTAATAAGAGAGAGACGCAGGAGGTTAATTGCCAAGAATTGGTCCAAAATGTAGCATTGGATTTTGATGTCGCATTGAAAGCTATCGATGGTAAGGTCAAGATCCATGAACTTCCCAAAGTAATTGGTAATCCGGTGGAATTACGCATGCTCTTTCAAAACCTAATCAGTAATGGGCTTAAATTTAAGAAGCCTAATGAATCACCAGTTGTGGAAGTATCAGCAAAGGAAGGAAACGACCATGTGGAGTTTTGCGTTACAGACAATGGTATTGGATTAGCAGAAGAAGATTATGGTAAAATTTTCTTAATCTTTCAACGGTTAAACCCTGCTGAGGAATATGAAGGTACGGGCTTAGGATTAGCCTATTGCCGTAAGATAGTAGAGCTACATGGAGGTAAAATATGGATTAACTCAACAAAAGGAGTTGGTAGCTCATTTCATTTTACATTAGCAAAAAAATATGGTAACTAAAAATAACAAATTGAATTGCATTTTGCTCATTGACGATGATGAAGCAACAAACTTCTACCATAAATTAATTTTAGAAGAAGAAGGTGTGGATGTACATATACAATCTGTGAAATCAGCAAAGGAGGGTCTTGACTTTTTGCTTTGCAAAGGCAATTATAAATACTATCCGCAGCCAGGAATTATCTTTTTAGACCTTAATATGCCGGGTATGAGCGGCTGGGAATTTTTGGTAGAATACAATGAATTATCAAAGGATATTCATGATAGGGCAGTAGTAACTATACTCACAACTAGCGATAATCCAGACGATAGAAATAGGGCTGCCACAATTCCGGTTGTGAAAGAATTTGTACACAAACCACTAACGCCTGAAATATTTTGGAAAGTAGCGAATGAAAATTTTGTTATAGTTTGATTGAATATGCATTCTTTTGATATATTTAGATTTATTCATGATAAAGGAATATTTTAAAAGTTTTGAAGTTTTTAGTGAGGATGAAATTACAGGTTTCGTACAACTGTTTGAATTTAGGAAGCTAAAAAAAAATGACTTCTTTGTTAATGAAGGAGAAAAATGCAATGAAATAGCATTTATAAAATCGGGCATTTTCCGCTCCTACTACATATCCCCTGAAGGCTTTGACATAACCTATTGTTTCAGATTCCCTAATGATTTATTGGCTTCTTATTCTTCGTTTATAACCGGTAATGCCAGTGTGGAAACTTTACAAGCTATTTCAAATGCTGATTTATTGGTTGTTAAAAAAGATGCTATTGAAAAAATAATGCATCAAAGTTTCAGTTGGACGAGGTTCTTAAAAATAGTAGCTGAACAGCAATATCTTGAGCTGGAAAAAAGAGTGTTTCAGCTTCAGAATGAAACGGCCGTTCAAAAATATATCTCCTTACTTGAAAATCAGCCAGAATACCTTCAAAAAATCCCCTTGCATTATTTGGCTTCTTATTTAGGTATAACACAAAGACATTTAAGCAGAATCAGAAAAGAAATTACTTTTTAGACATTTGTCCTCAAGTTGGAGGATTAGGCATAACTACATTTACGGAATAAATGGAAAAGTTAATGCAGAAAAAAAATACTTATAATAAACGGTCATCCCAATAAGGATGCTTTCAATTTTGGAATTGCAAAAGCATATAAGGAAGGAGCAGAAAATTCAGGAGCTGAAATAAGAGAATTGGTTATTGCTGATTTAAATTTCAACCCGAACCTGCAATTCGGTTACCAAAAAAGAACAGAATTAGAACCTGATTTGCTTGAAGCATGGGAAACAATTAAATGGTCTGATCATTTAGTTTGGATACATCCTGTTTGGTGGGGTGGATTACCAGCCATGATGAAAGGATTTATTGATAGGCTTTTTTTACCTGGTTTTGTATTTCAATACAGGGAGAAATCTCTTTTTTGGGACAAACTTCTAAAGGGGAAATCAGCTAGGATAATTACCACCTTGGATCAACCTGGCTGGCTTTACAAACTTTTATTTGGTCAACCCAGTACGAATCAATTGAAGAAATCAACCTTACAGTTTTGTGGTGTGAACCCGGTGAAAGTAACTTATATTGGAATCATTAAAGGCTCAGATGAAACAAAAAGGACTAAATGGCTGAATCAAATAATGCAATTAGGAAAAAAACTAGCTTAATAGAATATGGTTTTACGTGGTAATTTGAATTTGGAATTATAAAAAGAACAATTGAAATGGTTCCAGATGACTTTCAACAGACACACCAAGGATTTTATATAACTTTTGTAGTACAAAGTGATGATAAATTATATGAGATAAAAAAAAACAATATACAATGCTGCAATGCAGAATTTTGAAGATGAATGAGATGATAAATGCCTTGATAGTATAAAATTTGCAAACAGACTTATTTGATTTGTTTGCTACCATTCAAAATTTTGGTTAAAATGCTATCTCATTTATTATAGTGTAATATTTATGTACCAGCAGCTGCACCAGTCTATAGCTCAATTTATAGATACTACTGAGGAGGAAAAGAATTTTTTAGAAAGAGCATTCATATATAAAAAAGTGCCTAAAAAGGTTAGATTGGTAGATTATGGTCAGGTTTCTAATGAGTTATATTTTATTAACAAGGGCATCATCCGATTATTTTATCCTAAAGATGGAGAAGAAATTACAGGTTACTTATTTAAAGAAAACCTGTTCTCAAGTAGCTATGATAGTTTTCTCACTCAAACCCCAAGTTTACAAATTCTGGAAACCCTTGAAGATTGTGAATTATTAGTGATCACGAAGGACAGCTTAAACCAATTATATGAGCAGATGCCGGCCATGCATATTTTCACCCGTAAAATGGCGGAGCAACGATTTATCAATGCCCAAAGGATTTTATCCTCCTTCATTTTAGACAGTCCAGAAGAACGCTATCTAAAATTTGAAACTGCCAATAAAGATTTGCTGCAGCGAGTGCCTCAGCATTATATCGCGTCCTTTTTAGGAATTACTCCAGTCAGCTTGAGCCGAATTCGTAAAAGATTGATGGATAAGGAGGATTAAATCAATGTTATTTATTATCTTATGTTAATGGAAATGATCTCCTACCTAGCTTAATTTTGTAGCATAAAGAAATAATTAAGCTCATGGAAATTAAAACTGAAATTACAATCAAAGCTTCTAAAGAACGGATTTGGAATATTTTAACGGATCTGGAAAAGTATAAAAACTGGAATCCATTTATATTGAATAGCGAAGGAGAAATAAAAGAGGGTAGCCGAATTGCCAACACCATGAAAAACGGGCAGGATATCATGAAATTTAAGCCAGTTATTATAAAGGTGGAAGAAAATAACTATTTTGAATGGTTAGGGAGCCTATGGTTTAAAGGAGTGTTTGATGGTAGACATTATTTTAAAATTGAAAGCATTGGTGAAAACCAAATTACATTATTTCATGGAGAGCATTTTTCAGGAATATTAAGTAAAATGATTTTGAAGAAGATAGGGAAGCAAACAGAAGAGAATTTTGTGAAAATGAATCTGGCACTGAAGGAGCTGGCAGAGAACAAAGTTTTAGAATTTAATGAAAAGTAATCTATGTTTTGAATTAATTACTTAAGCTCCTCTAAATTCTAATTAATTCCTCGATCAGAAGCTTTAAATTTCTCTTTATTGATTGCTGAGAAAATTTTTTAATTCATAAAAATAATTTAAAAATATTATGAGTTAAAGAATTTGCTTTTTCACCCTTAATTATTGAATTAAAAAATATTTATCCAGCCATAAGGATAACTGTCAATATAGTGAAAAGAGTCCTATCCTTGTTTGGGATTTATTTCCTTTTAGCCTCTAGTTCTTTAGTTCAAATCAATATAGACTCACTTCGGTAGACAATTCCTTATCAGAAAAATGATTCAAATAAAGTAAAGACTTATCTACAGTTTTTTTTACACTGATTTATATTACTCAAACCAATATAAAGTCATTCAATTCATCCGTTGAGTATTATTTATTATTAAGCAGATTAAATTTATAAAAGGGAATCAGATGCCTAAACAGAAATAGCGAATACCTTTAATAAGTGGGGGTCTGAGAGAAGGCTAGATTATTTTTTTTAAAAAAAAATCAATGATTTTGAACTTTTTTATATAAATATGGTGTATTTACTAATACAATAATTAGAAAAATTAAATTAAATAATGCAATAATACCAAATTATGTTTAACTTGCATAAGAATAGTATTTATTATTATTTGCACTGCTAAAACTTAAAATTTATCAAGATGCGTATTTTTTCTGTAATAAGTAAACACTTTTTTTTGACACTTTTAGGGGGGCTGTGGGTTATGTCCGTTCACGGTCAAAATGTTGAAATAAAGGAAATATATTTTGAGGAGGCCAAAGTTCATATCCTTTACAAATTGGAGGATAGTAAAAATGATAGATCTTATCAAATTAATATTTATAGTTCTAAAGACAATTTCATTTCACCCTTACAAGCTGTAAAAGGTGATTTAGGAGTAGAGATTTATCCAGGAGACAGTAAAGAAATTATCTGGGATCCATTTGAAGAATTTGGACAGGATTTCAATGACCATATTAATATTGAAATTAGGGGCAGAGTTTATATCCCTTTTGTAAAGTTGGATGATTTCAATTACGAATCTTTAAAAAGAGGGAAAAGCTATGAAATTACCTGGACAGGTGGCGCATCAAGTAATATTTTAAATATTGATTTATACAAAGAAGATAACAAGGTTGCAGTTTTTTCAAATATTGCTAATGTTGGAGAGTACGTCTTGAATATTCCAAAGAAGACAGAAGTTGGGGAAAATTATAGATTACGTATTTCGGATAAAAATAATAAAGATGATGTTGTGTTTTCAAAGGAATTTGCCATTAAACGGAAAATACCTTTAGCCTTGCAAATTGCACCAGTTGCGATTGTAGGTGCTGGTATTTATTTTCTTCTTCCCTATCTACAATCTGAAGAAAGCGGCTTTGAAAACCCTCAGAACCCACCTAATTTAAATGAGAATTAAATATTGAGATCATGAGTAAATATATACTTATAATTTTAGCACTTTGTTTTTTTAAAGTAGAGCCATTAGCTGCTCAGAAGCTCGATGGAGGCTTTAAAGATGCGGATGAAACTAACAAATTCAGAGCTATTGACTTTAATAAGCAGTTTATTTCCGATGTAATCGAATACAAAGGAAAACTTCTTGCTTTTGGGAAAGGAACTATTTATAGCTATAACCCGGTGGATGAAAAAATCAATGTTTTAATTGATGGAATCAAAGCGGATGTAGGAGAGGTAAGTTCAGGAGAATTTGTAGGTGTTTATAGCATGATGGTAAATGAAAAGCCATCTGACGTTGTTGTCTACAATCTTTATGATAAAAACAGAGTTGCTTTAGGGGCTGGCTATGCTTTGTTAAGTGATCTAGTACCTAACTCTTTCAATAATCAGGGCGAAATATTAGAATTTATCCCTGAAGGACAAGGGTATTATGTAGAAAAAGTGAATGAAAAAACGATGCTATCTACGGGTGGTATTGGAGAATCAAAATACAATGAGGTTCGAGAGATTTTTTCATTTAGAAAATTCAAACACGGTGCTATTTCTACTAATGTTTTGTTTTTTGTCGATTATAAAACTAGTGATTTTAAGACCTCAATCTTGTATAAAATTACAATGGGAGATTCTCCTACTAATGCTTCAGGCATCACTGAATTATTCAGTCATGACTTGGCAATTTTTAATGATGCAGCTGTATTTGTGAGTGCAGCAAAAGATTTGACTACAGCCACTGGCGAGAAGGGTGAAACTGTAAAGGTGATAGAGGCTGGAATAGGGATGAAGAATCACTTCACATTTGGGGATGATTTTTTCTGTACTTTCATTCCGGGAGATCAGCAAATTTACGTTTTTGATCCAAAATTTGAATTGCAAAAAAAGGTTAGTGACTTAGGACCAGATGGTTTGTTTTTGAAAAATGGGTTGAATAATGTATTGAATTTGACTCCTAACTTAGTTGCACTCGAAACTAAAAACCTTGAAGTTTTATTATTTGATTCAGATTTAAATCAGCGGAACGAAAATAACATAGTTAAATCAAATTTCCCATTACTGAATGTTGATTTAGTAGATAAATTAGCTTTCCTTTCCACTAGAAGTTTGACAAATCCTGTAGAAGAGGTAAGTGTAGTCGATATTGCCAATGGGACAACAAATCTGCAATTTAAGTTAGAAATACCCATAGAAGATTATAGCGTTCATAATACTTATGCCAATTCAACAAGTGGGATTTACCTTGCAGCAGCAAACAAGGACAATGGCTTTGAAGTATTTATAGAAAATGAAAAAGGTTTTCAAGTAGCTGAAGAAATTTTTAATACAGATTATGAACAAGCTATTCTTGAGCAATTGGAAGTTACCGAGGTTTTGCCTGAATACTCTACTTATCCTAAAAGAATTCTAAATTTAAACGGTACCATATATTCACTTTCTCGTTTACAGATGCCTGACGCCTATACTGACGCTGATGCTCAAGCTGCTGGTATTAACACAGCTGTACGAGACATGAATTTCCTTTATAAACTCAACAAAAGACCAGGAAACCCTTCTCCCGCTTCTTTCTCGGTTGATGAAAATGAAGCAAAAGGCACAGTTTTGGGGACAATTTCTGCAACTGATCAAGATGATGACAATCTTTCATTCCAGCTAGTATCCGGTACAGGTTCATCAGACAATAGCAAAGTGACTTTGAGTGGTAGTCAATTATCTTTGGTTGAAGTACCCGATTATGAAGCGGATACACTATGGGCAATCCGTGTGCAAGTGACAGACCCTCATGGTGATAGTCGAAGTCGGGCAATTACTATTAATATCAATGATGTCAATGATGCGCCTACAGGATTGGATTTAACCACAGAATATGTTTCGGAAAGTCTACCCATAGGGGATCCTGTAGCAGGTATAGAAACGGTAGATGAGGATGAAACAGATAATTTCACTTATTCACTTGTGGTCTCTAATACTAATCCTGGGGTAGCTGATGCTGACAATCTTTCTTTTAGTATATCTGATTCTGTTTTAGTGTCTAATACTACATTTGATGCAGCTTTAAAATCACAATATTCTATCACATTAGAGGTAAGCGATAAAGGAGGGGCTACCTATCAGCAAGCCTTTGTTATTAATATTACGGAAGAAAACGAGGTTCCTACCGATATTTTATTAGATAATAATAGCATAGCGGAAAATCTCACTGAAAGAACCTTAGTGGGAACTTTAGATACAGAAGATGCAGATGCTGACGAGGATAATGATGATACGGATGATGTAGATTTTACTTATGCTCTAGTTTCTGGAAATGGTGATGGTGACAACAGTAGTTTTGAAATTTCAGCTGATTCTTTGTTTGCAATAAACTCATTTGATTTTGAGGCCAACTCAAGTTTAAGTATACGTGTTCAAACCACAGACCCCAAAATGGCTACCTTTAGTAAGGTTTTAGGTATTAGTGTTACAGATGCTAATGATCCGCCAATAGGTATTATTTTAAGCAGCGATAGCATTGACGAAAACCAAAGCAATGAGACTGTTGTTGGAACCCTAGACGGGGAAGATCCTGATGAGACAGAAGACTTTAGTTTTTCTTTGATTGATGAAACTAATTTTCCGGATAATACTGCATTCTCAATAAATACGAATAATGAGTTAGTTCAATCTGTTGATGAATTTGATTTTGAAAGTCAGTCCATTTATGAAATTAAGTTACAATTAACTGACAAAGAAGGGGAGACTATAGATAGTGTTTTTACAATACATGTTGT
Organism: Marivirga salinae; assembly: GCF_030503855.1. Taxonomy (NCBI): domain Bacteria; kingdom Pseudomonadati; phylum Bacteroidota; class Cytophagia; order Cytophagales; family Marivirgaceae; genus Marivirga; species Marivirga salinarum. The sequence goes on along the minus strand of NZ_CP129971.1, from coordinate 3,960,364 downwards.
TGATGTAAATGATGCCCCAGCTGATATTACTTTATCTGGGAATAGTGTTAATGAAGAAAGCAGTAATGCTATTGCTGGTCAACTGAGTGCGGTAGATGAAGACGCAACTGATAACCATACTTTCCATCTTCCTAAAGATTCTCTATCCAATGATAAATTTCAAATTTTAACAGGGGATGAATTAGCACTGGCTGCCCCACTAAATTTTGAAGTAGATGATAAGTTTTATGAGATATATGTTGAAGTAAGTGATATATCAGGTGCTGTCTACGGAAAGACCTTTGAAATTGAATTATTAGATATCAATGATCCTGTTGACACGCTTGTTATGAAGAGAACAAGTGTCAAAGGTGGCCTTTCTTTTGAAGAAAAGGTATCTAATATTGAATTAAGAGATGAAGATTTAGGAAATAATATAAGCAATTTTTATTCCAGAGAGGATTATGTAATGTCTTTGGTAGACAATGCCAATTTTCCAGACAATTCGAATTTTCAGATTACCTTCCTTAACGAGGATGGCTTATATGCATTGGAAGCAGCCACAGATTTAACTTTTGATGAAGCAGCCGATAACTTATATGAGATCAAAATAGAGGTGGTTAATATTGACCTCAGCTATGTACAGACTTTTAAGATCGAACTAGTCTCTGAATCAGCCAATACACCGCCTACTAACATCAATATCTCTAATGATAGTGTGTTTAATGTGGCAACAGCTGGTACTGAGATAGGTGTATTGAGCACAGAGGATGATGCAGCTGATACACATACCTACTCTCTTGCAAGTAATAGTTCTAGTAACGATAACGAATTGTTCAGTATAGCAACTGATAGACTTATTTTGGATGCTAATTTGAAAGACAGTACGGAGGAAAGTTTCGTTGTTGTTGTGATCAGTGAAGACAACGGAGGCCTTAGCCTTACTGAGGAAATTACTATTTATGTAAAAGAATTTGAAGATTCTACTCCTCCTGAAATAACAGGAGTTACTGGAGGTGATCGTTCAGTTCAGGAGGATGACAATAGTTATGAGATAAGTGGTAGCGTTACGGATGATATTTTTATCGAAAGTGTAGAATTAGAATATGGTCCAGTAACCAGTATAGAATTTACAAAGAAGGACCTTATTGAATTGGATGGCGGTCAATTTACAGGTAGCATACCTTTTGAGCAGGGAGATGCTTTTGGACTTAAAGCCAGAATAATTGCAGTGGATACTTCTGGTAATAGCACAGCTTCTGATACAGTATATTTTTATAAGGAGATAACTTCTTCAAGTGCTCTGGCGACCCTTCCAAAAGAAAATATTGGAAAAGGAAAAAAGAGCGCAGATTACAGAATGTTTTCTGTACCCTATAATATTCAATCGCAAAATCAGTCAATAAGAGATATTTTCGAAACTTCTTTAGGAGAAACGTATTCCGATGGGAATTTTAAGGTGTATCATTGGGATCCGGAAAAAGAAAGTTACGAGGAGTTCCTATCGTTAGGAACCATAGAACCAGGTTTAGCCTATTGGTTTAGTACCACCTTAGAAGACCCTATAATTAATTTTGGAGGTGGAAATGTATATCCTTATAAAGTAGGTGATAAGGCAGTATGGAAATTAAAAGCTGGATGGAATCAAATCGGTAACCCATATCCTGTTAGTATTGACTGGAATTTAATTCAGAGCACATACCCTACAATTGGTGATTTATATATGTTTGGTTCTGAAGGTTATACTACTGAGGCAACTTTAGCTCCTCATCAAGGTGCTTTTATTTTGGTACAGGAGGATATAAATATAGAGGCGGATGTGACCAATAATTTAGGTGGTAGGCAGGCATCATTAGCTTCTGAAACGGAATCTTCCCTTGAATTAGCTTTTAAACTGACACAAGGCGAACTTCATGCAGAAGGTGGAGTGGCTATGCATAAAGAGGCAAGTGACGGTTTAGATGGATTAGACCAAGCCAATCCTCCAGCTTTAGGTAATCATGTTGAAATTAGTTTCAAACAGCCGGAGTCAATATGGGATAACTATCGATGGGATGTTGTGCGAGAAAAGGATTACCATGTATGGAGCTTTACGGTTAATGTACAAAATAAAGATCAGTTTAGCAGTCTTTCCTGGGAGGCTAATGATTTTCTCAAAGGCCAATTCTATTTGATTGACCTAGAAGGCTTGCAAAAGATTGATCTAACAGAGCATTCAGAATACCAATTTAGAGGTGGAAACCAACATCAGTTTAAATTGATATATGACCGTTTTTCCACAGGTCGATTTGATTTAGGTACCTCCATGATAGGAGCTCCATATCCAAATCCTTTTAAATCCGATTTATTTATTCCTGTAAATATTTCTGATCAGAGAAATGCTAACATTATGATTGAAGTTATGGATCTTAATGGAAAATTAGTAGCAAAAAAATCATGGAATAGGGAATTGAAAGCTGGATATCAATTATTGTCTTTTGATGGAGCTAATCAAAATGCAGAGAATGGTACTTCATTTAGCAATGGAGTTTATTTATACCAATTGACCATTACAGAAAATAATAGTACTATCAAAAAGATGGGAAGAATCATAAAATATTAAGAAAATGAAAAAGTCAGTAATTTTTAAATATATACTAGCATTATTTATAGTGCTTCTTCATGCTATGGGAGGCATTGCGCAAGCTGTTTCTTCTAAAACGGCAGCCATTAAAATTGATGAAAGCGCCAAAGCGGGAGATAAAATGGTGATGCCAAGTATAAGTTGGATAAATCCTAATTTGGAATATACCAATAGTACAGAAAATAAAGTGGTCTTTAAAGCAAAAGTAAAGGCCTCTGATGGCTTAAAGTCTGTTTCAATGGAAGCATTTAAAAAGAAGGATCACTCTAAATTAGGGGAGAAGCAGTTTACCATTACCGCAGGTCAGAAAGAAATGATGCTGGAAGAGGAGCTATTTCTCCCTGATGGGGACATCATTTTTGAGGTGAGAGCTACCTCCATTTCAGGTGGGGTAATTTTATCTCAGCGAACAGTTTTAGTTGGTATGGATGCCATTAAAGATGCGGTTTCCATTGATAGAAAAGATTATGCTTTGGTATTTGCAACCAATAAATATGATAACTGGTCAGATTTGGTGAATCCGATCAATGATGGAAAAACCATAGCCGAGCAATTGAAGAAGTTGTACGGCTTCGAAGTGGAGGTTGTAGAAAACCCAACCCAAAATGAGGTGTTTGAAAAGATTCTGGAGTACAATCGAAAATCTTATAAACCTCAGGATCAGCTCATGATATTCTTTGCAGGCCATGGTCAATTTGATGAAGATTTTGGAGAGGGGTATGTTGTTGCTAAAAATTCTTTAGCAAATGATAAGAGTAAAACTTCATATATTTCTCATGCCCGATTAAGGTCGGTCATAAATAATATTCCATGTGAACATATTTTCCTTACCATGGATGTTTGCTTTGGAGGAACTTTTGATCCTAGAGTTGCTTCGAGTCGAGGCTTAGAATCTTTTGAGCAAGATGATAAAGAAATGTTGGCACGAAAGCTCTCGTATAAAACCAGAAGATATTTAACTTCAGGTGGGAAGGAATATGTTTCAGATGGAATACCTGGTGAGCATTCTCCTTTTGCAAAAAAATTATTAGAGGCCTTGAAAAGTTTAGGTGGCTCTGATCGAATTCTTACCTTAACAGAGCTCAATACTTATTTAGAAAGATTAAAACCAGCACCAAGAACCGGTACTTTTGGAGACAATGAGTCGTTAAGTGATTTTGTTTTTGTAGGACAGGAGTTTTAGGTATAGCATAAGCGAAGGAGCTTGATTGAAGAATCACTTAATTTAAAAGAAAATTATTTTTTTCTTGATTTGTATTGTAGGGTCAAACTTATTATTTGTAATTTTGTTGTTATAGCAACTAAATTAGCTTAAAGCTTAAATTTTTTCAGTTATGGCAATAATGATAACAGATGAATGTATTAATTGTGGTGCTTGCGAACCAGAGTGCCCTAATACAGCAATATATGAAGGTGGCGTTGAATGGAATTGGTCTGGTGGGACTGAGCTTTCCGGTAAAGCCAAATTAATAGATGGGACAGAGGTGGATGCAGAAGAAATGCAGGAGCCTGTTTCAGATGAATTCTATTATATAGTAACTGGAAAATGTACGGAATGTACGGGTTTCCATGAAGAGCCTCAGTGCGCAGCGGTTTGCCCTGTTGATTGTTGTGTGGATGACCCAGATAATGAAGAAACAGATGGCGAGTTAATGGCTAAAAAAGAATGGATGCATAAAGAGTAAAATCTTTATGCTTTGAAATATTAAAACCCGCAAGGTCTTGAACTTTGCGGGTTTTTTGTTTTCGGTAATTTTATAAATTTTACAATATTGTTTTATTTTAAGTCCTTTTAGCCTACCAATTAAAAACTATTATAATTTCCTTGCTATATACTTTTGGAGATATTTATTTTCTGATCAAGAAAATTGTCAAACCAATAGAAAGTAATATGTCCAAGCCAATCTTAAAACCATGAGGGACAAAGCCTATATTCATTTGAAAGAATTAGTGGATGAAGTCTATAGAACAGGGAAATTTGTTTTTTTGAAGGATGGTAACAAAAGAAAAGGTTATTACATTCGATATTTCAATAAGCCCTAAGCTATAAAACTACCTCCTAAGCATTAAAAAACATTCCCTAAGTCTTAGGAATCTAAAAATATAACTTAGGAATCAAAAATATTTTATAGGACTTGAGTTTCCTAAATTAGGAAGCTATAAAATAATTTAGGGCAAAATAATATTTTTTAGGACTTAAAAATAATTCTTAGGGAAGAATATTATTTGGTTTTAGTGGTTTTTAGCTGAAAGCAATAGTTTAAGCGTCCGCTTGGACTTTTTTAGAGCATCAATTGCCAAGCATTTCGACTAACTCCTGTGTTTTTAGCATGTATTTAAAGAATAATCCTATATATTTATAGTGCACCAATTGCCAAAACCATAAGCTTAATTTTAAATATTATTCTGAGGGTAAGGAAAAAAAAGTGTATGCTATATAAAGTAACTATTATTACTTTATAGAATTTTGTGTGGCATACGCAGATCCGAATTTATAAGAGGAATATTCACAAAAAAAAGAGGTGAAAATGAAAATATTAATTACTGGAGGCACAAATGGAATAGGTAAAGGCGTTGCCAAAATATTAGCCGGTCTGGATGACCCAAAAAATGAAATAATTATACTTTGTAGGTCTGAGAAATTAGGTAAAGAAACTATCAAAGAATTTAAAAGAACAACTTCAAATACGAAAATTTCAATGGTTTTGTGCGACCTGACAAAACTAAGTGATGTTAAGAGCGCAATAGAAGAGGTTCAAAGTAAGCATAAATTTCTTGATGGTATTTTCATTAATGCAGGGATTGGCTACGCTGCCAAACGTGTTGAAACGGGTGATGGGATGGATTCACATTTTCAGGTAAATTATCTGTCTCAATTTATGTTGACATTAGGGTTATTGAATTTGTTGGAGAAGTCTGAAAATGGAGGTAGGGTTATTTTTAATGTAACTACTGTAAAGGATAAAATATTTTGGGATGATATACAGATGAGAAATAATTGGAGCTTCGAAAAAGGAATTCATCAGGCTATGGTTGCAAAACGAATGTTTCTAAATAAGTTACATAACTTGTATCAAGAAAAAAAAGATTCAAGATTGTCTTTCATTGGTTTTGAGATTTCAGAAACTGTCTGGAGTAATCAGGTTAACATTATTCCTTATTTTATGAAAACAATGGCGACTTTAATGAAATGGTTAGGTCAGTTTATTTCAGTAGAAAAATGTGGTGAGATAATGGCTCCTCTGTTTATAGAAAATCAGAAAGATAGTTTAAATAAATCAGGAAAAATTATTACTTGGAAGAAAAACGATTTTATTGTAATCAAAGAAAAAAAAGATGTATTAAATCAGACATTGCAAGACAAACTATGGGAGCATAGTATTAGATTATGTAAAGATGAAAAAACGAGTAAAATTGCAGAAAACCTTTGTAATTGAATCAAAAAAGTGCTTAAAAAGTGTAAACCATGTCCATTTAACTTTGTAAACGATGTCTCTTTACCGTACCTAATGTTTGTAAAGTATGTGCCTTTACAAACATTATCGGCTCACCCTAAAACCATCATAATAATGCCTAAGAATTTGATTTTTCTATTCCTCATATTGTTGACTTTACAACTCTCATGCTCCAAGCCTGAGAAACCACCTTACAAACTCCCAAAGAATGCGAAATTTTTGTTAACCGGAGACTCAACTAAAACATGGAAATTAGCCCGTAGATTCAATAATAAAACCCGGATGAACATGGGAGATTGTTTTTTATCTCACAGAGAAACATATAAGGGTGACATGACAATGCATAACAACTCTGGTGAAAATAGAGATTGCGGAGAAACTCTTAATGCGACATGGGAATTCGCGAAAGATAAAAAAGGAAACTACTACGTTAGAATTGAAAGCCAACAGTTACCTGAACTTATGAACATTGAAAAGAATTACAAACTTTTTAAGGTTCTGCGACTAACGGAAGAACAGATAACATTGCAGTTTAATCACAAGCAATTTTCCAGCACAACAACAACTATTACAGACATTTATGTTCCTGAGAATGCTTTAGTCAAAGACCGAGAATTTCATTGGTAAAATCCCGTTAACAAATGCTATGAATGGGGTTTTATCGTTCAGGGTACTTTCGTGGGGATTGGAAAGTCCGCCACAATTCATAATTTTAAATCAAGGCGTGGCTATGTGCGAGCTGAGAGGTTAGTGCTTTCTAATCTCTACTCATCGTAGCTAGTCGTTGTAGTGCATTAATGTAACTGAAACCATGATTTTCCAGAAATTTTTAAGAGCTTTCTTGTTAATTTATAATTGGGATAAGCATGTGGACGCAAGCAGAGAAGAGATAATTAGATTCTTCAATGGCAAATTTAAATCGAACTCCGCAGTGATTGGACATTCAACTTGGAAGACAATCTATTTCATGTGCCCAATTATCGGAGGCACAATCTATAATTATAGTCTAATTGGTTTTAAGGGTGTGATTGCGGAAAATCAACATGATTCAACAATTCACTTAAAGGCAAGATTTGTGCAACCTTTTTTGTTCTTTTATATCATACCAGCCTTGCTTTTTCCAATACTGTATATTTTTGATATTTATGGCATGAGAGACAACCTAAACTGGCTTAACAATGATTTCCTAAACGTCATTACACCTCCAACTCTCATTTGGTCTGCAGTAATGATCTATTACCAATTCAAGCTGATGATAGCCAAGGGTTTTATAAAAAAAGCACTAAAGGAGCTTCAAATAAAAACGCACTACAACATCAACTATGAATGAATTGGGTTTTATTAGTCAGGAAAGTTTGATTGCACTTGGAAAGTCAGCCACAATGTGTAAATTTATTAATTGATGTGGCTCTGCAGGAAAATCAAGTTTAGTGCTTTCTAATCCCTACTCATCATAGCTAATCGTTGTACCCAATTAAATTACATCATTGATGACAATAAAAATTATTGAAACATTTTGCACTATTGTAATGGTTTTTATAGTACTTGGTGTTCATGAGTTAGGGCATTTAATTACAGGATTGAAACTAGGTTTTAGGTTTGAACTCTTTGTAGTTGGACCTTTAGGAATCAAGAAGAATCATGATAAAATTAGGGTTTATTTAAATAAGAATGTCGCTCACTATGGTGGCTTAGCAGCAACATTACCAACTGAAGATAAACCTGACAATATAAAAAAACTAGCAATTATATGCCTTGCAGGCCCAATTGCTTCAATTGTTTTTGCCGTCATTTTGGCAGCCTTATACCTAACCACAGAATTTCAATTCTCGAAAGTATTATTGGTTGGCGCGTTGGCGTCATTAGGAATTTTTTTAGTGACAACGATACCAAACAAAACGGGTATGTTTTTTACGGACAGAAAGCGTTATGAAAGACTTACTAAAAATGGCCCAGAAAGATCAGTAGAATTAGCACTATTAAGAATATTAGGGAATTATGCTAAAGACAATTCTTATGTTAATATTAATGAAGACGATATTGAATTGTTAATATCTGATGAGCATTATAAATTTTTTGGTCTTTTTACTAAGCTGACTTATCAATTTGAGAAAGAGGGTAACTATAATTTAGACACTAAAGAACAATATGATAGTTTATCTGAATTAATGCCTAAATCAATGGTAAAAGCGATGAATATGCAATTAGTTAAATTGAGAAAATAACTGTTTACAACACTGTATGTAGCAAATAGGGCGTTCGGTGATTTACAAAAGCTTAGGGCTATTTACCAATACCGCCAAATTGTTGATTTGGCTTTTAAAATGAATAAGATAAATGAGAAAGACGATTTCCAGCAGCATGATTCTATTATTCGTGCTTTCAATAAGTTATGGATAAATTGAAAGTGAGCCTGATACGCTTTATAATGAAGAATTCAAATGGACTATTGTAATTCCTGAAGACTTTACTGAAGTCAGTAAAAGTGAAATACAAAAGGATCAGTAAAAAGGCGCTGAAGCCTTTACAGACCTTTATGAAGAAGAATTTATAAATCAAGCTAAAGTTATTTTTGCTTTTGAAAAGGGTAAGATGAACTACTTAGACTCAAACTATCAGCCTTACGATGGGAAAGGTGGTCGGTATTATGTGAAATCATGTAAATATGTGAATGATTTATTGTTCCAAGCATGGAAAGCTCAAGTACCGAATGCAGTTATAGATTCTTCTACAAGTGTCCAAATGATAAGTGGTCTGGCTTTCCAAACCTTTAAAATAGAAATTAGTTATCCGCAAGGCATTACAGTTCATTCCCTATCTTATTCTAGACTATTTGATAAAAAGGAATTCTCTGTAAATATCCTGTACGTTGACCGAAAGCAAGGCGAAAAACTTATAAATGCTTGGCAAAATTCAGTGTTTAAATAGAGAATACTGTTTACAACACTAGCTAAAAACAATGGCGGTTAGCAGTTAATTTAAATATTCTCACTTTTTGCTACCTTTATCTGAGATTGAAAGTGAGGGCTTTTAATCCTCCAAAGTTTTTTAGCCTAAGTGTTAACAATCCACTTTCACGCCATACTCCACATAATGCCCTGTCAGTCACTGAATAGTTTCAAAAGTGAAAAACTGGAGTTTAGACCAATACAGTTTGAGTTTCTAGGCTAATATTTAAGGATAAGAAATATCAAAAACCCGCAAGATTCAGCATCTTGCGGGTTTTTCGTTTTTTATACTCCTTCCAAAAGCAATAATCTACTATCCTTTTCAAATTTTAATTTTCCATTTTTAACGGTTGAAGTTTCTCCAGTATAGCAATTCTTTACTTCTTGATTTTCGATAAATACATTTTCAACCACTATTTCTTTAACATTTTCAGCCATCACTACCATTACTTTATCTTTAAAGTCGTTTTGATTCAATGTTCTACTAAAGGAGTATGGAGCATCAGAAATTTTTTGATGATGGCCTGCTCCAATCGAAGGATGGTTCTTTCTGAACTGCCCTAATTTTTGCCAATGCTTATGAATTTCTTTTATACTATAATCATCTCTTTTTGCATCAGTCTCCAGTTCATCCCAATTCATTAAAGAACGTAATTTTGCATCACCTTCTGCATCTGCATTTAGTAAACGAGCAGTTTCATCACCGTAATAAATTTGTGCAGCTCCTGGTGCTAGCATTAGATAGTTAGCAGTATTAAAAACATTAGTTCTATCCGCATCAAATGGGTTTCCATCATCATGAGAAGAAAGGTAATTCAATACAGACTTCTCTTTCAATTCACCTTGATTTAAAAGACTATCATAAGTAGTAAAAATCATATCGGGATGTTTGTCTTTTAGTTCCCATTTCAATGAGAAGTTGATCATACTGTGAAAGCCTTCGTCAAAGAAATTAATGGCTGTATCTCCATCATAAGTATATTCAAGACCATCATAAATAGAGTAATTGTAAATTTCTCCTACCATATAGAAATCCAGATCATCTAATTTCTCTTCTTGATTTTCATTTTTCCAATCTCTTAAAGCTTTTAAAGCTTCTGCATATAATTCACCCCAAATTCCGGCTTCTGTATGTTTAACGGTATCCACTCTAAAACCATCTACTCCAAATTCTCTGATATAATCCGTAATCCATTTAATTAAATAATATTTCGGAGCTCTTGGATAGCCAGTTTTTTCAAAGAACTCATCCAATTCTGTCAATTCCTTTTCTAATCTGCCTTCTTCTTCCCATTTATCTAATAAATGCTGCGGTAGTTCAACTTCTTCTTCTGACTCTGTTAAAATATCTGGTAGATTATCGACCAAAGTGCATTTTACAGTACTTTCCCAATCTTGGTAGGTGCAATTTGGCTCAGTTCTAACCCAGTCTTTCCAAATTGGATCTTGATCTGTAACGGGGCCAGTATGATTCATCACTACATCCAAAAGAATTCTGATACCGTTTTCGTGTGCGGTTTTTATCAATTCGGCTAAATCATCCATAGTTCCAAAATTAGGATCTAAAGCTGTCCAGTCTTTGGTCCAGTAACCATGGAATCCATAAGTTTTGCCAGTTCCTTCATCTACTGATCCATGAATTTGTTCCACTAAAGGATTAACCCAGATGGCATTGACTCCTAAATCATTAAAATAACCATCTTTTATTTTTTGAGTGATACCTTTTATATCTCCCCCCATAAAGCTGCGCAAAGTGGCGCCATCTTGTTCTCTTCCAAAGTTGAAATCATTTGTGGTATCTGCATTATTAAAACGGTCGGCTAAAAGGAAGTAAACTGTTGCATTTTCCCACAAAAAAGGAGCTTCTTTTTGAGTGGTTTTTTGATCTTCTGGCGCTTTACAGCTAAAAAGTAGAATAAATAAAAGTAATAGGGAGGTGGTTTTCATTGTTGTAGTATTTTAAAATAAAAATCGAAGGATTGAAATTGCTAATAAAAATTGATTCTGGCAATTTTTAAGACACTTTGATTAATTGAAACGCTATTTCAATTAGATTAGATTCCTGTCTTCACAGGAATGAAGCCCGTATTAGACTTATTCAGTTAGTTGATTAACGGATGAAAAATATGAAGATCCTACTCAAAAGTTAGAAAAGAACGTCATTACTATCTTCAATGGAAAGATGCACGGATTTGGCTTATTCATTTAGTTAATGATTGTAGAATCCTACAGCACAGATAAATTAGATAGACTATACTCAAAAGTTAGAAAAGATCGTCATTCCTGCGAAGGCAGGAATCAATCCATTTTAATCGGAGATTAAAATATCAATAAAAGAATTGTGTTTTAATCACTGGTATTATGTTTTGATGTTATTCAAAAATTTAACATCATTAATGGCTGATGGATTAATTGAAATGCTGTTTCAATTAGACAAGATTCCTTTCTTCAAAGGAATGACGCACAGATTAGGCTTATTCTGTTAGTTTATGATTGTAGAATTGAGCAGAACAGATAAATTGTCTAAACTAGTACTCAAAAGCTAGAAATATCCGTCATTCCTGCGGAGGCAGGAATCTGTCCATTTTAATCGAAGATTAAAATATCGAGATATAAATTGTGATTCATTCTTATGTTTTATACTTTAGTAATTATTCAACCATGAAATGACCTTATGAAAGCAAAAGGAGGATATCTTTATATTCAAAGTAATATTTCCCGCTCAACTTTATATATAGGTGTTACGGCCACTTTATCAGTCAGATCACATCAACATATGATAGGTGAAGGTTCAAAATTTACCAGCAAATATAGATGCACAGATCTTGTTTACTATGAGTTTTATGAATCCATTGAGGAGGCTATTATCAGAGAGAAGCAAATAAAGAAATGGAAAAGAGAATGGAAAATACGGTTAATCAAGGAGATGAATCCTACTTTCAAGGATTTATATGATGAGGTTGCTGATATGGATTAATTGAAACGCTGTTTCAATTAGATTAGATTCCTGTCTTCACAGGAATGAAGCCCGTATTAGGCTTATTCATTTAGTTAATGATTGTAGAATCCTACAGCACAGATAAATTAGATAGACTATACTCAAAAGTTAGAAAAGATCGTCATTCCTGCGAAGGCAGGAATCTATCCATTTTAATCTTCGATTAAAATATCAATACATCTATTCAGAACTCATCAAAAACAAAAAAGGGTAGCTAAAAGCCACCCTTTAATTATTAATTCTCTAATTATTAATTACTAATTAACTAACCCCTGGGATTTGCTGAAATTCAACAGATGGCTCTCCATTTTTGAAAGACTTTCTTGGCTTTAAATTTAGCGTTTGGAATAATTCCGCATCCTCGTTTACTTCTGGATTTGGAGTGGTTAATAATTTATCTCCAGCAAAAATAGAATTTGCACCAGCCATAAAACATAAAGCTTGCTCTTCCTGATTCATTCTTACTCTTCCAGCAGACAATCTCACCATTGCTTTTGGCATAGTAATTCTTGCAGTTGCAATCATTCTTACCATTTCCCAAACAGAAACTTTCGGTTGTTTCTCTAATGGGGTTCCTTCAACTGGAACCAAAGCATTAACTGGAACTGATTCAGGATGTTCTTCCATAGTGGCTAAAGTATGCAACATTCCAACTCTGTCTTTATGTTGTTCGCCTAACCCGATAATACCACCAGAGCAAACAGAGATTTTCGCTTTTCTCACATTTCCTATAGTGTCTAATCTGTCATCATAAGTTCTCGTGCTGATGATGTCATCATAATGCTCTTCTGAAGTATCTAAATTATGATTGTAAGCATAAAGACCAGCATCTTTTAGTTTTTGAGCTTGAGATTCAGTCACCATACCCAAAGTACAGCAAACTTCCATATCCAACTCATTAATGCCTTTTACCATATCTAGCACTCTATCGAAATCACGGTTATCTCTTACTTCTCTCCAAGCCGCACCCATGCAGAATCTTGTACTGCCATTTTCCTTTGCAATTCTGGCACTTTCCAGTACTTGCTCAGTAGGTAATAATTTATGGACTTTAACATCCGTATGATATCGAGCTGCTTGAGGGCAATAAGCACAATCCTCTGGGCATCCGCCAGTTTTCACACTCAATAATGTACAAACCTGAACCTCCGAAGGATCATTATACTCTCTGTGAACTGTAGCTGCTTGATAGATAAGTTCTAGTATAGGTTGATTATATATTTTTTCTATTTCTTCCTTTGTCCAGTCGTTCCTAATTTCTGTCATCTTAGTTTTTTGTTTTTGTCAGCAATGCTGAATTATAACTATAATGTAAAAAAAGGGGCAAATTATTTGATTTCCAAATCAAATGGCATTCTTGTTTGTAATCCTTTGTTTTCCATTACATATTCTAACTCTTCTACATAATTAGCCATTTCGCCATAAGTATATTTTTTATGTAAAACTTTAGCAGAAGATCCCATTTCATTTAATAATTGCTGAAAAAATGGTTTCTTTTCTGGGTAATATACTCTCATATAGTCTCCTTCTTCAAGTCCAGCTGAATTGGCTGCAATATTAACTGCATCATCAAAACTGCCTAATACATCAACTAAACCATTATCTTTGGCTTCAATTCCAGACCAAACTCTTCCTGAAGCTACATTTAATAATTCATCTATTGACATATTTCTGCCCTCAGCAGCTTTTTCAGTGAAATCTTCATACCCTCTTTCCACTGAATTTTGGATAATTTGCTTTTCAGCTTCATTTAAACTTCTGCTGACAGTATATAAATTAGAATATTCTCCAGTACTCACTCTGTCAAAGGTGATTCCTAATTTGGTGTCCATAAATTTAGATAAGTCTGGGATGATAGCGAAAATACCAATTGAACCAGTGATGGTATTTGGCTGCGCTACAATAGTATCACAAGCCATAGCCATATAATATCCACCTGAAGCAGCCACACTTGACATAGAGGCAATTACAGGTTTCACTTCTTTGGCTAATTTAACTTCTCTCCACATTACATCAGAAGCTAAGGCACTTCCTCCTGGGCTATTGATTCTCAATACTATTGCCTTAATTTTATCATCCAATCTGGCTTTTCTAATTTCTTTAGCAAATACATCTGAACCAATAGTTCCTTCTCCTCCTTTTCCTGAAACGATATTCCCTTCTGCTATAATTACTGCAATTCTATTGGCATTGTATTTATCTGCAATAAATGATTTACTATATTTTTTTACTGAAACCACAGGTATTTTAGCATCTTCTTCAAGTCCTGCTATTTCTCTCATTTTAGTTAATACTTCATCGTAATAACCTAGTTGAGTAACCAACTTATAATTTAAAGCATCTTCAGTGGTTCTTACTTTAAGTTCATCAGAGATTGCTCTTAATTCAGTTGCATCTATTCCTCTAGAATTAGCTACATTATTGATTAAAACACCATAAACAGAGTTTAAAAGGACGCTAATCTGCTCCTTGCTGGCTTCACTCATATCTTTTCTAATGAATGGCTCAACAGCGCTTTTGAATGTACCCACTCTGAATATTTGAGGTTCAATGTTTAATTTTTCTAAAGTACCTTTAAAAAAGGTAACTTCAGAAGAAAGACCACTCATATCCAACATTCCAGCTGGGTTTAATACGATATCATTCGCCACTGAAGCTATATAATAACCTGTTTCAGTATAAGTCTCGCTATAAGCTAATATAGGTTTACCAGATTCTTTGAAATCAATCAAAGCATTTCTAATTTCTTCAATTTGAGCAAAACCTGCCATTACATAAGGAGCATCCAAATAGATACCTTTTATTTTTTCATCCGTTTTAGCATTTTCAATAGATTCTAAGATATCTTTCAAGCTAATAGGAGTAGGTTCATTCGTAAGTGCCTGACTAAATTCCGCAAAAGGATCATCGGAAGTCATTTCTACTATTGGTCGGTTTAATTTTATTTCCAAAAAGGAGTTTTCAGAAATTTTCACCTCACTATCTTGGGAAGCTATTCCCGCAAAAATTAAAAAGAAGCCAACAAAGAATATTATTAATGCAAGTAGGCTGGCAAAGAAGATTTTAAAGAAATTTTTCATAAGAATAATTAAAGATTGATAATCGATTAAATTTTAATGCAATATTAATTCAATTAATATTGCAATCAACTTACAAAGTAGCTATAAAATAGCTTTATATAAAAGTATAATTCTATTGATGGCGAAACTTAATTATGGAAGGAATATTCTTACTACTTGGGAGCAATTTAGGGGATAGAGCTAAAGTATTGCAACTAGCTATCAAAGCTTTAGAATATAAAGGGATTAAGTTGGTTAAAAAGTCAGCTGTTTACGAAACTGCCGCTTGGGGCATAACGGATCAGCAAGCTTTTTTAAATCAGGTTATACAAGTGGATACTTCTTTAGCACCTATGGATTTATTGAAAGTTATTTTAGAAATCGAACTTGAATTGGGCAGAGTTAGAAAAATAAAATGGGGGGAACGTTTAATTGATATTGATATCTTATATTATCATGATATTATTTATAAGGAAGATGATTTAGAAATTCCACACCAAGGCATTCCAAAGAGAAGATTTACTTTAGTACCTCTAGTTGAAATTTGTCCAGAGTTTATACATCCAAAAATGCAATTATCTCAAAAGAAGCTATTGGATAATTGTGAAGATAATTTGGAGGTTTCTCTGTTTACGAAATATTAATCCTGTTTAATATATCTTCAAAATAAAAATATTCTTATATTCAAGTGAAAACCAAATTATAATAAGATTATGAGAAACTATATTTTTATGCTGTGTTCAGCTTTGATTTTTTTATTTGCTTCATGCGGAAATTCTAATTCGGAAAAGGAAGCATCAGAAGCTGATATTAAACAAGAAGAACAGATTGCGGATGAAGTAGTAAAGTCATCTGAAAAAGCACAAGATGAGGCTGAGGAGACTGAAAAAGAAGTGGATAAATTATTGGAGGACATTTAAACTTGAGAATTATGGAAACTAAATTAAGAAAACCTATTATCTGTCTATTCATCATGATGTTTATGACAGGAATTCAATTAGAAAGCTTTTCTCAGGGAAAATCTGAAAAAGGCAAAGAGAAAAAGGAAATGGCTAAAAGTAAATCTTCTAGTGAGATTAGTAAGGAAGTAGAAAAGGAATTGGAGAGGCAGGAAGAAATGGATGAAGAGCATAAAGAAATGCATGAATCTGATAAACATATGGATGGCAAACCTTTGAAAAAGAAAAAAGGGAAATCAGAAGAAGACCATCAAGGAAAAATGCATGGTAAAATGAAAGGTGAAATGACTGGAAAAGAATTTGGTCATATCCGTTCTGAGGAAGCTAAGCAAAAAATGATGGCTACTCATGAAAACATGCAAAAAGCTCAAGAGGCGATTGAAAGATCAGAAGAAAAAATAGCTAAAGCAAAAGAGAAATTACTTAAGGCTGAGCAGGAAGAAAGTATGTCCGATGAGGAAATATTGGAAAAGAAAGAAAAAATTAAAAAAGCCGAAGCAAAAGTAGCGGAAGCTAAAGAGCGCCTAAAAATGCAACATAATCAGGTGCATGATAAAATGATGGAAACTAAAAAGGCTGATAAGGAAAAGATAAAAGAAGTAGAAGAAGTTGAAATAGAAGAGTAAATAATTATAATTTATTAACTGAAAATTAAAGCTGTTTTGATATCTATCAGACAGCTTTTTTTATATATTTTGTTTAATTTTAGTATCGATAAATATAAATCAATTATTCAATAATGAAGCTTTACAATAAGATTAAATGGGTTTTAGGCATATTGATGATCATCACACTGGTTATTACCACGAACTTAGTAGATAGAAATAATTTCTTACAGATTAGTAATGCTATTGAGACCATATATGAAGATAGGTTGGTAGCTAAAGATTTGATTTTCAAAATTTCAGCTTTGATAAACAAAAAGGAAATAGCGGCTATAAAATCTGATTCAAGTTTTTATGCTAACCAAAATAATTTGATAGATAATGAAATAGACAATTATCTGTTAAGATATGATCAAACTAAATTAACAACTAAGGAAAGAGAGATTTTAGGTGATTTTAAAGTTAATTATCAAGTATTGAAAGAAAATGAATCAGAATTTATTCAATCTAATTTCTTGCAAAATGCTTTACTTTTTGATCAATTCCCAGAGGTCAAAAGTAATCTTGAAAATTTAGCAGCAATTCAATTAAAAGAAGGTGGGAGGCAATTACAAATTAGTAGAAGGGCAATGGATTCAGTAGAATTATTCACTCAGATCGAAATATACATATTAATTTTTCTTGCCATTATTGTTCAAATAATTGTGATGTATAAACCTAAAGAGGAAGAATAAAACACTTATTCAGATTCTCTCAAAATTTTAAGTTAAGACCAATTCCATATTGGTTAAAAGTAAAGTTTATATGGGAATGGGACTTTTTATACCCCATTATTTTCCGCGAATTATAGAGATCAATAGCTTCATCCGCTTTTCGATTGGCTAAGCTTTTCAAGGGAAGAGCAATTGCAATTAAACTAATTCCGGTGATAAGTAATGGAACAGTAATTTCAGGGGATGGGTCAAAAAAAGTGGGCAAAAAAGTGCCCACACCAAATCCTGCAATGATTGCTGAAGTAAATGCCCATCTTCTAGATGACTTCATCCTTTTATGAGCTGCTTCAAAAGGTAACATTTTCTTCAAAACCTGCCGTTCTGATACTTCCTCACCTAAAATAAAATATCGATTTTGAACCAGATTTCCTTTTCGTTCGATTAAAGGTTCATCAATTTGACTAAATCCTGTTTGAGCTGTAAACAAAAAAAAAGTACAAGTAATTTATTCATTGGTCGATAATTTTTTGTGATGATTACATTAAATATAATTCAAAAATTAAACCCTAAAAGCCTCTATCAAGTCCACTAGCATTTCTGTTTGTTCTTTAGAATGCGTAGGGAAATTAGCTATTCGCACTTGCTCTTTTTTATAGCCACCATAGCCTGTTCCAATATGAATTTTTTTCTGTTTAAGATGGTCAATAAGTAAGCTGCTATCAAAATCAGTTTTGATAACCTTCACTGTTTTGGACCTGTGCTTATCATTTTCTACAAAATGATGAAGTTGAGGATGTGCTTCAATTACTTGATTTAAAATGGCGGATTTATAATCAATTTCTCTTCTGATAGGGAGAATTCCCTTTTCTAACATATCTGAAGCAACTTTTGCTAAGGTATAAATTCCTAGAATGTTTGGAGTTTCTGCAGTCTGATATACTTGAGCTTTTTCTACCATATCAGGTAATCGGTGATAAGAACCAATTACTTTTCCAGAAGACGCCATTTTCTCTGCTTTTTCCAAACATCGGTTGTTTACTATCCATATCCCTAATCCAGCAGGAAGGCCAAATGCCTTTTGAACAGAGAAGTAGAGTGTATCAATATTTCTGAAATCAATTGGGATCACTGGAACTCCTGAAACACCATCTACAGCAATCAATTTATCAGGATGTTTTTCCCTTAAAGCGTTAATCGTATCCAAAGGAAATGTCGTGCCACAAGCTGATTCATTCAAACATATGGTAATAAGTTCTGCACTTTCAGGTACATCTATTGCATCGAAATCTGGAACTGTACCGTCTTCCACCACTAATTCATGGACAGTTCTGCCAAGCTGAGTAGCCGTTTTCGCAAAACGTGCTGAGAAAGCTCCCATACTTATATGGTAACTTTCTTTTTCAACGCAATTTTCAATAATTCTTTCCCAAGCTTCATTGGCAGAAGAAGTGATCAATACATGATAATCTTCAGGAATATCCATTAACTTTCTCAAGTTTTGCTGACATTCTTTATAAATATCTTTGAATTGCTGTCCCCTATGAGAGGTACTGCAAACACCTTTTTTTAAAGCAGTTTTAATATGCTCTTCAGCTGTAAAATATAAAGCTGTGGGTCCTGGGGTAAAGAATAATTCAGACATTGGCGGTTTCTAGACTTATTTTTGACTTTTTCTTATAATCAGATAATGTTATTCCAAAAAACAAAGCTGCTGGAATAAGCATACCGATAGCGCAAAATAAGTACATCTGAGATAGCGAAAAAATTTCTGCTACGTTTCCTAAGAAAAAAGCGCCAATTCCTATACCTAAATCAATGGAAGAGAAGAAAGTACTAGTAGCGACTCCTCTTTTTTCTGGTTTCACCATATTGATTACCATAGTTTGCAATGTTGGCATTACAATACCATTTCCTAAGCCCATAACAAAAGCAGCTAATAGAAAACCTGGCTCAGCTGTGCTTTGGGATAATAGAATTAAACCAGAGATAGTGCCTACAAAACTCAGCGCCATCACAAATGCTGGGCCCTTTTTGTCCATCATTTTTCCAGTTGTAGGCCTGATAATGCTAACTCCTATAGCATAAATTAGAAAGAACATTCCAGTACTTTCGATCGATAGTTCTTTAGCAAAAAGTGTAATAAATGACATAATACCTGCAAAAGGAAATGCTAATAGCAGCATGACTATAGAAACCTTCAAAACTTTAGGTTCAAATACATTTTCCCAGCTAAGCTTATTGTTTCGATTACTGATTTTAGGGTGATTTACAAAAAATGACATAATCACAGCCAATGAACATAAAACTCCAGAGGTGATAAATAAAACATGGTAGCTCCCAGTTTCTCTTAAAATCTGCAATCCTATTAATGGCCCAATAGCCATACTTAAAGTCATGGAAAGTCCAAAAATTCCAATTCCTTCACCTCTTCTGCTGTTAGGTACTAAGTCGGAAGTGATAGTTCCCCCACCTGTAGTTACTATTCCCCAAAAGGCTCCATTTACTAACCTTAAGAATAATAAAAAGATAAAAGATGCAGCTAATCCATAGGTTGCCATAACTAATGCATAGCAAAACATGGCAAAAAGGAATAATTTTCTTCTCCCATATTTATCAAAAGCATAGCCACTTAAAGGTCTAACTATTAGAGCAGATAAGGCGTAAATTCCAATGATGTAGCCTACTTTGTCTGCACTTTCACCTAAAACATCGGTTACGAAAGTGGGAAGGGTGGGAAGTAAAAAATAAAATGACACAGCCATTAAAAGGTAGCTAAAGCAATGAAGCAAGAAATCTTTAGTGTATAATGGCGCTTTAGTCATAGTAGATTGTTAACAAGACACGAATTTAGATGTAGCAACATTGAAATAAATAATATTAACTACTATAATGGATTTTTAGTTACTTTTTCGGGTTAGAATATTTAAAATTAAAAGATTCTTTTATTCTAGGACGTTGAGTTTTTAAGTATTTCTATAATAGTTGAAATATCTTCATTTTTGCATTCATGCAATAATTTACCATTGACTACCAAATTGGGCCCCAGCTTACAATAATCCATGCATTTGGTTTTGATGAGCTTCACATTTTTAATTTTATTTGCTTTAAACGATTGTTTTAATTCTGACTTCAATTCTTCACAACCATTTTTTTGGCAGTCTTTTCCAGTACAAATAAAAATAAGATGATTTTGGTTTTTTGCAGGTTTCAATTAATAGAATTGGTTTTTAAGTTTACGATTCTTCCATTCTCATTACCAAATTCGGGAAGAATTGTTTCATTATAAAATCATGAAGTAATCAATCTACCAATAAATTCTCCTCAGTCACTTTATTTATTAACTCAATTGAATTTTTAACTTCCAACTTCTGCATTAAGTTCGCTCTATGGGTATCAACGGTCCGGTTGCTTATGAATAGCTCTTCTGCTATTTGATTACTTGTATAGCCTTTCATAATTAATTTAACAATTTCTAGCTCTCTTTTTGTTAGGCTTATTTTCGGTTGTGCTAGCTGCTGTTTTTTCTTTTTAAGACTTGAAATATAATTGTTAACCATTACATCTCTAACATCTTTGCTGTAGAAGCTAACCCCTTCCATAACTTTTTTTACTCCGTTTATTAACTCTTCCTTATCAGCTCCTTTATGTATATAACCATGAACACCCGATTCCATGCAAGTATTGATATATTGTTCATCTAAATACATACTTAACATAACAATTTTGGGATCATGAGCTGTAGATAAAATTTCAGGAGCTGCCTCAAGTCCATTTTTATCTGGCATTGATATGTCAAGAAGTACTAAGTCGGGTTTAAGCTCATTGTTTTTTTCAATGGCTTCTAATCCATTTTTAGCTTCTCCAATAACTTCAAAATCTTTCTCTGATTCTAAAAACATCTTGATTCCATTCCGAACTAATTGGTGGTCATCTGCCAGTAATATTTTAAGCATAGTTTTTCGAATTAATGTTTATAATGATATTAGTTCCAAATTTGGTATTGCTATCAATATCAATTGTGCCTCCCATTGATTTTACTCTATCAATCATGTTTAAGAGCCCGTGGCTATTATTTTTACCTGTTTCTGTTTTTGCAGTTTTCAAATCAAAACCAACTCCGTCATCTTCAACACTTAACCTGATAACATTCTTCTTTAAATAAAGCTGAACTGATACATTTTTAGCTTTTGCATGTTTTTGAATATTATTTAATGCTTCCTGAACAATTCTATAAATATTAATCTTTATTTCCTCTAATTCTCCATCTTTAATATTGGTGGTAAAATCTATTTTAAAGTTACTAGATTCGTAATTATAGAATAGATCCTCCAAACTAGATTTTAAATCAAATATTTGTAGTTTTGATGGCATCAGATTTTCCGATATTTTATGTGATTCGTCAATGGAGGCATCAATCAATTTTACCAATTTCTCTTTAACCGAATTGTCTTCTACCAGACTTCTTGTATTCATTTTAACAACATTTAGCATCTGTCCCAACCCATCATGTAATTCTCGACTAACCCTGGCTCTTTCAGATTCAGCACCTTCTATTTGTGCTGCAAGCTTTAATCTCTTTTCTTTTTTTTCTTTTTGTAGCTTTTCTAAGCTTTCTTTTGCATCATTAAACATAATGAGATATTGCTCCTGTTCATTATTGAAAAATTTTGCCCTCGTAATATTAATGTTGTTTATAGGGAATTTCCTTCCCACAAAATTGATATAAATGATCTCTTGTGTGGCAACGGTTTCTTGATTGTTATCTTTTAATAATGAAATTGACAGCGGTTCATCATCTAGATTTGAAATTTTTATATCATCCCCTAATTTAAATTCTAGAATTATTTCAGATAAGGTATTGAGTAAGTCAGCAGTGAATTTATTTAGATATCGAATTTTAAATTCTGCATCGACTACGATTACACAGCTTTTTATATTATCTAAGATGGTGGAGAGAAGCTTTTGAGATCCTTTTTTTTCTTGATCTGCTTGATGTTTGAATAAACTTAATTCCACATTGCTTAGTAACTCTGACTCAGAAAAGGGTTTACTAAGGAAAGTATTAGGAAAAGTTAGCTTTGCGCGGTCTATGGTTTTCTTGTCATTGAGAGCAGTAAGATAAATAACAGGAATATCTTTAATTTTATTGATCTCTATTGAAGTTTCGATACCATCATATTTTCCTTCTATCATTACGTCCATAATGATCAAAGAAGGAGTTTGGGTTTTTATAAAGTTTATGGCATCCTCTCCAGAAATAAGTTTGGCCAAAACATTATAGTTGGCCCTTTGCAATACTTTTTGCAGATGCATGCTGACTATCTCTGAATCTTCAACTATTAAGATGCTTTTAGGCATTGTGTTTTATTGGTTCGCTCCAAAAACTTTTAGGAATATTAATAATAGGCAATTTTCTTATTTACAACAAAAATTAGGTTGATATTATTTCAATAATATTTTGACTTAAATCTTGAATAAGTGTACTACTTTAAATTAAACAAACTTTTTAAGTAATTATACTTAGAAATAAATGAGTATTATTTACCATGAAAAAATACATAAAAATCTTGATTGATTACAGTTTCTTGCTACCCTACCTTTATATCATCATAAAAATATAAAAAAGACATGGTAAAAGCAGCCACAAAACTAGAAGAAAATATTGCCCCTAAATCTAAGGAGGCTAAGTCCCAAAAATCAAATGGTCAAGATCTTGAAAATCATATCAACGCAGTGAACAATGCATTCGCATCTGTTGAGTTTGATCCACAAGGGAATATTTTGAATGCCAACGATCAGTTCCTTATAACTGTAGGCTATTCTTTAAAAGAAATTAAAGGGGAACATCATCGCATTTTTGTTTCTGATGATTTTGCAGGAAGTGACGAGTACAAAGCTTTTTGGAAGAGTTTAGCAGCTGGTGATCCTCAGAATGGGGAGTTCTTAAGATTCGGTAAAACAGGTAATGAAATTTGGTTACAAGCATCATACACTCCTATTCCGGATGAAAGTGGTCAAATAGTTAAAGTAATTAAATATGCCCTTGATATTACTAAAAAGAAAAAGGAGGCTCAAGAAGCATATTTAGTTGCACAAGAATACGAAAAAGTAAAAGTAGAGCTGAATACTAGAATGGAGCAAATTGATATTGCTTGTTTAGTTTCTGAGTCTGATTTGAAAGGTAATATCACTTTTGTAAACGATAAATTATTAGAAGTAACAGGCTATACCCGTGAAGAATGTATAGGGCAACCACACAGCATGTTCCGTCATGCAGATTCACCTAAATCTCTCTTTAAGGAAATGTGGGCTACTATTGGAAAGGGAAATATATTCCGTGGTGAAATTAAGAATAGAAAAAAGAATGGGGATCCATACTTTGTGGATGCTATTATAGCTCCTGTTTTGGGTCCAAACGGAAAACCTGTAAAATATATTGGAGTTCGATATGACATCACAGAGCAGAAGCTAAAAGAGCAGGAAGTGATTACAGCTATGGAAGAAAGTAAAAAAGCTGAGGAAGAGGCGACCGAGACTGCTAAAAAGTTTCAAGCGATGGAAACAGAATTAGAGACCAGAATGGATCAAATAAATGTTGCTTGTTTAGTTTCTGAGTCTGATTTGAAAGGTAATATCACTTTTGTAAACGATAAATTACTAGAAGTAACAGGCTATACCCGTGAAGAATGTATAGGACAACCACATAGCATGTTTAGGCATGAAGATTCCCCTAAGTCACTTTTTAAAGAAATGTGGTCTACCATTGGGAGAGGAAATATATTCCGTGGAGAAATTAAAAACAGAAAGAAAAATGGCGATCCCTATTTTGTAGATGCTATCATTGCTCCTGTCTTAGGACCAAATGGTAAGCCAGTTAAATATATTGGTGTTCGATATGATATCACTGAGCAAAAATTAAAAGAGCAGGAAATCCAACAAGCCATGGAAGAGCAATCTGATGTGATTGAAGTAATCCGTGCTATGGCAAAAGGTGATTTAACTCAGAGAGTACAAAATGATTCTGATGTTGCAGGTGAAGTAAATAGTGCACTTGATAACTTAAATGATGTACTGAATAGCATTAATAATGGAGCTGAAGTAGTTTCAACTTCTTCAGGAAATTTATTGAAGAGAAGTGAAGGTATTAAAAACAGTTCAAATGAGGTAGCCTCTGCAATTTCTCAAATGGCAAAAGGTGCTCAAGACCAAGCGCTAAGAACGGATGAGTCTTCAAAATTGGTAGATGGTGTGATGAAATCATCTCAGGAGATGCAGTCAAAAGCTGATTTTATTAATAAAACCGCTCAAGATGGTCAAAAACGCTCAGAAGAGGGCTTGAAAATCATTAAGAACTTGGTTGAGAATATGACTGGAATTGATAGTTCTGCTATAAAAACATCTGAATCAATCGCTATCCTTACAGAAAGAGCTGAAGAAATTGGGAGAACATTAAATGTAATTACAGACATCGCCTCTCAAACCAATTTATTGGCACTAAATGCAGCCATAGAAGCAGCAAGAGCCGGTGATGCAGGTAGAGGATTTGCAGTGGTAGCAGAAGAAATCAGAAAACTAGCGGAAGATTCAAGAAAATCAGCTGTGGATATAGAGAAAATCATTAGTGATGTTCAAAAAGACACAGTATCGGCTGGTAAAGCAATAGAAAGTATGAAAACCAGTGTGAAAGAAGGTGGTAATGCAACCAAAGATGCAGAGAGCATTTTCGTGGAAATTGCAGGCTCTAGTGATACAACTTTCCAACATTCAAAAGAGATTTTATCTGCATCAAATGGGCAGAGAGAGGCTATTGAAGCGGTTGTGAAAAACATTGAGCAGATTGTAGTAGTAGCGGAAGAAACTGCAGCAGGAACTCAGCAAGTTGCGAGTTCTTCACAAGAATTGAATGCAGGTATGGTAGAAGTAACAGATGCCAGCAATCAGTTAAGCAAAATTGCAGAAGAATTGAAATCAGGTATCAAAAAGTTCACCTTAACTAAAGTTTAATATGGAAGCCGTAAAGGAAAAGGATATCAAAGAAAACCAGCAGAAATCACAATTAATTGTATTTCGATTGGGCGATGAGGAATACGGTTTGCAAATAGGACAAATCAAGGAAGTGGTCCCAACTCCTCATATCACACGCTTGCCTCAAACACCTCCTTATGTGAAAGGGGTAGCCAATATCAGAGGAAATATCATAGCGGTGGTGGATTTGGAAGAAAAGTTTGGTTTGAAGCAAGATTCAGCAGAAGCTGCTAATAACTACACTTTGGTAGTAGAGAGCGATGAAGTGAAAATGGGTGTTTTGGTAAGAGAGTTGCCTAATACATTAAATGTAAAGCAATCTCAAATTGAGGATTCTGCAAATATCATTCAAGATGGCGGAACAGATCAATCCTACATCAAAGGAATTGTAAAATTAGAAGATCGGCTTATCATTATGTTGGATGTTTTCAAAACTATGAGTGAAAGCGAATTGAATGGTGTTTTTAAAAATAACAAAATTTCTGAAAATGTTTGAGCACGCTTTGAATTTAGGTGATTTCATTGTCACTAAAGATCCGACCAACATTGCTTGTTATGGTTTAGGTTCATGTGTAGGGCTGTTTATTTATGACAGAGTCAATAAAATATCAGCTGCTGCACATGTAGTTTTATCTGATGAATTAGAGAAAGATACTACTTATAATGCCAAAACAGCTTTTGAAAAATTGATAGAAGAGATTGAAAAAATTGGAGGTAATAGAAATGCCCTTCGAGCCAAAATAGTGGGTGGTGCTAATCTTTTTAATTCAGGCTTCAATACAGGGGAACGCAATGTAAGCACCTTAAGGAAATTGATTTTAGATCATAAAATCTTTCTGGCTGGTCAGGATGTAGGCGGAAATAAAAGCCGAACTGCTCGCTTTAATACTTTAAATGGAGACTTATCGGTTTCCTCACAAAATACAAATTACGCTATTTAAAAAATTAAGATAATGGGAAAGAAAGTTTTAATTGTAGATGATTCGCTTTATATGCGAACGCTCATAAAAGATGCACTGGAAGAAGGCGGTTACGAAATTGTGGGTCAGGCATCAAATGGAGAAGAAGCCATTGACTTGGCTTTTGAATTGCAGCCAGATATCATCACGTTGGATAATATTTTACCTGATATGATCGGTACTGATATCCTCAAAGTTTATAAAGATGAAGGCTTACCTTCAAAAGTATATATGATCAGCGCAGTAGGGCAAAATTCCGTGATTGAAGAAGGAATGAGCTTGGGAGCTGAAGATTATATAGTGAAACCTTTTACCTCAGAACAATTGGTGCAAGCACTGGCTAAAGCCTAATGAGTTCTACCAAAACCATATCAACCTTAATCGTAGAAGATTCAGCTTTAATGCGAATACTACTTTCTGATATCCTCAAATCAGATCCGGATATTGAATTAATAGGAACTGCAAAAAATGGAAAAGAAGGAGTAGAGAAAGCAAGATTGCTACAGCCGGATGTGATCATTTCTGATATGATTATGCCCGATTATGATGGAGTATATTTGGTCGAGAATATAATGAAAGAAATACCTACTCCGGTTATTCTCCTAAGTTCCTTAGAGAAAAATGATGGATTGGTTTTCGATGCTTTACAAAAAGGGGCTTTCGATTTTCTAGATAAGCCAAAAGATGATATTACAAATTCCATTAAAGCTAAAGATTATCCTTTAACCGCTTTAGTGAAAGTGGCTGCTGAATCTAAAATCAAGAAAATTGAGGTTAAGGAAAATAAAAACAGCCATGCTTTTCATGGTACAGCTGCTTATGCAGCCATAGTAATTGGAGCTTCAACTGGAGGTCCTGGTGCAATCGAAAACTTATTGAAGCAACTGCCCAATAATTTGATTTTGCCTGTAATTATTGCCCAGCATATGCCTGATAGTTTTATTCATTCTTTTGCTAAAAGATTGGATGAGTTAACCGAGTTAATGGTGAAAGTAGCTGAATCTGGAGAGGAAATCAGGCCAGGTTACATTTATTTGGCTCCTGGCCATTCGAATATGCGATTACGCAAAAATCCACATACTGGTGGAGTTGTAGTTCATTTTACCGATAAAGTTTACACAGAATTTAATAATCCTTCAATCGATTGTTTGATGGAATCAGCTGCTGAAGTTTATGGTGATAGAATGATTGGGTTAATCCTCACAGGAATGGGGAAAGACGGAACGGAAGGATTAAAAAAAGTGAAAGCCAAAGGAGGAGTTACTATAGCTCAAGATAAGGATACTTCTGTTGTATATGGAATGCCGAAAAGTGCATTTGATGCAGGAGCTACCGATATATTAGTACCGTTAAATCAAATGGGTGGCTATTTGGTAAGTTGTTTATAAAAATATTCAGAGATGTCTAACAAAGAGCAAGAATATAAAAAATTATTTATTTCAGAAGCTAATTCAAATGTGGAAGAGCTGGAAACACTCTTAACACAATTAGAGAAATCTTCTTCTGATCAAAAGACTATTGATTCTATTTTCAGAATCACACATACCTTAAAAGGGAATGCTGCAGGAATGGGGTTTGAAGTGATTTCAAAATTCGCTCATGCATTGGAGGATTTATTTTCTGAAATCAAGCAGTCAAATATTCAAATTGAGGAGGATATTTTCACTACTCTTTTCAAAGCAGTAGATACACTTAAGGAATTAGTGCAATCGCTTACTGACGATAGCTTAACTGTTAAGTATAGAGGAATTCAGCGCAAATTAGAAGTGATAGTAGAAAATAGTCGTAAAGATGAAAAGTCTCAGGAAGACACTAAGACTACAAAAAAACCTGTAGCAAAGAAGCCAGCATCAAAAGCTAAAAAGACTGCATCTAAACCTAAAAAGGAAGAGCAGCAGTTAGAAGAATTGCAAGCTCAGGTGGAAGAATATCAATCTAATCAACCTAAGAAGGCAATGCCAGTTGAGGAGGAAAAAGAAATGATAACTGCTGAAGAGAAGGATGCCAAGAAAATCAGTTTTTCTGATATGGTGCAAGTGCCAGTGGAGAAATTGGATAACCTTTTGAACTTGGTAGGTGAATTGATCATAGAAAGAGATAGATTAATCACCAGTCATGAAGCGAATGTTTCAAGAAATGAATTCAATAGCCTAAAGCGAGTATCTTCTGATTTGCAATATTCTGTAATGGATGTTCGCTTGGTGCAAGTCGGTTTTCTGTTTAATAAATTCCACAGAGTGGTACGTGATGCAGCCACTTCCGAGAAAAAACAAGTGGATTTGATAATTGAAGGAAGCGAAACTGAAATCGATAGAAACATCTTACAAATTATTTCTGATTCGCTAATCCATTTGATAAGAAATGCAATCGGTCATGGAATTGAAAGCGAAGCAGATCGAAAAGGGGAGGGAAAAGATGCAATTGGAAAATTGACCTTATCGGCTAGGAATGAAAGTGAAGGAGTAATCATTGATATTAAAGATGACGGAAAAGGAATTGATGTAGAAAAAATCAAGAAAAAGGTTGCTCAAAAAGGTTGGGTGGAAGCTTCTGCCTTAGATAAAATGACGCAGGAGGAAATCATTTCTTTCATTTTTGAACCTGGTTTTTCAACAAATGATGCTGTAAATAGCATGTCAGGCCGTGGAGTAGGGATGGATGTAGTGAAGAAAGCCATTGATTCTGTTGGAGGAAATATTAAAGTGCAAACTGAAGCTGGTAAAGGCTCAGTGTTTTCTTTGATTTTGCCTTCTTCTATGGCAGTAAAATCCACACTTTTATTTGAAGTAGGTCATAGTCAATATGCAGTGCCGCTAACTTATACGGATGCTGTACTTTCATTGGAGAGAAAAGAAATTTATAAAATTCAAAACCGCTTGATGATTAATCATCAAGACCAAACCATAGAAACTGTTTTTCTGAGAGATTTATTCTTTCCTGCAGAGGCCTCAAAAAGAGCAGAAGCTTTAGAATCAAATCAGAAATGGAATGTGGTTTTAGTGCATTACAACGGTAAAAAATTAGGATTAGTAGTTGATAAGTTACTTCAGCAGAAGGAGATAGTTGAGAAGCCTTTGAAAAAGCCTGTCGACTTTGTACGCTATGTAAGCGGTGTGACCATTTTAGGAAATGGAAAGGTTTGTTTGGTGATTAATATCCCGCAAATCATACAAAAATTATTTAATCATTCAGTAAATGTAAATGCTACTGCTGTAGCCTAGTCTTATGGACAAAATTAGTAAAGAATTAAAATCAGTAGCTCAAGAAATATTCCTAAAAGGATATGAAAAAGCGAGTCAATCATTTTCTAGTTTGTCTGGCGAAAAGGTAAATGTTAAGAATTTCGAATTATTCTTTGGAGAGGCTCCTGATTTATTACAAAAAATAATCAAAACTAAGAAGCCATCCATTTTGATAACAGATATCATTGGGGAGGCGAAGGGAAGAAGTTATTTGGTTTTCAGCGAGAAAGATGCTCAAGCAGTTCCTGATATGTTGATTCAAAAAATGAAAAGTTTGCAATCAAATCCTGATTTTGCAGAAATCATTTTAAAAGAAGTCGATAATATGGTTTCAGCAGCGGTCATTACTGAGCTATCCAATCAGTTGAATTTGAAGATCTATGGAGATGTTCCCAAAATAATATATCCTGATGAAGCTAATAGAGAATGGTTGCAAGATGAAATAGAGCATAATGAAAATATGTTTGCTATCCTGTCTTCAGCTAATTTTTCATTTGAAGATAATATGAAAATCAGCCCCTATTTCATCTGGATTTTGGATAAGCAATTCTTTTCTGTATTGAACCAAAAGAAATTTAGTCATGCGAATTGATAGAACTCATAGGTTTTTAATAGTAGGCTTTGGTGGAATGTTAGTAGCTTTTATTGCTAGTATTTTGCTAACCCTAGTTTTCAAAAGCTTAAACCCTTTCTACCACCTTAGTATTTACGCCATAGCATTTGTTTTCTTTTTCATAATGGTTTTAAATTATGTTCGAGAACGAAAAGGTATCAAACGAATATCAGATCTAGGAACCGACCTAAGTGTTGATGATTCAAAATTTGAAGTGAAGTCTTCTAATAAATGGACCCGAAATTTCTATCAGGATATCCTGTCCAATAGACAAAAAATCAAACAAGCTACAGAGTGGATAAATGCCATAGCAGAAGGTGAAAAAATTGAATTGACTGAAGATAACGCCAATCATCTTTCTAAAGCAGTTATAAATCTTCAATCTGAGCTTATAAAATTTAGAAGCAAAGAGGAAAAGAGTGCTTGGCAAGCAGAAGGTTTAGCTAAATTTTCTGAACTACTGCGCACCTATAATGAAAATATGAAAGATTTTGGTTTTCACATTGTCAGTGAAACCGTAAAATATGTTGAGGGAAATCAAGGTGCTATTTTCTTGGCAGGAAAAGAAGATGATGAAGAATATTTGGAAATGATTGGTTGCTACGCCTATGAGCGAAGAAAACTTGCCAATAAAAAAATTTCAAAAGGAGAAGGATTGGTTGGTCAGTGTATGCAGGAGAAAGATCTGATTTACATTACTGATGTTCCCGAACAGTATGTTAAAATCACTTCTGGTTTAGGTCATGCCACGCCCCGTCATATTTTGATAATTCCATTAATTAGCGATGAGAAAATGGTAGGCGCAATGGAATTGGCTTCATTCAAGGTATTAGAAGATTACCAAATTGAATTTCTGAAAGATTTAGCGAAGAATATTGCAGCTTCCGTAGCGGTAATTCAGGTTAATGAAAATACGCAACAATTGTTAGTAGAATCTCAAAAGATGTCTAATGAACTGCAAGCTAATGAGGAGGAAATGCGCCAAAATATAGAGGAAATGGAGGCTACTCAAGAGGAGATGTCACGAAACCAACTTGAGCTTGATGGTGTATTCAGTGCAATTAATAATACTTTATTAAAGGCAGAATTTGATGTGGAGGGCAATGTTATATCAGCCAATCAAAAATTTAAAGAATTTTTGAAGTGGGAAGAGGCTGATATTAAACATAAAAAACATGAAAATATCTGTAAAAACCCAGAGCGATGTGGTGAAATATGGAGAAAAGTACAGGCGGGTAATAATCATATTGTAGAGTATGAAACTCGTACTTCTAAAAAGGAAAAAGTTTGGATTGAAGCTTCTTATTCACCTGTTTTAGACACCAATGGTAATCTTAAAAAAATCTTGATGTTAGGCCAGGATATTTCTGAAAGAGTAGCCAATGAAGAGGAACAAAGACGATTATCTTTGGTAGCCGACAATACTGATAATTCAGTCATCATTACAGATAAAGAAGGGTTGATTGAATATGTGAATTCAGGCTTTGAAAACATGACGGGCTATAAACTGGAGGAAATAAGAGGTAGGAAACCTGGTGAATTTTTGCAAGGACCTGAAACTAATCAGGAGACCAAAAAGAAAATCAGCCAATTATTAAAAGAAGAAAAACCAATAAATGAGGAAATTCTTAATTACGCCAAAGATGGAAGAACGTATTGGGTTTCTTTAGCCATCAATCCTGTGCGTGATGCAAATGGAGAATTACAAAACTTCATAGCAGTTCAGGCAGATATTACTGCCACCAAGAAATCTGCTTTGGATGCTAAATATAAGTTGGAAGCAATTGGCAGATCTAATGCAGTAATTGAATTTGATACAAAGGGATTTGTAATAGATGTCAATCAAAACTATCTGGATATCATCGGCTATGAGAAAGAGGAGTTAATTGGAAAGCATGATGAATCAATGGTTGATCAATACACTTCTAAGTCAAAAGAATATAAACAACTATGGGAGAGATTGGCAAAGGGTGAGTTCGTTACGGATGAATTTGAACGCTATACCAAATCAGGTAAGAAAGTGATTTTAAAGTGCGTTTTCAATCCTATTTTTGATATCAACGGAAATGCCATAAAAGTAGTGAAATTTGCAAATGATATCACACAAGAAAAAACCTTAGAACGTGAAAATGAAAGACAGCAAGTTGAATTGATGAACCACATGGAGGCCATCAATAAAACCATTGGTTCATTGGAGTTCGATAAAAAAGGAAAAATCGTTAAAGCCAATGAAATCTATTTGAGTATAACGGGATTTAAATTGGAGGATATTCAAGGTAAATCTTATTTTGATTTATTACCCGAAAAAGACCGTTTCAAACCTCAATATCAACTAATGTGGGAAAGCCTGCAAAGTGGTAAGTTCTTCTCTGGGGAATTCAAGCAAGTCGATAAAAATGGTCATGAAGTATGGCTTTCAGGAACTATCAATCCGATTTATGATAATGAACAAAATCTGGAGAAGGTACTTTTATTAGCTCAATTCACTACTAAATCTAAGCAGAAATTAAACGAACTGGGCGGTTCTGTTACGGCTATGAAAGGCGTAATCCCAATCTTAGAATTGAATACTGATTTTAGCTTGAAAAATGCGAACCCATTATTTTTCGAAGCTTCTGGCTACAGCAGAATGACTTTGAAGAAAGTGGAATTTAGTAAAGACTTTAGATTAGCGAATGGAACTAAACCTAAAGATATCTTAAAGGATTTAGATGAAGGGAAAAAAGTGGAAACCTATCTTGAATTTAAGACAAATGATGGAGAATGGGTAAACTCAAAAGTGAGTATGGCAGGTGTCCAGAATCTTGATTTAGAACTAGATAAAATCATCATTCTATTTACAGGGATGGTAGAACAAAACCTAAAATTAAAAAATGTCAATTGACCCAATAATATCGACAGGAGTCGAAATTAGTGATGCAGAAATGCGCTCTATTCAAGATGCTATTATGAAGAGGTATGGCATAGATTTCTTTAATTATGAATCTAAATCCTTTAAAAGAAGATTGCAGAGAATTTATCGCAAATTCAATTTTAAATCTAGCTTTGATTTGTGGAGTCGTACCCTTAAAGATAAAGATTTTGTGCATGATTTCATCAATGAAGTATCAGTAGGGCTGACCTCTCTTTTTAGAGATCCAGAGTATTGGAAAACATTTAAATCGGTTTGTGAAGAACATTTTTCGAACCAATATAGAGTTAATGTATGGCATGCGGGTTGTTCTTCAGGTGAAGAGATATTTACTACTGCAATTGTTTGGGATGAGCTAGGATTTCGAGATAAAGTAAGAAGTTTAGCTACTGATATTTCATCCAATGCCTTAGAAAAGGCTCAAAGTGGAAGAATTATAAAACCGAAACTATCAGAGTATGAAAGAAATTTAAAACTGTATAATTCAAAAGCTGATCTCTATCGATATTTTAAAGAAGATGAAAATGAGATTATTCTGAAACCGTATTTTTTAGATAAAGTGAAGTTTAAAAATTCTAATCTCATAATGGAAGATTATGGAGTTGATCAGTACGATATCATTTTCTGTAGAAATGTTTTGATTTACTTTGATGGACCTGCAAAGGAAAAGGTGATGGAGAAAATTTATAAAGCTTTAAAGCCAGGAGGATTCTTTATTATTGGTTTTCTGGATAGTATGCTAAATTATTTGCCTGAAGAAAGATTTGAGTATTATGATCTTCGGCAAAGGATATTTCGGAAACTATAAAAGCTATGAGGGAGGGTAGTCTTGAATATCAATCAATATTACTCATCCCTTCAGCAGCTAACCAGCCGGTAGTCCAGGCCGCCTGGAAGTTAAAACCACCCGTTACACCGTCAATATCAATAACTTCTCCAGCGAAATAAAGTCCCGGGCATTTTCTGCTTTCCATGGTTTGCATATTGACATCACCTAATTTAACACCACCAGCAGTAACAAATTCCTCTTTAAAAGTGGTTTTGCCGGAAGCCTCATATAAGTCTGCAATCAGGTGGTTTACAAGTTTATTGAATTTCTTTCCTGAAAAATTATTCCAGCGTAGTTCTTCATCTATTTCACTTTTTGTCAGAAGGTATTCCCACAATCTTTTCGGTAGTTGAAATGGATTGCTATTAAAAAGCATCTTTTTAGGATTCTGAGCTTGAAATTCAGTTAATACTTGACGGGTTTCTTCCTCATTTGTAGTTTTAAGCCAATTTACCAATACTGAGTATTCGTAATTCTTTTCATGTAAAATTCTGGCTCCCCACGCAGAAAGTTTGAGTACGGCAGGTCCACTCAATCCCCAATGCGTAATCAATAATGGTCCTTGGTGTGAAAGCTTAGTTCCTGCTATTTTCACTTCAACATCTTGAACACTAACACCTGACAATTCAGTTATGCTTGATTTTGGTAAGTTGAAAGTAAATAAAGAGGGGACAGGCTCTGAAATGCTATGCCCTAAATCAGCTAACCATTGAAAAGCTTCTAATTTATTATGACCTCCAGTAGCTACTAAGATCTTATTACATTCAATTTTTTCAGCACCTTTTATATCTAACAGAAAACCAGATTCAGTTTTCTCAATGGATTCTACCGAGACTTTTGTTTTAATTTCAACTTTATACTTTTTACATTCATGTAGAAGGCAGTCGATAATGGTTTGAGAATCATCCGTAATTGGAAACATCCTACCGTCTGCCTCTGCTTTGAGCTTTACCCCTCTGCTTTCAAACCAGTTAACAGTATCAACAGTGCCAAAATCCTCAAATGCTTTTTTAAGCTTTTTATTTCCTCTTGGATAGTTTTTGATAAGTTCTTTTGGCTCTTGACAGACGTTCGTGACATTGCATCTTCCACCACCTGAGATTTTCACCTTGGCTAAAAGCTTAGAGGATTTCTCTAACACTACCACTTCTGCATCAGGATTTTTGGCTGCAATATTAATAGACCCAAAAATGCCTGCTGCACCAGCTCCTATGATTGTGATTTTGGTCAATTTAATCTTCTCTCAACCTCTTATACTCATTAATCAAGCCATTAGTTGAAGCGTCATGTC
Organism: Marivirga salinae; assembly: GCF_030503855.1. Classification (NCBI taxonomy): domain Bacteria; kingdom Pseudomonadati; phylum Bacteroidota; class Cytophagia; order Cytophagales; family Marivirgaceae; genus Marivirga; species Marivirga salinarum. The sequence continues at coordinate 3,925,155 of NZ_CP129971.1, read as the reverse complement.
CAATTACAGGATTGTCATGCTCCAATTCTGGAAGGATTAAACCTGCTAATTGCTTTCCTAATTCCACTCCCCACTGGTCAAAGCTGAAAATGTTCCAGATAATTCCTTGAACATAAATCTTATGCTCATAAAGTGCTATTAAGCTCCCCAGGCTTTTAGGAGTTATCTTCTTCATCAATATTGAATTGGTTGGATTATCCCCTTCAAATACTTTAAAAGGCAATAATTTTAGAATTTCTTCCGGTTTCATGCCTTTTTGCTCTAATTCCTGACGAGCTTCTTTCTCTGTTTTTCCATTCATCAATGCTTCTGTTTGAGCAAAGAAATTAGCTAATAATTTTTGGTGATGATCCCCTATAGGATTATGTGAAACAGCAGGTGCAATGAAATCACAAGGAATCATTTTGGTCCCCTGATGAATTAATTGGTAAAATGCATGTTGGCCATTTGTGCCCGGTTCTCCCCAAACAATCGGACCTGTTTGGTAATCTACTGGTTTTCCATTTCTGTCCACTGATTTTCCATTGCTTTCCATATCCCCCTGCTGGAAATAAGCAGCAAACCGATGTAAATACTGATCATAAGGTAAAATAGCTTCTGTTTCTGCCTTATAAAAATTATTGTACCAAACGCCAATCAAAGCTAAAAGAACTGGTGCGTTATCTGATAATGGTGATTCCTTGAAATGATTATCCATTTCATGCGCTCCTTTCAATAGTTCTTCAAAATTATCATAGCCTATGTTCAAGGCAATGGATAATCCAATAGCAGACCAAAGCGAATATCTTCCGCCTACCCAATCCCAAAATTCAAACATATTGGCTGGGTCGATCCCAAATTTTTCAACTCCAGTTTTATTGGTGCTGAGCGCCACAAAATGCTTTTTGATGGTTTCTTCAGTTCCACCATTTTCCAAAAACCATTTTCTTGCCGTATGGGCATTGGTCATGGTCTCCTGTGTGGTGAAAGTTTTGGAGGCAATCAGAAATAAAGTTGTTTCAGGATCAATTTTTTGAAGAACTTCAGCGATATGAGTAGCATCCACATTCGATACAAAATAGCTCTCGATTCCTTTTACTTTGTACGGCTTTAAGGCTTCTGTCACCATAACAGGCCCTAAATCTGAACCACCAATCCCAATATTGACAATGTGCTTGATTTCTTTGCCAGAATATCCTTTCCATTCACCAGAATGTATTTTTTGGCTAAAGACCTCCATTTGCTTTCTCACATTTTTCACCAATGGCATCACATCCTGTCCAGATTCCATAACTTGGTGATCAGAGAAATTCCTTAAAGCAGTATGTAAGACAGCTCGACCCTCAGTTTGATTGATTTTATCACCCTCAAACATTGACTCGATGGCTTCAGGCAATTCCATTTCCACTGCTAAATCCAAAAGTAAACTGATCGTTTCTTCTGTGATTTTGTTTTTAGAAAAATCTATAAAAAGTGATTCAGTATTTAAACTGAAATTTTCAAACCTGTCTTTATCCCCTTCAAAAAGTGTTTTGAGATGGACATCCTTAGTGTTTTTATAATGTTTCTCTAGCTTTTTCCAACTCTTGGTTTCAATCGGTGATATATATGTCATTGTTAAATAAAGTCTTAGCTTAAAATTCTACGCAAAGTTAAAGTCTAAACGTTAAAAAGATAGTTTTAGTAAGGTTTTTGTTGAAATTATAGAATCTAGATTGGATCTAGTATCTAGACTTCAGGTTTCATAGCTCGAGCTTTAAACTTCCAATATTTACCCCATTTATTTCCCCCCATTGGGGAATTCAATGTTATTAAGTTAAGCTTTGAATTCTCATCTTTTACTATAATCCTAAAAAATAACCTTGGTTATTTTCCTTAGCGAGTTTTTTCGCTTTAGCGAAAAAACTCGCTAAGGAAATTTCATTAACTTAATAGCATTATTAGGGTATTAAGGGGCTTCACCCTTCATCCTACACCCCACTCCCAACTTCCTACATCAAACTTTCCTTCTTTCCGATATTTTCCATAATTTGAGCCGAACTTCAACCCTGAATGAACCAAAAATGGCTGTACTTTTTATTGATATAGAAACCGTTCCCCAAGCGGAGAATTACACTGATTTATCCGAAAAAGAACAATCTTTGTGGCAACATAAAGCTTCTTTTCTTACTAAAAATGAAGAAACAGAAGAAGAGATTTATCAAAGAGCAGGAATTTATGCGGAATTTGGGAAAATTGTAGTCGTTTCTTTAGGGTGGATGCATGGAAATGAGAAAAACAGAAAACTGAGAGTGACGACTTTAGCGGATGAAGATGAAGCAAAACTGCTCAATAACCTCATTCCAATTTTACAAAAGGTAGAGGATACGAATTCAGTAATTTGCGGACATAACATCAAAGAGTTTGATATTCCGTACATTTGCAGACGGATCTTGGTAAATGGCTTAAAACTTCCTTCAGTATTGGACGTTTCATCCATGAAGCCTTGGCAAACTCCTTACCTGGACACATTGGAAATGTGGAAATTCGGAGACCGAAAGCATTATACAAAATTAGATTTACTGGCACATATATTTGATTTACCCACGAGTAAAGACGATATTGACGGAAGTCAAGTATATGAAGTCTATTATAAAGAAGGTGATTTAGAAAGAATTGCCGAATATTGTGAAAAAGATGTAGTGCTCACTTGTCAATTGTATCTTAAAATGAAAGGTCAACCCATCTTGCAAGAAGAGCAAATCATTAAAGTTAAGGATGAGTGATTTATTGATTTCTTCATATTCACTTAATCACATCCTTTTCAAAACATATTAAATTTAAACATGAGTAAAAAAAGAAATAAAAAAGGCGTAAAAAAGCCTAAAAGAATAATTAAAAGCATACCTGAACTAAAACAAGAAGTTCTTCAAATTTTAGATTTTAATCTAGATAAATCATTTACTGTAAGGAATATTGCCAAAGCAATTGGTAGTAATACAGCTGAGGCGAAGCGCTTGATTGACAAAGTGTTAGTAGAATTGCTGAAAGAAGGGAAAATTGAAAAAGCTTCCAGAGCAACCTACGTCTCTATAAAAGAACCGGAATTCATCATTGGTAAAGTAGATCATGTTAATCCTCGATTGGCATATATCATTTCTGAAGACAGAGAAACTGATATTGTGGTGAAAACCGAAAAACTGAAAGGTGCTTTTCACAAGGATACTGTAAAAGTAGTCGTAACCAAGAAAAATAAAGACGGCAGGGAAGAAGGAAAAGTAATTGAGGTAGTTGAGAGAGCTAAAACACAATTTGTAGGTCGAATTGATAAATCCGTTCGCTATGCCTTCATGATTCCTGACAGCCGCTATATCCATACCGATTTCTTTATCAATAACGATAAACTGGGTGGGGCAGAGCATCAGGATAAAGTAATTGTAGAAATCAAAAGCTGGGGAGATTTAGACAGAAAACCTGAAGCTAAAGTGATTCGAGTTTTAGGAAAAGCTGGGGAGAACGAAGCAGAAATCCACTCCATTATGGCAGAATTTGAATTGCCAATGGAATTTCCAGATGCGGTCATCAAAGAATCAGAAAAGATCAGTGATCAATTACCTGAAAAGGAAATTGCGAAAAGAAGGGATATGCGTGATACCACTACTTTCACCATTGATCCAGAAGATGCCAAAGATTTTGATGATGCTATTTCTTTTAAAAAGTTGGAAAATGGTCATTATGAAATTGGGATTCATATTGCAGATGTAACATATTACGTACAGCCCGGTACTTTACTGGAAGAAGAAGCTTTTCACAGAGCCACTTCGGTTTATTTAGTGGATAGAACCATCCCGATGTTGCCCGAAAGACTTTCAAATGGACTATGTTCACTTAGACCGAATGAAGATAAATTCACTTTTTCAGCCATTTTTGAGCTGGATAACAATGGTGTTATTCATAATGAATGGTTTGGTAGAACCATCACGCATTCCGACAGAAGATTTGCTTATGAAGATGCGCAAGCAATTTTAGAAGCTGGAATTGGAGATCATGTTGAGGAATTAACAACTCTAAATTCAATTGCAAAAAAACTAAAAGAAACTCGCTTTAAACACGGTGCAATTGCTTTTGAATCGGTGGAAGTAAAATTCAAACTAGATGAAAATGGAAAACCATTAGGTGTTATTCCAAAAATCAGACAGGATGCACATAAATTGGTGGAGGAATATATGCTTTTAGCCAATAGAAAAGTGGCTGAATTTATTGCGACTAAGAAAAAGGGAGATCAGAAATTGACTTTTGTATATCGTCAGCACGATTATCCTGATCCGGAGAAATTGAGCACATTCTCCATTTTTGCTAAAAGATTTGGTCATGAGTTAGAAATTGAAGAAAAAGCGGTGGCTAAATCATTAAATGCTTTGATGAATGATATTAATGGCAAACCAGAGCAAAATGTACTGGAAAGTTTAGCGATTCGTTCAATGGCAAAGGCAAAATACACCACCAAAAATTCATTTCACTTTGGATTGGCATTTCAATATTATACGCATTTCACTTCTCCTATCAGACGTTATCCTGATGTGATGGTGCACAGATTGTTGCAACATTATTTAGATCAGGGGAAATCAGTGAATGCTGAAGAATACGAATCTAAATGTTTGCATTCTTCAGAAATGGAGAAAAGAGCTTCTGATGCAGAAAGAGCTTCTATCAAGTATAAGCAAGTTGAATTTATGGCTTCTGTTGAAGATAAAGCATTTGACGGCTTGGTAACAGGCGTAACCGAATGGGGTATTTTCGTGGAAATCATAGAAACCAAATGCGAGGGTATGGTTCGTTTAGTCGATATGACGGATGATTACTATGAATTTGATGAAAAGAATTACAGAATCATAGGAAGGAACAATAAGCGAATGATTACACTTGGTGATCCTGTAACAGTAAGAGTGAAAGCTACTGATATTGATAAAAGAACAATTGACTTGGAATTTTGTGAGAAGGAAGAAAAGTAATTCAACTAAAGCTGAATTGGGTTAACCACAAAAGACAGCCAAAGGCTGTAAAGGATTAACCACAGAGTTGCACTAAGTTTTACACAAAGGTCACTAAAAAAACATAGCTGAGCTGAATTTTTTTAACCACGACTTGTCCCGTATTTATCGGGACAAGATTTAAAAGAAAACAAAAGGACAGCCAAAGGCTGTAAAGTTTTTACCATGGAGTTGTACTAAGTTTACCATGAAGTTTCACGGAGAATTACATTAGGAACACAGCGAAATTCATTGTGTTCCTTGCGTCATCCCTGTGAAGGTAGGGGTCTTGTCTATTGAAACGAAGTTTTAATACTCTTATCCAAAAGGTAATGAGTATAATTGATTCGATTGAAATATTTTTTAGCTTTTCTGGTATTTTAACCTTTGGTTAAAATCAATAGATTACTGCCTCCCGACTTTTAGTGCGGGACAGGTTTCGCAGGAATGACGATCTTATCTGATTTTGTGCTTTATTTAGAACAGATGCAAGCAGCTGGAAACAACATAGCTGGTGCGAGCTTCTCAGGACAGATTAGATATTTTTAATAAAACTCTTTTAAGTACACGAATTAAGCAGCCTATCTATACAACCCTCTACTTTTATCTCTACTAAAGATTCTGCGGAAGCGGAAACCACTCAACGTACTGAATCCACCTACAAGGCCAGCTACAATTCCTGAAATTATCACCATATAAATTCCATCACTCAAGCCGAATAGCTCTGCAATTTTATTGGATAATATGCCGCTTGAGTCATTGTGGATTATAAATGCCTGAATCAACCATAAAAAACCAAGCCCTATAAATCCGCTGAAGAAAGTGCTTAAGTTTTTACCCGCTATAATTGCTCCTGCGAAAAAAGCACAAATTGCCATTGACCACCATGGGAAATAAAGCAAAGAAAAATGTGCTGCTACTACAATTATTATCGTTCTGATGATAAATTTCATTTTGCTTCAGGTGTTAAAGTTTGAGTGAAAATAATGTTGTTAAGATCGGATGCATTGGCTTTATTTTCCAATTCATAATATTCTCCATCGCTCCAAGGCTCAATCAAGTTATCATAGTAATAGCTACCAGGGTTCCCTGATTGACCACCAGGATATACTCCATATGCTTTGATTGGCTGTTCTAATGAAACAACCATTCTCCATGAAGGACCATGCCTTCCTGAGGTTGCATTTAAGATATGTTTATTACCTCCAATCTGAATATTATCCGTACTAAATGGAGCTAATCTCGCCAAATGCTGAACTGTGGTATTTTTAAAATTACTCCAAGTCAATTCCTTTTCATTAGCAGATTTCCAGTTCTCTACAGAATCAACTGCAGATTTAAAGCTCATATGATATAAATCAGAAATGCTTTCTTTTATGTCTGTATTTTGATTGTCGATATATTTTTCTTCTGGATGTTCTTTTAAAATTTCAACCGTAACAGGCAATTCAGGTCTTCGGACTTTATTATCCAATCCATAAAACTCATCCCATAAATTTTTGTACAAATCATCCCATAATATTTCGAAATATGCAGGGGCTATAGCATCTTGGTCAGCCATAAAATTCCAATTGGATAAGGCATCAAAAGCAATTTTTTCAGGCTCACTCATATTATTTCGGTTTAGACTATCCAAAATACTTGGCAAGATATCGGATGCTAAAAGAGAGAAATTATCATTTTGTAATCGCATCATATCTTCCACTGTGATATTCTGCAAGGTTTCTAATTTTTGATTCAATCTTCGGTTTCTATAGTGCTCAAAACCTCTGTCATAATGGTAATAAGGGTAAGTGCTATCTACAGGAATTTGATTCGCAGAACTTAAATATCCTTGTTTAGGATTTTTCATATAGGCATTGTGCTCTCGTGGGATAAAACCTGCCCAATCCATATCGGCTCTTGAGCCATCCATGATAAATTTACCTTGTTCTTCCCAGCGTAATGGGAATTTTCCATTAATCCATAAAGCTATATCACCATGAACATCAGCATAAGCAAAGTTTTGTGCTGGACAGTCATAAAAAGTTAAAGCTTTTTCATAATCATCATAATTTTTAGCTCTGTTTAGCAAATGGAAAGTTAATTGTTCATTAGAGGGATCATGAGCAGTCCACCTTAAGGCAAAATTGGTTTTGCTGTTTTCCGATCGGAAACTCTCATCATACACAATTGGGCCATGGTGAGTATAGTAAATAGTATCATAGTAATTTTCATTTCCACGGACTTTAAATTCTTGAATTACTTTTTGGGTTTTTAGCCATTTTCCATTGTACCTATATTCCTTTTTCTCATCACTCTTAAAAGTAATGTGGTACCAATCTCTCACATCTCTAGTTGCATTGGTTACCCCCCAAGAAACATTATCATTAAATCCAATAATTACGCCCAAAGCTCCAGGAAGAGTAGAGCCAAATACATTCACAGTTGGTGAATTTAAGTGCATCACATACCATATAGAAGGTAGATTTAAGCCTAAATGCGGATCATTTGCCAGTATTGGTTTGCCTGTTGAGGTTTTACTTCCATGAACAGCCCAATTGTTACTTCCATTTTGTGGATCAGGCTGTGGAGCTTTATTATCCGGAAAAACCAATGGGAACTCAATAGAATCAGGTCTTTCAATAGTTTCGGCTTCAAAATCCCAGTCCCTGCTTTTTGGAATTACAGGGTCAAAATCTTTATATCTATCAGGAAATAAGAAATTAAATCTTTCTTTCCCTAGCATTTTTAAAAGCTGAGTGTTTTCGGCATCAGCATCTCCACCTGCTAAATCATCAGCCATGTATTTTAAAAGTAATCCAGATTTTAAATTAGACCATTTTTCAGGTTTGTAATCCAATAATTTATATTCAATAGGAAGGTCTTTATATTCTAAGGAGGCAATATATTGATTTATTCCTTCAGTATAGGCATTCAATAATGGCCCAATGGTTGGGTCTTCTGCCATTAATTTCACGGCTTTTTCAGCACCATAAAGTAGACCGTTTCTTCTTTGATATCGGTCAAAATCTAATGCATCTTTCCCTATAATTTCGGAAACCCTGCCACCTGAGGCATGCGTTTGAAATTCCATTTGCCATAAGCGATTTTGTGCCGTTACATAGCCTTGTGCCATGTATAAATCATGATCATTATTGGCATAAACATGCGGTATTAAAATGGAATCATAATAAATGCTCACTTTTTCATTAAGTCCTGGTATTGAAGGACTTACTTCAAATGCTATGTCCTGATTTTCGGAATTAGCCCAAAAACCGTTATACGGATCCAGAAACTTACCTAATGGCGGAACTTGTCCCAATTTGTTATTGAGCCCAACAATTAAAGCCAAGGAAATTAGAAATGGAAAAATAAATTTTATAAAATTCATAGGGAATGAAGCTTTAAATCATCGCCTAATGTATAAAAAATTGGATTTATAATATAATGGAAAGCTATAAAAATTGAGGTGGACGTAATAAAACTTATGTAGAGACATTAAAAAGTAAGGGATTTACTTAGTTTTTCATCAAAAAAGACAATCTGATGCTAAAATTAAATGCCAAGATTGATATCACTATGTGTTGAATATCAATCTTGGCTTTTATTTGGCATTCTAAATTTGAGTTTAATTATTTCTCTTCATCTTTTTTATCCAACCATCTCAAGGTTAAGAATGAACTCACTAATCCTAGTCCACCAAAAATAAAGATCCCTGAAAAATAAAAGGCCTCTTCATTTCCATTTTTCAATTCAATTGAATGATCGAAGAGAACAGCGAAGATAATACCTAAACCAATTCCCATGGCCATCATGCCTAGTACTAAGGCAACACTGTAAACTGGATGTCTTTTTCTGTTGAGTTTTGGAGCTTGAAATAGTGAGGCATCAGCCCCTGATTCTATCATTGCAAGTCTTTCTTTGTTTCTGGTGTAAAGGAAATAATAGCTAATACCGAAAATAGTGGCAAATAAGCTGATAAATGTAATGGCTGCTTCCATGATTTTATTTTTTTTATTTTTAAATTTTGATTTACAGCCTTTGGACAAGTGAAATGGTGGCGTGGTTACAGCAACCTTAGTGATTTTTGTTAATTTAGTACTTAAAATTATTCTGCGTTTTGACCAAAAATAAAATTATTCCTAATAAACTGTATTTAAAAGAAAAAGCTTGAGAGTTAAGAAAAGACAGCACATTGGCGGAAATATTGCTTAGGGAGCAAATAAAAGGTAGAAAATTAGGCTTCCAATATCATCGGCAATTTCCAACAGATAATTACATTGTGGATTTTTATTGCCATGAACTTATATTGGCAATTAAGGTGGATGGTTCTTCACATGACAATGAAGAAGCCTTAATGGTTGATAAATACAGAGAGGTTATCCCCTTGAGGGAATTGTCGGGGTGATTTTAGCAATAACTGAATTAGTATTTATTAATATGAAAGCCAATTTTAATAAATAACTTTAAATTGTTGTAACCACCATTACTTTCAACTTGTCAAATGGAAGTAACAATAAGCAGTGGAAGAAAAAAGTATTCTCAATATCATCCAAAAAGTAAAGCAAGGGGAAACCCAGGCTTTTAATGAAATCATATTGCTGTATGAAAAGCAAGTTTTTAATTTGGCTTTTAGGATCATCAAGAATAGGGAAGATGCTGAGGAGGTTGCGCAGGATAGTTTTGTGAAAGCTTATAGAAGAATGAAGTCATTTAAAGGAAATTCTAAATTTAGCACTTGGCTTTATAGAATTACCTATAATAACAGCTTAAATAAAATTTCAGCTAATAAGCGGCTTGGCTTTTCTGAGGAGTTGGATGATGATAAACTAGATAGTTCTATCAATAATCATGGGATGAAAGATTTATTGGATGCAGAGCGTAAGGATTTTATCCAAAAGGCCTTAACTAAAATGAGTCCTCAAGAAAACACTTTACTAACACTTTATTATCAAAATGAGTGTGAATTAAAGGAAATTGAAGAAATTACAGGCATCAATAGGAATACTGTAAAAGTACAACTGCACCGAGCAAGAAAGCGTTTGGAAGGACATCTTCAGCAAATGCTAAAATATGAAATAGAAAGTATAAGATGATGGAAGATAAGGAAATAAAAAAAATATTAGAGGAAAGCAATGAAGGTCCTTCTTACGGATTTTCCACTAAGACAATGCGCAGAATTGAAGCAATAGAAACTTCAAAAACACGGCTTTCAATCAAAAGTAGTAGGTCAGTTGTAGGCTATCTAATCCCGCTTGTTTTCATAGGCTTAATTATTTCTACATTTTTGCTTACCGATACTCAATTTGGTTTATTTGATCTTTCTTTACCTGAAATTGGATCATCTTGGATAAGTTTTAATATTCATTTCAGTTTTTTAATGGCTTCATTAGCTATTGCAGCTGGTTTTTGGATTTGGATCTGGTGGGAAAAGAAAAACTTCAGTTTTAGATAGTAAGATTAATGACATGCAGTAAAGAAATAGTAGGAGGTGAGATAGTTTATATCTAAGTCACTGGCTTTAAAAAATACCCTAATATTATTTTTGAGAGTATCTCATAAACTGTATAAGTTCTAAAAGAGCGCTTTTTTATCTAAAACCTTTATCTAATTGTGTCTCTAAATAGTGTTCAGCTACTCCGTATTCCTTCTTGAGCCCCTCTATTTTAGCATCAATTGCTTCTATATTAGGTGCTTTACTTGCCTTTGAACCCACCAACATCACATTTTTTCGTGTATGTTCGTTTGAGATAAATTCGAATACTTTGGTGTTGTACTGGTTCTTCTCCAATAGCAGTGCACGTATTGTATCGGTTACCATTTCAAATTGACGTTCTTTGAAAATACCATATTTTAGAATGGGATTTTCCTGAGCCGTTCCTTTTACACTTTGTCGCACCTGCTTATGACAGCAAGGAGCACATATGATTAATGAAGATTTGGATATTAAACCTTTATAAATGGCATCGTCCGTAGCAGTATCGCACGCATGTAGTGCTATCAATATATCTATTTTTGCCTCATCATAGTTTTCTATCCTTTCTGAAACAAAGGACAGATCATGATATTCACACTTTTTAGCTACCTCATTACAATAGGTTACAAGTTCTCCCCTTAGCTCTATACCCGTAACTTGAACATCTAGCTTTCGCGTATTGCGCAAGAAATCATAGAGAGCAAATGTTAAATAGCCTTTGCCAGATCCCATATCTACGATATTTATTTTTTTAGGAAGGGAAGTAGATTTGAGTAATCCATCGATGATTTCTAAGTATTTGTTAATCTGCTTAAATTTATCAGCCATTTTAGGAATAACTTTCCCCTGCTTATCCTTTATCCCCAAGTGAAATAAAAACTCGCTTTCAGAAGCGCGCTTCACTTTCTGCTTATCGTGATCGGCAGGCAGTTTATCGCTGAAGGTAGGAGGATTATTTGTAATAGTGGCTTTTCCCTTTTTATTGAATCGAATGGCAATATCTTTCTCTAAAGTAAATAAGGTGGCGATGCGAAAAGAATTCTGCAGTAGATTCTCTAATTCCTTTATAGCTTCTTCAAATGTATAGTTTTTTACCTGGTCATTTGTTTTGAAACGATAGGTAAAAGAGATCATTTTTTCGTCCTTAATAGCTACTTCACGCAAGTAAACATTTTCTAAATCTTCCGACTTTCGTATAGGTTTACTTAAGGTAAGCTTTACAAAAGAATCCTCCTTAAGAGATTTCTCTATTTCCTGAAAAAATTGTTGTGTTTCATCCATCTCAGTTGCAAAGCTACGGAAGCTTAGTAAATTAACCGAATTGAAATGAATATTAGGAATAGATTAAGTAGTTTTAAGAGAACTAATTATTTATTATGAATCTAATATTCTGAGTTTGATTAATAGAAGCAATTGATTCTCAAATCAAGTCATCACAGCCTTATAGACTGAACTTAAAGTGAGATAACAATGTACAATCTTTATAAAGGGACATAAATGTTCGACTAAACAGCCTTTGGCTGTTTTCTTTGTGACTTTGTGGTTATATTTCCAGCTTTAGCTGGATTTAAGCTGCTTAATAAAACTTTTTTTGTCTGATTTGATTTCTTGTTATGTAGTAGAGAAATAAAAAAAGCAGACTAAAATAGCCTGCTTTTAACTGAAATTTATCTATGAATTAACCTTGGTAGTAAAAACGTTCGTGAACGATTTTACCGTCTTCCCATTTCTGCACACCTACCTGCTCCATATTTACGCGGTTTCCATCTTGGAAAGTCACATCCATAGAAGTTTCGTGCATTACCACACCTGCTTCTTCATCAGAAGTAATGGCATGAACTTCCATTCCATGAAATTCCTTAATCATTCCTAAAAATTCTTCCTCGTGCTTTCTGCATTCAGCTTTGCCTTTCCAAGTTCCTCTTGGCTCGGTGATTACTACATTCTCTCCATAATATTTGTCGAATGCATCTAATAATTTTCCTTCACCTATTAAGTTGTAAATGTCTTGTGTTTTTTCTCTTAGTGTCATAGTTTTTATTTTAATGTAATAACATATATGTATATACATGTAATTTAGCAAAAAGTTTTGTAAATTATAAATTTCTTTTTGAAAAGAATCTAAATGACTTTGGTAATCTCCTTGTCTTGTCCCTAGATGACTACAATACCCCAGTAGTAAAAAGAGTTTTGTACTATTGACTCCTAGATAAACTTCTCCCTAAACTGTAAATTGAACATCCCATAGAGCAGACAAAGGGCACTGGCAACCAACAAGTATATTCGGTTCTTAAATATAATACTATGCCAGATGAACTCACTCATTTCTCGTGGTTCTGAGAAGGGATTAAGGAATACATTATACACACTAAATTCCAATGGTTTTGCAAATACAAAAAAGATGAAGGATACAATGACAATGACTATTGCCGTACCATTTCCATTTTTGATTAAAGTGGAAAGCATAAAAGCTAATGAAGAAAGAAAAAGAATAGGGAAAAGTACTTGCCCCACCATTGGCAGCAAATTAAATCGGTAAAGGGTGAAATTCGCAATGCTACCCAAAACCAGAAGAATTACAAATGCAACACCCACTGCCAAGACAAATCGTACAAGCCATACTTTATAGCGGTAATTTGGAATGCCGAAAATGGTCTCTAGCATCTTCGAATCATCATCGTTTTGAATACCATAAGCCATAGGGTAGAAGATCAGCAGTAATCCAGGAAACACTAGGAAACCATAGATTACCGCCTCATTAAAATCAGGGTCATCAAAAATGGCAATGGTGATAATAAAAGCAAAAAACAAAAAGGACGCCACCACAAAATAAATGAACTTGTTTGCGAATATCACCTTGACATTGTAGTTGATGAGTTTGTATAGTAACAGTAAGTAACTTTTCATTTTGTTTTAATTTAAAATAATTATCTGAGGAATTTAACACCACTATGATTCCCTCAAGCAACACCCCTGTAGTCCCCTCAAGGGGACAGTCTCACAGATTTAAGTCATCAGAACACAATTAATTTTATCCCTATTTTCACACTTTATAAATCTAAGATTTGGTAAAAGTGGTGTTAAATTTCTGGGCAGAAAGCTAAATCAAGGCAACTCCCCCCTTGAGGGGGGGGGGGTGGGGTGTCCTCTATATTACCTCCAATAGACTTTATACCATTTAATTCTTAACACACTTATTCATTTTCCTTATTATTTTTACTCTTCATCAACCATAAATAAGCATCCTCCAGCTGAGCTCGAACTTGAACGGCATCTTCTCTCGGTTGCTCGCCTGATAAACATTTGACTCTTATCTTATCTCCCTCTCGCATATGGTGAACAATCAGATAGTTTTCTTTTTCACTCTCAAATTCTTCAGGAGAAAGATGAAATTCCCATACTTTATCATGAGCTAACTCTGCCATGGTAGTTGGGCTGCCGATATATTCAATATTTCCTGAAATAAGTACTGCCAAATTATTACAGCTACTGGCAATATCTTCTATAATATGCGTAGAGAAAACCACAATTCGTTCCCGACTCAATTCTACCAAAAGGTTTCTGAATCGAATTCTTTCCAATGGATCAAGACCGGCAGTAGGTTCATCTACTACCAGTATTTTAGGCAGGTGAAGCAGGATTTGAGCAATGCCAATTCGCTGTTTCATTCCTCCGGAGAAAGAGCCAATTTTCTTATGCTGATGCTCATCCATATGCACAGCTTTCAATACGTATTGTACTCTTTCTTCTCGCACATCCTTCTGACTGATTTTTCGCAAGATGGCCTGATAGTCCAGGAACTCATAAGGCGTCATATTTTCGTATGTACCAAAGGCTTGCGGTAAGTAGCCAATCAATCCCTGTAGTTCTTCCCTTCTTAGAGTTGTGTCATGTCCATTGATCCAGATTTTGCCATAACTCTGATCCATAATTCCGCATAGGATACGCATTAGCGTAGTTTTACCCGCACCATTAGGCCCCAAAAGTCCGAACATTCCCTGCTCAATCGTTAGACTCACTCCTTTAAGGGCTTTAAATTGTGACTTCTTAGGTTTTACGAAAGGAATAGCCAAGACTAATTTGTAATACAGTCTTCTGATTTTAGCAAAACGCCCTTTTATCTGATCAAGAATCACCGCTTTTTCCGACAACCTTCTAGCTACTTGCACCAAAAATAAGCCTGTGAACCATATAATGATTAGGAATACACCCACTCCTTTTGTCTGGATATCGCTATAGAGATAAGCTGCACTAATGAAAGGGAAGCCCCAATACAATAGAAAGTAAATAAATCGTAATAATTTCCTGCCTTTTTGTACTAACTGTGTTACTTCCTTAAAAATGGATAATAACAGTGCATGAAGCGAAATCATAAACAGAAGTTGCCAAAAAGCTTTATCCAGGAAGAAATAGATAAAATACACCAGAAAAGCAATCAAAGCCCCTTGCCATATGGCATTTTGCAAAATAGCTTTTAAGGTAACGGGTTCTTCATTACGTTTTTTAAATAATCGCTTATTACCTTTCCATTCTCTTATCCATCGCTTATCTCTTCCGTAAATTTTGGTCAGACTTTGGATTTCAATATGCATAGCCTCATCTGGGGCCACCATTTTTGCATTGGCTTGTCGTAATGAAGTCATGATAAAATAAGTGCCTCCCGGAATTAAAATCATGACTGCCAAAAACCAAATTATTTGCCATATAGCACCTTCAATTTGGAAATAGATTAGAAGAGCAAATCCAATCAAAAGCAGGATTTGCACTAACTTATTGGTAGTTTTAAGATTTCTAAACCAGTGCAATACACTTTCCAGTCCGGCACTCATGGTTGGAATATAGATCAGGGTCAGGATAGTGGCAAAAGCCAGTCCGCCCATTACGGTTACTGCAAAAGGCTGACCTATGCTGGTCACATATTCGGCATCTCCCATAGCCAAAGGCAACATAGCCACAAAGGTCGTGATAGAAGTAATTAGAATAGGTCTGATACGTGAAATTCCACTCATCATCAGCGCACGATATTTATTATATCCTCGTCTTCTCAAAATTCTGGAATAATCAATCAGTATAATGCCATTATTCACTACCACTCCCAATAATATCATAAGCCCAATTAAAGTATTGGCATTTAATAGGGAATTACCAGTAAATGTAAGACCAAGGAAAGCACCTATGCCTGCCAATGGAATTGAAAACATAATCACTAACGGCAGGTATAAAGATTCGAATACAGCAGCCAGAATCATGAAAATGATCATGATCGCGGCAAAAATAAAGAAGTATAACTCATCATACATTCCTTCATCATGGATTACGTCTACCACCATGCCTTTTGGAATATTTACACTTCGTACAATCTGATCAACCTCCAATCGTGAAGAAGTAAGGAGCGATTCAGATTTTAGTACTTCATCGATAAAGCTATAGGTGATTTCAATACGTTTTTCCTGGTTTAAACGGGTAATAGTACTTTCCCCTGAGGAGTAAATTACAGAACCAATATCAGCAAGAGAATGTGCCACTCCAGAGGTGCTGCTAATTGGCATCTCTCGAAGATCTTTCATTTCCTTTGCTTTCTGAACCTGGTTTTGTGTGTGAATGGTAATCTCGAATTCTTCCCCTCCGCTCACGAAATTAGATCCTGAAGCAAAAGACGGTTGAAAATCATTTAATCCAATAGCCACATTTTGCAGGGTGATATTATGGTCACTCATTCGCTTTTGATTAAACAAAATGTGTGCTTCTGGTCTTTCCGGGCTAATGTTTACATTACTTCTTTTGATCGATTGTAAGCCACTAACATAATTATTGATATCATTGGCAATTACTTTCATCAGCTCAAAATCCTGCCCTTTAACGATGATTCTTTCTGAAGGAGAGCCAATTCCCAACATGCGCTGAAAATCGGAAGAAGATGAGCTTCCCACACCACTTTGCCCGCCTCGCGCGCGAGGGGGTTCATCCAATGAAATATCCATATCCTCAAAGCTGTCGCTAATGCTTTTTAATTTATTTTGAACATCTGCAACTGAGATGGTATCTAAATCTTTAAATCCCTCTACCAGCATGACGGTAAGCACTGCTTCACCTTCCGAAACCTGACTGATTAATTTATCTACCACAGGAATTTCCATCACCTTTTCCTCCAATTTTCTGGTTTTAATATCTGTAGTGGGCAGTGTGGCGCCTTCCGGCATGGTGACAAATAAATTCATTTGAGCATCATTCACTTCCGATGGTCCAGACATGCTGACCAAAAAACTTAGACCAATGGTAACAAAGAATAATACTAATCCTCCGATGACAGTGAGTAAAGGTTTTCTGAAACATGATTTTAAGATCACCATATACTTCTGAATCAGACGCTGGCGGATTGAAGCATTTTTTATCAAAGGTGCTTTTTCCTCATCTTCTTTATTAATGGCAGCGTGAGCCAACATTGGGATTAAAACCAGTGCCACAACCAAAGAAACCAGTAAAGTGGAAATAATAGAAATTCCGATATGTGTTCCGATTTTCGTTATCAAGAAATTGGAAGAAAAAATAAAAGGAAGGAATACCGTCACGGTAGTTAAAGTGGCGGCAATGACTGATCGCATCACTTCTTTGGTACCGTCCACCACAGCATTTTCTTTCTTCTTTTTGTTGACGA
Source organism: Marivirga salinae (assembly GCF_030503855.1). Taxonomy (NCBI): domain Bacteria; kingdom Pseudomonadati; phylum Bacteroidota; class Cytophagia; order Cytophagales; family Marivirgaceae; genus Marivirga; species Marivirga salinarum. The sequence goes on along the minus strand of NZ_CP129971.1, from coordinate 3,908,054 downwards.
CATGGCGGTAGATGTTCTCTAATACTACCACACTATTGTCCAACAGCATTCCAATTGCAAGTGCCATACCGATCAGTGTTAAACTGTTAACTGAAATACCAGCGGCATAAAAGAAATTGAAGGCAGTATAGACTGAAATAGGAATGGCTAAGGCAATGCTCAGTATAAATTTTAATCTTCTGAGAAATACCCACAAAACAAATATAGCGAGGAGACCACCCGTAACGGCCAAATTTTTGATTTGGTCAATGTTTTTGGTCATCATCTCGGCCTGATTATTTTGCACCACAATCTCTACATCCATAGATTCAAGATCTTTATTGATGGCATCAATAGTTTCAAGTGTAGCATCTGACAAGGCAATAAGATTAGCTTGTGTGCCTTTAGATAACCGAATAGAAACTGCATCTTTTCCATTGATACGGCTTAGGGAAGTCTGTTCTTTCACCCCAAAGAATACTTCCGCTACATCGCTTAGTAGGAGAGGGCCTTTTTCAGAAACTACCAGATTTTGAATGTTTTTGATATCCTTTAGTTCGGCTGTTACATTTACAAAAATTTGTTGTCCGTTTCGTTCTATCTGACCAGCAAATGCACTTTTATTTGAATTTTGTGAAAGTATATTACTAATAGTGTTAGGAGTAATGCCATTAGCCTCACAAATTTCATCATTCATGATGATTTCTATCGTTTTTTGACGACCACCAAATACTTCCACTCCTCCTATACCATCAATATCATTAAGGCGATCTGTAATATATTGGTCTGTAACATTTCTGACACGGTCGACTCCGCCACTACCCAATACCTGCAAATCCATAAAAGCATTGGTGAACTGTTCAGTATCAATTTTTACAATATTGACCATAAACTCTGAACCAAGCTCTGATTTGATAGCACTTACCTTTTGTTCCAGCTTTAGGTAAGCATATTTTATATTCACTCCTTGCCGGAAAGAGATAAAGATCATGCCTTGGTGACTATCAGCATTAGCAGTGATTTCTTCTATTCCTTCCATGGTGCTAATGGCACTTTCAAGCGGAATAATAGCTTCTCTTTCCATGTATTTTGGATCCACTTCTGAAGTAGCGCCCACTTGCACAATCAATACGGGCAGTTCCACATTGGGAAAGAGCTCAACCGGCAATTTGTTATAGGAAATATAGCCCATCACGGTAAAGCCGATGAAGAGCATGGAAACCAGTACTTTCCTTTTTATGATCGTATGTAAAAGTCCGTTTTTACTCATGTGAAGCTTCTTTTCTGGTGCTAGATGTTCCTTTAATCCTGCTGATTAGATTTTCTATACTTTCATAGAAGCATGGAATCACAATGAGCGTTAGTAAAGTAGAAGAAACCAATCCACCGATTACCGCTACAGCCATTGGAGCACGCAAAGCTGCACTTTCTCCAAAACCAAAGGTTAAAGGCAAGAGGGCAAGGATAGTGGTAAGACTTGTCATGATGATAGGTCTGAATCTCCTTTGCGCAGCATCCAGTATGGAGTCTCTTAAATCCATACCACTCCTTTTGTTGCGATTAATGCTATCTACCAGAATAATAGAATTATTAACCGCTATCCCGGCAAGCATGATGATGCCAATAAAAGCCATCATATTTAAAGTCATCCCCAGTATCCAAAAGGAAACAAGCGCCCCAACGCAAGCCAATGGAATGGTGAGTAATATGGTAAACGGATGTAAAAGAGACTCAAACTGAGAAGCCAATACCATATACACCAGCAAAACCGATAAAAGCAGCGAAAATAGCAAGTTATTCATCGATTCTTGTCTTTTTATTTCCTGACCAGCCACACTTATTTTGTATTGAGGAGGCACAGATATCGCGGAAAAAGAATCGTCAATAGATTTTACGATTTGATCAAAAGGTTTATCCTGATTAACTCTGGCGCCTAAGGTTACCATTCGACTTTGATTTTTCCTGTAAATAGAATTGGCGGCATACTGCACACTTATATTGGCAATTTCACTTAGCGGAAATTCTCTTTCGCTGCTTTTAATCCGCATGTTCTCCAATCCACTAAGGGAGATTTTGGGAACTTTGACCACAATATCCTGCATTTCTCCGCCTCGCTCTAAGCTTCCGGCCTTCTTGCCTTCCAATTGATCTTTGATTTGGATGATGACATCCTCAATGGATAAGCTCAATAATCCAGCTCTATATTTATCTACATCCACTTTGATCTGTGGCACACCTTCTTCCAGATTGGAAACAGGTTCATAAATATTTTCACTGTTGCTCATCACCAACATCACCGAATCGGAAAGCGCACTAAGTGATTCGAATTCAGCACCGCTTACTTCTACTACCAAAGGCATTTGTTCTTCACCAAGGATTGCATTGAGGGCGCTTTCATCATTGCTGAAACTAGCCGTAAGACCGGGAATGCCGTCAAAATAAGTGGATAGGGAAGAAGTAATATCATTAATATCTAATTCCACATCCTCTTTGAAAATTAATTTTAAACTGGCTTTATTCTCATCATATACATTTTCATTATCAATGCCCGACTGACTTTTTTCAGGCCCTATATGAGAATACACATGCTCTAGCTGCTCTTCAAACAAAATTGATAATTGCCCTTCAATTTGGTCCACAGTTGAAGAGGTTCTTGAAAGTGGAGTTCCATTGGCTAATTTTAGGTCAACTGCAATCGCTTTGGTACCGGCTTGTGGCATATATTCGCTGCCAATAATTCCGATTAATTGATAAGAGCCTAATACCAACAAAAAGGATAAGACAATGAAAGCAATTCTATAATGCAATACCTTATTTAAGAAATTTCGGTAGGCTTTATACTTCAGCGGCTTTTCCATTTGCTTTGTATTATCCTTGCGGAAAATTTGTGAAAAGAGCATTGGGATAACGAGAATGGCAACGGCCAAAGAAGAAATCAAGGAGAAAGCAACAGTCCAGGCCTGGTCTTTAAATAATTCTCCTGACGGACCTTGCAAATAAACAATAGGCAAAAACACCACGATGGTAGTCAGTGTGGAGGCGGTAATGGCTCCACTTACATCACTGGTTCCTTTCACTGCTGCCTCAATTACAGTCATTCCCTCTTCTCGTCTTCTGAAAATGGCTTCTACCACCACTATAGCATTATCTACCAACATCCCGGCTCCTAAAGCCAGACCTCCAAGCGTCATGACATTGAGCGTCAAACCATTGAAGTACATAAGGTTGAAAGTAGCGATAATAGAAACCGGAATGGCAATGCTGATGATGAGGGTAGATCCTATTCTTCTTAAGAAAACAAATAAGATGATCACTGCGAAAAGAGCTCCATAAAGTCCGGATTCTTTTACTTCATCAATGGCGCCTTGAATAAACCTGCCTTGATTCTGAATGATGACAAACTCATAGCCCGGAACAGATTTTTTCAGTCCATCGAGTACTTCAGTTAATTCATTTACTGCATTAACAGTATTGTATTTTGTTTCTTTAAAGATGGAAAGCCCCAGACTTCTTTGTTGGTTTACCCTAACAATGCTATTGGCTTCCTTATCCATGATTTTTAAAGTGGCTACTTCACGCAACAAAACAGGAACCTGACCTGAGGTTGAGGTCTGAGGATTTGAAGCTGATTGTGCCATTTCAGCACCTACATTAGTTGAACTAGGATTGTTGCTCGTGCTTTGACGATTGGTATATCCTACTACCAACTCCTCCAAATCTTCAGTGTCTTTAATAATGCCAAGGCCTTTAATCACATATTTCCGTCCTAATTCTTCAATGAAACCACCGGATACATTGCGATTGTAGTTTTCAATTTTGGCTACTAAATCATTGACCGTCAGACCGTATGAAGCGAGTAGGTTAGGATCTGTTTCTAACACCACTTCTTTTTCCTGTTCTCCGGAAAGGCGAACTTCTGCAATGCCGGGTAGTCGGATAATCTCATTTCTGAAGTTATTTTCTGCCACTTTCCTGAGGGCCTCAGTATCATTAGAATTGGGATTATAGATTCCCAAAATCATAATAGGAGTGGCATTAGGATCAAATTGAGAGATAACAAATTCTTCAATTTCCTCATCTAAAGAAAAGCTGGAGAGTGATTTCTGTAGGTCGAGAAAGGCTTCATCCATGTCTTTGCCCCAGTCGTATTGCACTGTAACTCGACCATAACCTGTTTGGCTAATGGAACTTACTTCTACTGCACCATTTTGCCTGATAGCAACAGACTCAATGGATTCTATAAATTGCTTTTCTATTTCTGAAGGAGGCTTTATTCCCGCTTTTAGCTCCACAAATAAGGTGGGATTCTTTAAATCGGGAAATAATTCAATTGGTAATTTACCAAATGAAATGGTACCTAATAAAATGACGGCCAGTACCAACATCAGGATGGAAATAGGGTAGGAAACGGCCAATGAAACTATCTTTTTCAAATCACTTGGGGTTAAATTTTGAAAACATTACAAACTGATTTCTCATCAGTGCTTATTGTAATACACTTACCTTTGATTTATTTCTCAAGGTCTCAAAGCCACTGATGACTAATCTATCATTGACTTTAAGGCCACTTAATACCTCTATGTCATCCATGGTCTCTAATCCGGTGGAGATTTGCTTCTCTGTGGCTATACCATTTTCCACTATAAAGACCACTTTTGCATCTTGTCGTGAAATCACGGTTTCTTTTGGGATTACTATGGTGCTATCACGCTTTTCTGAAAGTATGGCCGCTTTAATAAACATACCCGGGCGAAGGGAATGCTTGTCATTATTAATTTGCAAAACGCTTTGAAACGTTCTGGTTTCCGGATCAATGATGGGAGATATTTGACTAATCTTTCCGCTGATGGTGTCATTGCCCATAGTATAATTGGTGATTTGCACGAGTTGATCTAAAGTCACTTCACTCATATGCTTTTCTGGTAGCTTTACATCCATCAATAGTTTGTTGTATTCCATCACCTTAAAAAGCGAGCTACCTTGATCAATTTTCACACCATTTGTATGATAAGGTAATTCTACAATTACACCATCAAATGGAACTCTTACCGCCATTTTAGCTAATTGAATTTCCGCATTTTCGTAAGAGTACTTCGCATTTACATATTGAATTGAGGCATTTTTTAGTTCGGTTTGGGTAACCCCTCCTTTGTCATAAAGGGATTTTTGTTTTTCAAGGTTATTTTGGGCCAATTCCAGATTGAGCTTTTTTCCATCTACTTGCAGACCATTAACAAACTCTTCATTTTCAATTCTGATCAAAACTTGGCCACTTTTCACAACATCTCCAAGGGCGAAAGGTCTTCCTGTTGCTGGATTCCTTTGAAGCTGGTAAAGACCACTCATTTCAGACTTCATTTCTCCTTCTTTTGAAGAATACACTGTGCCGGTAGTTTCAATAAAGCTAGAAATACTTTTTGGTTTGATGGTTTCCACCGATACGGGAATCTTTATTTCTGTTTGGATATTGTTCTCCTGATTATTGCATGACCACAAAACAGTCATTAACAGTAGGGGAGTGAATCCTTTTAATAGCTTTTTCATAATGTTTTTTTTAAGTAGTGTTGTAAGTTTTAAGTAGTAAGTATTAGGTGGTAGGTAGAGTGTCTATTCGTTATGTAGAATAACTTAAAACCTATGACCTATAACTGCTCTAATATCTGTTAATCATTACTGGTTGGTTTTTCTCGAAATCGTAAAGTGATTGCACCTTAAGATTTAATAATTCCATTTTATAATTGATCAAGGCATCAGCCAATGCCCCTTTTTTCTCTGATAGCTGGCTTTGAAACCTATTGAGGTCGATACTGGTCAGATCACCATTTCTGTATCGCTCCAGATTAATGTCATAAGTAAGCTTGGCATTTTTTACATTTTGCTCGGCTATGGAGATTTGGTTTTCCAGATTCTGCAGATTTCTATAAATTTTTCTAATGCCGATAATGATATTATTTTCTTCCACCTGTAGGTCCACCTTATTGATTTCCAGATTGGCATTAGCGGCATCCATTCTGGCTCTGTTTTCGCCCCAATCCCAAATCGGAATATTGAAAGTGATGGCTACTCGAGGGTTTAAATTGGGCTGTTCATAAACTTCAGGAGCTTGTTCGTTATCACCAAATACACCTAATGATAAGGCGACAGACCCTTTAAACTCATTCAATGCCTTGGTTCGGGTTAATTCAAATTGAGATCTTTCGATTGCCATTCCACGCTGTCTCAATTCCATCCTGTGCTCTAGTCCGTGTTCAATTGCTTTTGCTAGATCCACTTTGCGAGTTATAAAATCTATATCTACTAACACTTCAATGTCTTCATCTAAATCAATACCTAACAGAAGTTTGAAATCATCCGCAGCATTGTTGAGCAATACTTCGTTATTTTCCAGCGTAGATTTAGAGGAGGCAAGGTTCAATTCAGCTTGATACAATTCCTCTTTAGCTAGGAGGTCTGCTTCTACTTTATTCAATGTAATTTCATAGCTTACTTTTTGATTCTCATATTCATCAGAAGCAATCTCCAAATTATTTTGTCGCTGATAGAAATTATAAAATGACCGCGTTACATCCTGTTCCAAACTAAGCAGTTGGATGCTATTACTGATCTGTGCATTTTCAAGGTTGAGCTCCAATTCCTTCAATTGAAGTTTAGTTCTGTTGTAGGTGAAAATCGGTTGCTCTAGCTGTAAGTATAGGTTATTGCTGAAGGTTTTTGTTCTTACATCTTGAAATTCAGAATAGTTGTCTCTATATCCGAATTGGTTGATCAGGGAGACACTACCATCAGTTGCTACTATAGGTTGTGTTACCGAAAAATTGGCAAAGGAATTATAATCTTCATTGGTATTCCATTGAGAAAACAAGTCATTAAAATTACGATTTCGATTATAATCGAAGGGCGTGACATCCAATGAAAATCTTGATTTTAAGGAAGCACGCTGAGCGTCCAGACTTCTCTGGTTCCCATAAAGGTTTAATTTAGATTTTTTGATGTTTGGACTCTTCTGCTGAGCAATTTTAATTGCCTCTTGAAGTGTAAGCGTTTGTTGCCCCATTAAATTTTGAGAAATAAGGCTACATCCCACAATGATGAGCATCAGCATTAATTTGCTGAGTCTCCTTGATTTGCTTTCTGAATTTTCTTTAGTACTGTTCATAGTTTTATTGCTTAACCCATTTTATCGCATCTGCATAAACTGTCCGAAGGTCACATTCATCCGTTAATGAAACACTCCCTCCATTTTCATTGAAATAATAGGATCCGAGAAAATTCCAGCCCGGTTCCGCATTTGAAATATTGTAATTGATATTGTCCTCTCCATCTGCATGCTTGATGATATAGTGATAGAAATACTGCTTTCCATTGCTGTCATTTCCACGATATTCATTTTGATTTTTTCCTTTCATATAAGTGTAGATATCATAGAATCCTGCTTCCTTTATTTCAGGAGTCCAGTTAGCTATTTTTTCTCCACCTCCAGAGCGAGTGAAGTGTGCCGAACGTATGTCGGTTCCATAATACTCCGAACCAGTGGTCGGCAACCATTTAGAATAGGGGCGATCCCATGCACCGTAATATTTTTGTTCTGTTGTCTTCCGACTATCGAGATAAGCTTTTAAATAAGTAGGCTTTATTGGACTGAAGCTGCTAAAATTCTCACCTTCATTGTCCACAATTATTTCAGGATATTCCAAATCTTTGCTGCTAGGAGCCAAGCGTTCGCCCTCAAATAATATTGCGCCATCTCGCTTGCTTAAAGTACCGATTGGCATGGTGATTTCTGAAGGTATGTTTCTGGATATTAAGGTGTTGAAAGTAATATTGTTGGGTTTTTCGTCCAAAACGAATCCTAGCTCTTTGGTTTCACCCTTCTTAATTAAAGAATGTTGCCCTGCAATTTCAGATTCTATTTCCTCATTGACTTTACTTCTATAGAAATCCTCATCACTGTTGTCTATATTATCGAATCTGATTTCAATGACCCCATCATTATCACCACTGTTTCTTATTTTGGTCAGTATTTGATAACGCTTTCTGTCACCATCCAAAACTTCATATTTTTGAAGTTCCAGTATTTCAAAAGCAGGCTGTGAAGTTTCAGAATAGACTTTTTGAATAATCGGATTTATATCCAAATTGAATTCACTCATAAGTGCTGTTCTAAGATTTTCGTAATGTGTAAGCTGATGGTTATGCTCATTGACCCATGCATACAGAAAACTTTTGAAATTGCTTTCGCCCACTAATAGTCCAAGGTAAGAGAAGAGATATTCGCTTTTCAATGCAATAGACTTCTGTATTTTATTGAATTCTGCCTCTGATACAATCTCTTCTAGCGAGGATTCTCTCATCAGATCGTTGCATTCTTCTGTAAAGGATATTCCATTTCTATTCCTGGAGAAATCTCTTTGAGCTTGTTTCTCATTGATTAGATAGTTGGCTATGCTACGATTCAATAATGGCCATTCTTTGCTAACAAAACCAGTATTGTAGGTGTAGTAATTGGGGAAAATGGAGTAGTTAGCATCATCTAGGTTAAATCCGTCAAAAGTATAGGTTGCTCCAATCTGCTTGGTAAATACTCTTTTAACTAAGTCTTTGAATACATTAGCCTGCTTCTGTTTATCTGTTAAGGTCTGATTTTGTGCTTTGGCCTGATTATTCATATCCCGTAATTGCATTCTGAGATCAAATTGTCGGATATCACCACCTTTTTCAGGCCAAAAGACGGTTTCCGGTTGTAAATAGGCTTGATGTGTTTCATACACTTTTGTGTAGGCTGTAAACTGCAAAGGGGTCTCTACAAACTGTAGTCTTTTGAAAGGATAGGAGATTTTTTGTGCATCCTCATATTCGTTAGAGAGATCCGTAATGAGTGAGCTCAAGGTATCCGGAAGTTGATCTAGGTGATTCTCAAGAAAATCATGCTCTCGGTAATGATATACCGCATATTGAATAGAATCTACCACTATTTCTTTTTTCACATAATCGCCTATTACCAGCGATATTTGAGGAAGTGGATATTCCGGGCGGAATTCATAAATATTGCCTTTTACGATTGGCTGCCCTTGAGAAATGGCCACTTGTCCATCATTTGTTTTCACTTTCAATTGAAAGTCAATAAAGGATAATTTTTCTGTGCTATGATTTTTCGGACTATATCCAATTTCTGTGTCAGGATACCACATGACGTCTTTGGTAAGCAAAACATAGTCAGCTTGTAAAAAGGCATATTTCTTTTGAAGGGAGAACATAAAGAAATCTAAAGCCGATTCATACCTTTCTTCATCTACTTCTAAGTGAGCTGCTGATTGCTGAATGCTACCACTATAATTTAATACTACTTTCAATTCCTGAGCAGGTGCCAGACTAAATCCCTTTGGTATGGATACAATGTGCAGATTTTTCTCAGCTAAAACAGCTTGGCCATTGACTAGTACCTCATCTAATTTTAAAGCCGGATTTAAACTGAAATATATTTGATTGAGGGTTTCAGGGGTGTTGTTTTTTACCAACATTGCTGATTGTCCCTTGATTTCATTTTCTATTAGCTCAATTTCGATGGAATTAGAAACAATAGTGATATTGGGAATCTCTGCCCATTTTTCGTTGAGGCTGACCATTTGCTCTCTTAATTCTATAGGATTTTGACGCATATCCCATAATTTCAACATCACCACAGCGGAAAATGCCAATACTACAAGTCCAATTGCTCCTGTTAGAATTTTGGTGGTTTTGTGGCTTGAAAGACGATCCAGAAGAAAGGCAGTTATAAATAAAAAAGCTATGCCTAAGATGAAATAAAATGACCTTTGCAATAGCGCAAATTCCATGTCTTGAAAACCGGCAATATCAGAAGTGAACATGGGCAATCGGAATGCTACAAAATCCAAAATATTGGAAAACTGATCGAAATAATAGATCAACTGAACCCCGGCAAGTCCTAATAGCAATACTATGCTTATGGGCTGATTTTTTAGAATGGTTACCAATAAAAAAGATAGCCCAGTAGTAAACATAATGGTGGGCATACTGGTAAGCAAAGGGTAAATGATATAAGCCAAAGGCTCGAATGTGGTGTAGGGACTGGTAATATTGAAGATCAGGGAAATCAATACAAAAACCAGATTCAATAAGAAGAAAAGCTTAAAAAGTGCTAATGCTTTACCTAAAACATAATCTAAGTTGGAGATAGGGCGAACAAAAAACACCTCATTGGTATCGACCTTTTTATCTTTTTTAATAAGTCCTGTTGCCAAAAATACCACAGCAGCTGCTTGTGGAATGCTAATTAGCACCAAACTGGCGTAAGGCATCATCCAGCTATTGGAAAGGAACGCCCATCTTGGAACATCCGCCTCAGAAAAGACCGCAATATTAAAAATAGTCAAAAAACCTATGCCGGCTATGGCTAATATTCTGAAAAACCAATTTCTCCAAAGCACTTTTGTCTCAAATCGGGAGATGGTCAATATGTTTTTGATTGAAATCATACCAGTGAGATTCCTAGTTCATTTTCCATAAAATACACATAGGCATGCTCCAGATTGGGGTTTGCATGCGTTGCCTTAGGGTGCGGTGAATTTTCCGAAATCAATTGCACTTCCCATTTGCCTTCAACAGGAATAGTAGAAACCACGGAATATTCTGTTTTAATTTTATTGAATTCTTCATCATCAAGGCTTACTTGCCATACATGACCGCGAACCTGCTCTATCATGCCTTCAGGAGATCCTTTAAAAGCTACTGCACCCTTATTGAGCATGGCCATATTGTGGCAGGTGCTACTGATATCGCCCACAATATGGGTGGAAAGAATAATGGTAACATCTTTTTGACTCATGTCAGACAGGATATTACGGAAACGGATCCGCTCTTCAGGATCAAGTCCTGTGGTGGGTTCATCTATCACTAATAATTTTGGTTCTCCAATTAGTGCCTGGGCAATTCCCAGCCTGCGTTTCATCCCACCCGAAAGTTTGTTGGCCAATCTTTCGCGTACATCCAATAGGCCAACCTGGTCCAGTAATTGATCTACTTTGATGATTCGCTCTTTCTTTTTGAGCGAGGTGGATAATTGAGCAGCATAATCCAGGAACTCCCAGGTCTTAAGCTTTGAGAAAAAGGTGAAGTCTTGAGGGAGATATCCTATAAGAGTGCGGATCTTTTGTCTGTGCTCATTGATATCCAATCCATCCATTAGGATTGTGCCCGATGTGGCCTGCTGTGCCGTTACCAATACGCGCATAAAGCTGGATTTACCCGCGCCATTAGGGCCTAACAAACCAAACATGCCGCTCCCGATTTCAAGATTCACATCTTTTATAGCGGTATGACCATTAGGATAAGTCTTGGTGAGTCCTGTAATTTGTATATTCATAGGGCTTTAAAGTTGATAGCTTTAGCTTTTTGCCGGTATTTCGTTCTTAGTGGATACAAGTAAGAAGCTGCAAGTGCATTTTTGTTGCAGCTCTTAATCATTTGTTCATTTAATTCACAATTAGTCTACCGCATGACAACCGGCTACTTTCATCTTTTTTGATTTGAATTTCACTTGTGCCTATTAAGTGTAAATAGGAGTCATTGGTCATAGATCCTTTCACAATTTTGATAGGCTCATTTGTCACTACTTCTGCTTCGTCCATTATAGCATTTAGTGTGTCAACTTCTACATCTTGTAAATTGAAATGAGCAGAATTCTTGATATTTAGGTTAAGCGTAGCTATTTCATTGCTTTCAGTCATCCTAATCCATCCGTCATTTTGATGAATATCTAAGGTTTCCTGTTGTAAATCATGAATATACAGGAAAGCTTTATCAACTCTTAAACCTTTAAAACTCGATTTTGGCACATAAATCACTATATCTAAGGCTTGTTTTTTCTCCAAATCCATGGATTTTATACTTAGTGTATCACCCTCCTGATTATATTTCAAATATTGAAGTACTTCTCCCGAAATACTTTTTACTTCTATTCTCGGTTTATCGGAGCCGTAAATTGTAATTCGATGGCCAATATCCACAAGTTTAAGGTACTGCATTGAAGTAATATCCACAGTTTCTGAAATACTGTTGCTGTCATCTAAGCGGTTTAAATCTCCTTTAAATCGCATTTCAGTAAATGCAACTATCATATAAAGGAACAAGAAACTGAAAAGGCCGATTAATATTTTATTACTTAGTTGCATATCTATGAATTAATTTTTTCAATATGTTTTTTCAATTCCGTGGCGCTAATGCCCAATAGCTGTGCTTGTTTCAGAAATTCAGGTAAAACCTGATTAAAGAATTCTTCTCTTTTGCCCTCCAAAATAATTTTAGGGGCATTTTCATTGACGAAATAGCCAATGCCTCTTTGGTTTTCAATAATATCCATAGCTTGTAGTTCACTGTAAGTTCTCATAATAGTATTCGGATTCACCCCCATTTCAGCCGCTAACTCCCGCACTGAGGGTATTTTCTTGCCTGCGGGAAATTCGCCACTCACTACCTTGTCGGTAATGCTGTCCGCTATCTGCAGAAATATGCTTTTGCCGTTTTGAAATTCCATTTTATACCTCCCTTTCTTTTAATTTTCTGTAGGCTACAAATAGCAGCACCAGATTACCGATGATGGCTAAAGTGCCGAAAAATTGCATTGCTCCTTTTTCACTATGGGGCATCAGCCACAAACTCTCATTTGGCTGGTATTTCCCGAATCCCATAGTCTCCAATAAAATAAAAGTAACTGCAGCATAAAAAATCACAATTAAGGCTACTGCAAATAGTGTTTTAACCAATGGCTGCTTGCTGAACATGGCCCCGCCCGTAAATGGCAAAACAAAGCCTAACATTACCAAGGCCATAATCATCGTCATAAACCAGGACTGATACGCTTGAATATCCTGCGGCAATTCGAAATCAGTGACCTGTCCAAAACCGATGCTTTCAAATTTTTCAGGAGTAAATAAACTGAAGAAGTAGCCTTGAAAGTGAAAAGTAGCCCAGAATAAGAGCGGAAGCAGAATCACTACGATGCTCAACCTAGTAAACAATTCAAATAAAAACTTTTCCAGAACCGAGCTGGGCAGCATCAAATAATTAATGGTGCTTTCCTTGCTTCTGAAGGCAGGGAAAGAATAGCCGGTATAGAGAATGCCAAATACGGCTACAAAACCCAAAATAAATCCTCTGAATATTTCAAGGTCATGCGGTTGGCGGTCATTGCCCATTTGCACAATAGTAAGCAGCAGAAAAATGACCCCTATATAAGCTATTGATGCATATAACAACAGCTTTTTGTTTTGGATGTAATGCTGTTTAGCCAACATTATAAACCTTTTTAGATTGAATATATTACTGGACATATTTTTTTAGTTTTTCATTGCCATTTGCTATGGCGTTAAACAATAGTTCTATATCAACATTGGAATTTCCATTTTCCTGTGGAGTAATGATGCGGAAGCCGCCCGGCACCATTTCACTGTATAATACATGCTCGCCTTCTGCAGAGGAAACCGTAGAAAAGTTGAGCTGAGAGGAGATCTCATACAAGTCTTTTTGCATGATGAACTTGCCATTATCCAGCATCAATACTTTATCGATCAAATTTTCTACATCTTTCACCTGATGGGTAGAAATGATGACCAACTGATCTTCATCCAAAGAGCCTGCCAATACTTTTCGGAAGATGGATTTTGATGGAATATCCAATCCGTTTGTAGGTTCATCGAGCACCAGTAGGCGGCATTTGGTAGCCAATGCGAAAGAAATTAAGAACTTTTTCTTCTGACCATAAGAAAGCTTTTGCAAACTTTTGGTTTCCGGTAGTTCAAAATCCTTAATCAATCTGTGGAGTAGCTCGCTATCAAAGCGAGGATAAAAACCCGCATTCGCTTTGACGTAGTTTTTAACGGAAATAGAAGGGAGATGAAATTCCTCCGAAACAAAAAAGACATCCTGCAAAAGGGAAGGCTGTCGTTTGGAAGGTTCGTGCCCCAAAATAGAGATATCGCCTTTGTCAGGAAATAATAAGCCAATCATGAGCTTAAGCAAGGTAGTTTTACCTGCTCCGTTTTTTCCCAAAAGACCCACTATGCTGCCTGCTTGCAGTTCGCAATCCAGTTCATTAAAGAGTGGCTGTTGCTTTTTGGCGTAATTAAAAGTTAGATTTTTTATTGCAATCATTATTACTGATTTAGTGTACTACTTAACTAATACAGTGCAATAGTAAAAGATTGATTTTATAAATGCAAGAGAATGGGGGAAAAAGTTAGAAGTTGGGAGTTAGAAGTTGGGAGTTTGAAGATGGGAGTTAGAAGTTGGATGATGGATGATGGGTGAGGGGTGATGGATGCAAGATGCCACTTAGGTCAGTACCGAAGGTCAGACCGGTAATAGATAAGAGATAGGAATTAGAAGTAGGGTGATGGATGTGGGATGAAGAGCTAGAAATTACTCAAGAATTGGTGTTTTGAGAGATCACTATGTTCAGTATTTTGGATAATCTGGACATATATTTAGTTTTGATAATTGATTTCCGTTGTAAAATGACAAGAAAACTAACTCCTGATTATTTTGGATGGGTACTTTTATTTCTGATCGTCATCGTTGTGGCGATATTTTGGCTATGGTTAGGTTATGATGCTTTAACCTTAGAAAAAAGATATCATTACGATTTCTTAGGCTATTCTATAGCTTTTTTAGCTTTCATTCTATTTGGGTTTGAGATTTTTGGACTTTGGCTTTTAATTCAATTTTTAAAAATTGAAATGGGCAGAAAAATAATTTATGATGGTGATAATGAAAGATTAATTATTTATAAAAATGGTGTAACCGAAGAATTCTACCTTAATGAACTTGAATCACTAATATTATCTGAGAGCAGTTTTTATAGAATAACCACTGCTCATTTATCTTATTCTCAATTGAATTTTAAATCTAAGGAGCCAATTATTTTCACCTCTTTTGTTTTAACCACTAAAGAAATGGATAAATTGCTTGGAAAAAAAGCAAGGAAGGTGGATAAAACTATAAGGAAGTTTTTCGAAGGAATCCATATAAAAGAAATTGCTACTTTAATCCATTGAACGAATAATAACGTTTCGATTTTACAGCATTTCTTAGCTCATTCTGCCAGTGGCAATGAATAATAGTTGAAAAACTTAGCGCAGCCTGCTAGAAAAGAAAAAAGGCTTAATCAGAGAATAAATGAATTTTTTGAAATATGAATAAAAGAATAAAAGACTATGGTCAGTTCCAATTGATAGATATAGAAAATCCATCAGTAGAAAGCCTAACAGACTATGAATTCCCTTTTCCATTAGATAATAGATTCCTTGAAGATTCTCTTGAATCGGGGCATTTACCAAAAATGGAGAGAACCTCAGAATATGTATTTATGATTCTTCGAGCCTATACGGCTGCGGAAGATGAAAAAGCCATAGAAGTAGGCCAAATTAGTAATAAGATTGCCTTTTTTGTGACTAAGCAAGCCGTAATCACTGTACACCGGGCCTCTTTTTCTTTTTTGAACAATTTGCCTGAAAGTTTCGATTCTTCCGATGAATTGGTCCTATATATTATCAATGACTTACTCCACACATTTGAAAACCCTATTAAATCACAGTTTGAACGAATGGACGCTCTGGAGCAAAGTATTTTTCTTAAGGGCGGAGATAATCTTTCTATAGAAAAGCTCTATTATGAAAAGTCCAAAGCAAGGTTATCCAAAAAGCTACTAGTAATAATGCAATCTGTGTTCAATCAATTTAAGGTTGAAAGTTCGCTAAACAGTCATTTACAGGATGTTAAAGATACCATATTAGATTTGACGTTACGGACAGAAGAGGTTGTAGAAGATGCCAGTGCCTTGCTTAATTCATACATGACCGTTCAGGCACAAAAAAGCAATAATGTTATGAAATTACTGACGATATTTTCTGCATTTTTTCTGCCCTTGACTTTTATTGCTGGTTTATACGGGATGAATTTCCAAAATATGCCGGAGCTCCGTACGGATTACGGTTACTTCCTAACACTTCTGTTAATGCTATTGATTGCGGTCGGTATTTTTATATGGTTTAGGAAAAGGAAGATTATTTGAAACAGGATGAAGAGGTGAGGATTAAAGATAATTTTAAAAGAAGACTAGAAATCAATCAAGTTACCGTTCTTTGGAATAGAACTATGTTCAATATTTGATAAAAACTGGACATAGTGACGAATGTTGTTCAGTTTCTGGACATGTTTAAGTCTTATGTCCAATATTTTGGATAATCTGGACATATATGTAGTTTTGGAACTGAAGTTTTC
This sequence comes from Marivirga salinae, assembly GCF_030503855.1. Lineage (NCBI taxonomy): Bacteria > Pseudomonadati > Bacteroidota > Cytophagia > Cytophagales > Marivirgaceae > Marivirga > Marivirga salinarum. The sequence continues at coordinate 3,891,782 of NZ_CP129971.1, read as the reverse complement.
AATTAGTAATTGACAAAACCCAAATTGGGTTAGCTTTTGAGACCTAATTTTTATTAGTTACTAATTCAATACGAAACGAAGTGGGATTACTCTTTGGGAGCGAACAGCTTCACCGTCTTGTGTAGCCGCTTTCCATTTTGGACCATTTTTCACTAGTTCAACAGCTACTTCATCGCATCCAGCACCAATGCCTTTAGCAGCAAAAACATTCGTAACTGAACCGTCTTTTTCAATATCCATCTGTACGTAAACAACCCCTTCTACACCCATTCTTTGAGCTTCAACTGGATACCTTGTGGCTTGTTTTTCCATTATATAGTTATAAAAAGCTTGTATTCCATCGATAGGTTCGGCTTGTTCAACTGTATGAAGTGATAATTCTTGTTCGAAAGATGTATGGACACCTAATCCACTTTGTAACGCAGGATTCCATTTCGGAGAGTTTTCAAAAATTGATCGTATTACATTAGATTTTTGAATTTCACCTAAAATACTATCTACCTTTAATTCCCCTGATTCATTAATTGTAAATAGTACTTTGAAATCAAAAGGCACGACCAGTGTGTCTCTGTTTTTATATAAGCTATTATTAATATAAATATGAAATGCCTTTAATCCCCCTGGAAAAGTTGCTATTTGGTCAGGTTGGGGTTTATTTTCATAGCTGTTTTCAGTTTTCTCCTCAGTATAGGAAAGGGACTCTTGAGAAACTTCAACTAGTTCTTCCAAATGCAGAGCTTTTAATATATATTTTTTTGGAGGCAGTTGCATTAAGAATTTAGGTGTATTTTCCTTTAATTCAGTTGTTGCGGTTTTATAACCTATATGACTAACTTTAATCGATTTACCAGCTCCGCTAATTTGAAAATACCCTAAAATATTTGAATAAGTACTATCTTCCTCACCTACCAAATTAATTTTTGCATTTGCAATTGGCTTTCTTGTTTCAGAATCAATCAAGCGCCCTGTAAAAAGGTCATTTTGAGCCTGCAACTGATTCATAAAAATCAGGAGATATATAGAAATGCTTAAAAGGATAATTGATTTTAGCTTCATTTTAACAGAGGATTGCGATCATTTTACTTGTCTATATAGTTCTGCCAAAACTATCAAAAAAATAGTTAGAAATCAATTCATGTAAATTTTTCAAATACTGTATACTGGAAAATTCTTTTTCTTTTTTAATTTTCATAATGAAGTATCGGTTAAAAACTTAACGAAATTCGGTTTTCAAGAAGGGGGTTTATATTTTTAGCATATCATTATCATATTCAGTAACCATAAAACTTGAAAATAAGACCCTACATAGCCTCCGACAAAGCAGCCGTTCTTCAATTGTTTGATGGGAACACACCCCAATATTTTGATACAACGGAAAGAGCAGGATTAGTCCATTACCTTGAGAATGAAACCGAAGATTACTTTGTAGTGGAGGAGCAAGGCGAGATAGTAGGAGCAGGCGGCATTAATTACGAACCACAAGCCAAAACCGCTGTCATTTCATGTGTATATGTTTATTTTCAATGGTCACATGGAATTCGATAAATTTTATTCATCCTCGGTTGGTATGTTGAGGATTCTAAAATTTATGCTCATTTCATGGGATATTATTAAGCCAAGCGAACACGGAAAAGGAATAGGAAGAAAGCTGACCCAACACAGAATTCAGCATATCCATACAAGGCCTGATATTGAAACGATAGTAGTTAGAACCTCCCAACATACTTACAAATTCTATGAAAAAATGGGCTTTAAGCTCTTAAAAGTAGAGAAAGACTATTGGGCGAAGGGTTTTGATTTGTATGAGATGGAGCAGCCAAATAAGAAATTGTAATAGTATAGTTAATTCAGGGTATTATCATACATTTCGACCAACACCTACTTTTTTAGGATGTATTTTAAATTAAATCCCATACATTTACGGTACATCAACTACCAAAACCTACAAGTCAAATTCAAATAATTTTCTGGGGTTAGGTAAATGGTGTATTGCGGATAAAATGACTTTTATTGTTTTTTCGCGGTGAATTAGTGAATAAAGTAACTTTTGTTGCTTTATAGAATTGTTAGCGCCAATTAAAAAAGAAACCTATGAGTAACGATTCAAACTTAAATCTTACAACTGAGCTTCAACATGGAATATCAGCAGACGATATAAAAGACTTTCAAGTTTTAGTACTACCCGAAAATTTTAATAGTGTATCTGATAAAGAGAATTTAATTGAAGCTTCCGACTCTTTGAACATGAGTAAAATTTTCAAGGAAGAAGGACTTAAATGTGCTAACTCATATGATTTAGGACTTGATGTTCCAGCTCTAGAACGTAGGGGTTCAGATATTTGGCTAGGACAAATTTTCATTTTAGATAATGTTGCTCTTCCCATTATTCTTAATGTCTTAACCACTTTTATTCAAAGCAAAATTTCCAGGAAATCCAAGAAAAAGACCATTTCAGAACCAGAAGGAAAAGTGCATTTGGAATTGAAAATGCACAAAAATGGAAACGTTAATAAGCTGAGCTATAAAGGAGACTCTGAGACACTAATCAAAGTGCTCGACAACTTAAAGAATAATGATTGAGAGAATTGAAATAGACAAAAAGGACTATCTCTCACAGGCTGAAAACTATATTCAGCAGTGGTATGATTTAATTCAACAAAGAAAATTAGAAGAAGCTGTTGCTTTATGTCAAGCTATTATATTGCCTTACAAAGAGGTTTTAAACAAACGAAATTGGCACGCTGAATCTGAGAATGACTACAACAACTTTCTCGTTTTAGCGATAATATTTAAAGCATTTGAAGACTACTCTCAATTGGGAAAGATCACCCTTAAAAATAAATGGGATCAAGACAATTTAAATCTTGAAAATGTTTGGTTAAAATTATGGGACTCCAAGGATAGGTTGGATTCAGTAAGGGGTAGAATCCAGTCTAAAATTGTTGAATTAATTTACTCGAACCTTGAAGATCTCTTGGATCAATACAGACAGAATTTTGGGAATGGACTATATGCTAGTCCTGAAATTTTAATTAAGAAAGAGCTATGCTCAATTTGCAATAAAGACATTAGAGCATGCTCACATATTAAAGGCCGATGGTACAATGGTATTATTTGCCGTGGAATTGCAGAAGATATTGAAATGAAAACGATTTCACTTGTAACAGTGCCGAGAGACCCAAGATGCAGAGTTTGGCCTTGGCGCGAGAAGGAAGACAGGGTTTTTGAAATGCCTGTGTTGACCCTATTTCAAGTTGACGACTTCCTAAATGACTATTGAATTAAAAAAACAGGCGCTAACAATGGGTATAAAACATAGGGCGGGATGTGGTTTCCGCAAGTTTTGGGTTCTTAGTAAAGTTCGTTTCGGGCGGACAGGAAAGTGCTTCGAAATGCCCTACGTTTCATACCCGAGACCGTTGTAAGCCATTAAACTATGGAAAGAAAAACACTAAAATCTCTGAGACTATTAATTCCTGGACTTGCATTAATTCTTGCTTTTCTTCCCTTATTTTATCAAATGGGAATAGAATACAAAATTGGCGAAGGGTGGTTGGCTTATAGCCTTTTAATAATTCCTGCATTTGTTCTTGGAGCCGTTTATAATATGCTCGACACTAGATTTTTCATAACAAATTATTCACATCGAAAAATAGATTTAAATATCACAAGCTCATTATTGAAAATATACAATAGGGAACTCTCACAAGAGCAAATTAATTTCTTGAAACAAAAAAGACTAAAGCACATTTTTTACAATATAGTAGACAATGATGCCTCGCTTACTGCAAAAAGTCAGTTGGTATACTCAAACGGAATATTATGGACTTCAACTGCTGATGTATTCTTGATTTCCATTTTTGCTTCAATTATCTATATTGGAATTGGGGTACCCACAGAAAATTCAAGTATTTGGATGACTGGTATATTGTTAGCCGGCATTGGGCTTTTATCAATCCTATTTCATATACTAACCATATTTCGACATTTTAACCTATCAAACGACCAACTCGAGTATATCGAGACACACTATGTGAAAACTTTAAAAGAAAAACTAGATGAGATTTTGCAATAACTGTTTAACTCCGGTTCTTGCTAAGGATCAAAATGCCATTGACATCATTAAGCAGGAATATCTTAAAGACGATTGTCCGTGGTATTTGGGTTATAGTGGTGGAAAAGACTCCTCAGCATTACTGAAATTAGTAATTGGTGCATTATCCCAGTTAGATACTTTCCACAAGGATATAACAGTTATCTATTGCGACACAGGTGTGGAAAATCCAATTATTACAGAATATGTTTATGACACTTTCGAAAGCTTAAAAGTAGAATGCTCTGATTTAGGGCTCCCTTTAAAATATGAGATTGCTATTCCTAAACTAGTGGATAGGTTTTTTGTAAAAGTTATTGGCAGAGGTTATCCAACACCTACGAATATATTTAGGTGGTGCACTGATAAACTTAGAATAAATCCAGTCAAGCAAATCATTGATCAACACCCAAAAGCAACAATATTGCTAGGAATTAGAAACGGTGAAAGTGAACAACGAGATCGAACCATTTCTAAACACTCAAAATCAGAATATTATCTAACTCAAAATGGGTCAACAAGAAACCAAATTTTTAGTCCAATAATTCATCATTCATTAAAAGACGTTTGGGCAACATTAAAATTCAATGATTTTCCTAATAGTATAGACTCACAAAAACAGGGGGAACTTTACAAAGACGCAGGCTCTGAATGCCCTGTTTACAGAGAATTACCAGGTAAATCATGCGGGAGTAGTAGGTTCGGATGTTGGACATGTACAGTAGTGCGGAAGGATAAATCAATTTCAAAAATGATTGAAAATGGGTATTCTGAACTTACTCACTTACACGAATTCAGAAATTGGATTTCAGTTTTTAGAGACAATCCAGAATACAGGTGCAATCAAAGAAGAAATGGTCAAAAGGGATTAGGTCCATTTACACTTGAAGGAAGGAGAATTATTTTGGACAGATTATTAGAAGCCGAATCAAAATCTGAAATGGTTTTAATAAGCAATGAAGAAATTAAAAAGATTAAGGAACTATGGCAAAAAGATATGGACAACCCAAAGTATATTGAAAAAACGGCTTAAACAAGGTATATAGTGCATAGCACCCTGCGGGATGCCATGAAACCATATGCAGACCGTTGTGGGTAAAATACGATGAAAGAACTTTCGAGAAATATTAGAGATTTATGTAATCATCCATGGAAAAGAGAATTGGTCTTCCAAGATAGAATTAAATGGAATAAGTTATGGACTTCTCTTGACGCAATTGAAGATACCCAATTGGCAATAGATTCATATTTAAACCTTGAAGACTTTTCTTCAAATAACGGTGGATATCTATTTATCTATGGAGTAATGCAAGCCTTAAATATTCAACAGGACGCAGCAAATAATCTGCTTTCGGCACTATATGATAAAACAATTAATTTCAAAACAGAATATCCGGATTTATACCAAATAAGAGAGCATAGAAATAATTCAATTGGTCATCCCACAAAAAGAGGAAATGATAAATCTTTTCATTTCATTGGAAGGGCATCAATTAAAAAAAGTGGATTTACTCTAGCTTCTTATTATCCAAAAACTGGAGAAACATCAAAATTTGAGGACATAAATATCATACAGTGCATAGAGACACAAGATGACCTTATTAAAAATATTTTAACCGAGACAATGGGAAAATTGGAATCTGACTTTCAAAAACATAAGAATAAGTTTAAAGGTAAAAAGCTAGCTGATTTTATCCATAATGATTTTCATTATGAATTCTCTAAACTTTATGAAAATGTTGGTCGTGATTATCCTTTAGCAGGTATGAACTTTGATATAATTTGTGAAGGGTATAATAAAGTAAAAGAAGGAATTAAAGATCGTTACTTCACTATTGAAGCTTTACAAGGAGTTCAATATACAACTCAGAAATTAGACTATATATTTAATCGACTCAAAAGAGACCTAATTGACAACAAGATTAGTGATGAATTTGAACTTTCTATTTTTATTGATGCTTTGGAGAGTAACTTTAAAGAGTTGCAAGAAATGATTGATGAAATAGATAAGGAATTTGAATAAATACTTCCCAAAACAATAAATATAGGTGATTTGGCAGATAGTTCTAAAATTGAGTATGTTCACATTTAATAAAATATATAGCGGTTTGATAGTTTGGAGCATTGAAATGCCATGAGCCCCATGTTATCACCGTTGTACTAAATATATCTAACCTATGAATAAAATAATAGTCTTACTTACTTTACACTTCTTTTCTCTTCCTATGTTTAGTCAAGATAGCAACAACTTAATTGACAAAACAACTGAAAATAAAACACTGGACTTTAGTAAGGTGTTTATTGGTGAAAAATTTAAAACCGATGATAGAACACAGGAATCTCAAAGAACAGAACCAATAGGTTTTTTTGGTGATTCATATCAAAGGTTTTACATTCATTTTATTTCTGTAGTTCAAAATACCAATAATCCCCTTGAATATTTTGTTTTTGGTAAAACTAAACTCAAAGACAATATTTCTACTTTTCAAGGGATAATTCAAATTAAAGAGATTGAGGAATTAATAAGACATGAATATCCAGAATTTACTCACGGCAAAATTAATGGCACATATAGTTTTTATGAAGACACCAAGAAAAACGGCTCTGGCAAATTTGAAGGTATATTCCATTCATACTGGCTAATAGACGAAGAAAACGAAGTTGAATATGATGCAATGATGATTGGAGCAGATGGTTACTCTAACAATATGTTTAACGGCTATTGGATAAGTTATAAAACTGGAAAAGAATACCAATGTAATTGGGGTGACTATAGAATCCCAGAAAGTGGGGATCTCGATATGGGCGCGGGTGAATTCTTCCCAAATGATCAGTACATGAACAAAGGTTGGCAAACCTACTTAGATCAATTCGGTGATCCTGATAAACCTGAAACACAAAAAGCAAGAGAAGTAGAAAACGCTAAGTGGTGGTAAATACTGAGCATAACATTCTGTCATAATCATGTCTAAGATTTATTATTTATGAAAGTTTTTATCTTGATCTTTTTTATACTAGCCCGAACAACATACTCTCAAGATGTTGAAGAATTATACCAAACACAAAAAGAGGCTGGCACGCTTAATAACAAAGGATATACCTTATTGGAGAACGGTCAGTATAGTAAAGCGATTTTACAATTTCAAGAGGCCATAGAACTCGATAACTCACAAATTATTTATTTTTATAATCTTGCTGACGCCTGTCTAAAATTAGAGGATAATAATTGTGCTCTTGAAGCCTATACAAACGCAAAGCAGTACCACCCTGAGGAAGCTGACCTTTATATGTTTACTGGTGATGTATATCAAAATCAAAATAAACTAAAAGAAGCGATTTCAGAATATAATAAAGCGATCCATTTTGTGAAAGATGATAACCCTCAAAAATATTTACTCTTTTTTAACAGAGGGAATAGCTATTTGAAATTAAAAAAGTATAAAGAAGCCGCGCAAAATTATACTAAAGCCTTAAAGGAATTCCCTGAATTTTATGGTGCTTATGCAAACCGAGGAATAGCCTACTATTACTTGAAACGAAAGGCTGAGGCTTGTAATGATTGGATCAAAGCTTCTGAAAATGGATTTACTACTGCAAAGCAATATATGTCTAATTACTGTGATTAAATTTTTAACTTTCACTGTGGAGCTTTAATGAAACAATCAAAATAGTTATTTCGCTGGCCCATGTACACTCCATGAAGGGTGGTTAAGCACGATTACTTCCCTTCCAATACCAATAAACCTTTTCCAAAAAACATTAAATTGCACAGTAAAAAAGTTGAGTCTTTTCAGTAACTCAAAATCAAATCAAATGGATAACAATCTTTTGGTCGCCATCTTTTCTGTCATCCTCGTTCCCATGTCTGCATGGTGGAGGTTTTAGCATTTAATAATGATTTTTTGGTGATTTTAGTTATAATGTCCATGTTGCTGGATTAAAGTATAGATAATGCAACACTATCACTAGGAAGAAGGAATTATGTATAAATTAAAACAATTGTTAATCAATAGAATTGGAATAATATTAATTTTTACGATGTTCTCATACTGCACAAACAATAACATGCAGAATAGAAAAGTTGAAGATTCAGATTCTACAGATATAACAGTTGAGGAATTTCTTAAAAGTAAGGAGCCGTATGATCAGCACTTTAAAATCAACATAGACAATGACTCAATAATGGAAGTAGTTATTGTGAACAAGAGCAACGAAAAATCGGACTGTCTTTCAATGTTTGATACTGCTTGTAATTTTATGGAGCTCGAAATTTACAGAAAGAGCAATGATCACTGGGAATTAATAAAGGGATATAAGATTGCTGATTTTAAAAATACTGTTGTGGGGATAGATTCACTTTCAAGTCTAATTGTTCAACAAAACTTTAATCCTTCAGGTCTTTCACAACAGAAGAATACCGAAACTTTCAAATACATTGAGGATGATTTCTATTTACAACAAATTCATATTTTCATAAATACAAAGTTAAATTCCAATTTTGGTAGGAACGCTGATAAATGGAACTATCAAATTGATTTTGACTCGCAACAACTGAAAATTAATCATACTAAAGTAAGAATATTAGAGGATCAAAAAGGCGAAAAGTATTTATCAGAAAATGACACAATCTATCAAGAACTTATCTCGAGAGACTTTGCTATATCCCTTGGAGAAATGTACAAATTAGACACCATAATTGGAGAAGAGAATTTGATTCATTCTTTTTGATACAAGCATCGCCCTAGTCCTAGCATGTTCCACATGCTAGCCAATCAAAATTACCTCCTTTATAATTCCAATAAGCATTCTCTTATTTTGATTGAATAGGCTGAGAGAAGTTGAGTGCACAGCACTCGAAAAAATAAAATCAATTTATTTAACAGTTCATATTGCGGAGAACTTTATAAAATGTTATGTTTAGCGTTTCTAAACGCAAAGAACCAAACATATAGTAAGCAAGACCCTATGAAAACTATCTTAAAACCGACCTTAACCTTCTTTTTGTCACTTTCTATGCTTTTTTCCTTACAAGCGCAAAACTGTGATTGTGAAGAATCATTTGAAAAAACGGTCAATATCTACGAGAAAAATTACTCACTCTTTCAGTTTAAAGTTACAGATGACAATAGAGCTTTATACAAAGCGCATACCGATATCATGAGAACTGAGGCGCAGCAAGCGGAGTCACTTCAGGAGTGTAAATTAGTGCTGGAGCGTTGGTTAGATTTTTTTAGAGACAAACACAATTATATCCAGCTAAATGCTACAGGGGAGGATAATCATGAAAAAATAGCCATTACGGAAGTTAAGTTTAAATCAGAATACAAGAAAAAAGCCTATGGACAAAATCCGGTACTTGGAATATGGCAAAACAGTGGGTATCGAGTAGCCATTATCCCAAATCCTTCAAAAAATGAAGATGATTTTGTTGGAGTTGTATTGGAAAGCCAAAGCGAAAATTGGGAGAAGAATGAGATAAAATTCAAACTTAGCACTGATTTCGGGTCGAATTTTCAGGCAACGTATTTCATGAGCGATCATTCGCCAGAACAGCTGAAAGCGGAGCAAACGAGCATAGAGAAATTAGACTTTGGGAGCTATAGAAGCTGGACTAAAATCTGGCCAGAAAGTAAAAATATGACTGCTGATTCTGAAATAAAGCGCAAGTATGATCAATTCCACTTTACAGAAGTGGACAATATCCCTTACCTAAGATTCCCCGATTTTTATACGGTAGATGCAGCCCATGTTGATAGCATTATGAAAGCCAATCACGAGAAATTAGTAGCAGCTGATTTTATTATTGTAGACGTTCGCGATAATCGTGGTGGCAATGATGGAGTCTATTATCCTATCTTGCCTTATATTTTGGATGGCCCCGTTGAAGTGCCAAATTCAGGATTATGGATGAGTGATGATAATATTAAGAGATTCCTGGAGCAAAGTGATTTAAAGGGTAAAGCTGTGGAAGATTTTACGGAAGAAGAACGGCAGTTATACGATTTTGTGATGTCTTTAAAAGGCACTGCTTTTTATCAGACAGAAGGCTATTCCTCCACCCTCGAAGCGGACACGCTATATTCCGGCCCTCAGAAAGTAATCTTACTGGCTACTAATGCAGGTAGTTCGGGAGAGACTTTTGTGTATAAGGCTAATCAAAGCGGTAAAGTAGTGGTATACGGTCAGAATACAAAAGGAGTAGTAGATGGCTTTAATGGACTAACTACTGAAATCGGATGCTTTAAGTTGACTTATCCGTCATCTTTCCGAGCTAGAGATGTAGAAGAAAATCCGATTGATCCTTACGGAATTGCTCCGGATGTTTATGTAGAGGATGATACGGATGTATTACGATATGCAATCGAACACATGAAGCAGCTGCTTCAAAATCAATAAAACTGCTTAATGTAGATTGGTTTAGCCTGATTCCTATTAAATCATCTTCTATCATAGCGCGCGTTGCGAAGCACCTGTTATTGACAAGATATTTCCGCTAGAAAGGATTGTGGAGGCACACCAATATGTGGAACTTGGACATAAGGTTGGCAATGTGGCAATTTCAGTCAAATAATGTAGCTAATTATGAAGAACAAAATGTCCATAAATAGTGAATCAGAATTAATTGTTTTTCTGCGGTAATAGTATGCAGGAGTTTATTATAATTTGATTTCACTGTCAAGCACAGAATATCTAAGAGATTTGAAAAAACGAGCTTTAGCTGAAAAGCAAACTATTTAGAATCTGGGGGAAGAATGATGGATTTTTTTTAGCAAGTTATTGAATTTGCTTAATTGAATTAAAGATGTTTTTATATACTTTTGCATGTAAACAAACTCGTTTTTTAAGCGTTGCAAATCCTTCTTTACGTTTTATGAGAGACTATTAAAAGCAGGATGAATACAGTCGAAACTATTAGATCTACAGTCAAAACATGAAGTTCAATGAAAGACAATAACACAGTTGAAGGTCAGGTTCTATTTGATTTTTTTAGTTTAGTGATACCATTGGACGATGAAATTTATGATCTATTGGGTCCATATATCAAGAAAAAATCTTACAAAAAAGGCGATTCTATTCTAAAAGAGGGAGAGATAGAAACAAAGGCAAATGTAGTGGTAGAAGGTGTTGTTCATCAGTATATATATGAAGATGATCAACCCAAAACCGTTAATATCACACCCAAAGGCTTGTCATTCAACAGTTTAAAAAGCTATCTAAGCAAGGAACCTTCACTGGAAATCCAAGAAGCTATTACAGATGTTGAGGTTGTATATATGATGAAAGAGGATATAGATTGGCTAGCAAAGACTAATAGTAAGTTCGCTTATCTTATGTTTAAAGTATATGAAAATATTTTGTTAGATCGTGAAAACCGAATGTTTTTACTCCAATATAAAAATCCTACTAAGCGACTAAGGCTTTTCCATGAAACAGTGAGTCGTGCCCATATGATGATAAAAGATACCCCTGATAAATATATAGCCAGTTATTTAAATATGACCCCTCAGCAGTATAGCAATGAAAAGAGAAAATTGATGAAAGAAGGATTGTAGATAAAGCATTTTGCACGAAGTTATCTGGAGACAACTTTACATATAGAATTTATGAGCATGTTTGCACTCGTAAATTAGTAAAGATTAGATAGTAATGATTAGACAAGTCGTTTTTTTGGCAATTGGTATATTTACTCATATATCAGCAATCAGTCAGGTCTTGGATCTGCCAGCAAATCCAGATTTCAAGTCACCTTTTTTCGAAGTAAATCAGCAGATGCAGCATTCATTCCCCATAGATCCAAGGCAAGCTGAATATCAGCAGCTCGATAGTATCGTTCGATATGGATATGATGAAGAAGTTGAGAAATGGAATAAGCCCTTACATAAGCTCAGCATTTCTTATGATAGCAATTATAACGATACTCTTATCCTTCAGTCTGTCTGGGATAAAAGTAGCAATGAATGGCTTGATTTAACGAAAGAAATAAAAGAGTACAATGAGACAAATCATATTAAAATAAGAGAATTCCACGTAATAGGAAGAACTGGAAATCGAATCCAATACGCTTATAATGTCAATAATAAGTTAATTGAAAAAACAGAAAGCTTCTTTAAATCAGGTGAATGGCATTATAAACAAAGGAATGTTTACACTTATAGTAGCGAGAATCTTTTAGTATCAGATTCTGTATATAGATATAATTTTTTAGAAAATAGGGAATGGTTAAATATTGGAATCACAACTTTTTATTATGATGATGCAGGCCAATTATTGCATGATAGCACTTATATTAAGCCTTGGCTTCAAGGTAATAATATAGGGGATTGGAGGCCATTTTCCAGTACTAGTCATCAATACAATGAGAGCCAAAATTCTGAGGAAATAACTTTTTTAACTTGGGAGATTTTGCCTGGTAGTTTTATTCCATCGTCAAGAGAATTTATCCAATACCATAATGAGGCGGGAGACATAAGTGCTCGTATTAATTTTGAATGGAATAAGAATCAAAATGTATGGGACTCAATCAATGCCGTTCAGTATTCTTATAGCGATGAAGACGAATTAGTTGAGTACCGAAGGCAGATCTGGGATACTAATCCTAGTACCGTAGTGGAATTGTTGAATTTCGATTATTCAGTAAGTAATGATGAAATGTTGCTACCTAGCTCAACTTTAAATTCTTATCCGCAGTCTATTTTTCACCATAAAATCTTAAGTATAGAGTCAGGTCGATTGAAGTTGAATAGTAATCAAACTGAAAAATTTGGTGTAGCAAAATTTTATTATTCCACTCATGAAAGAGAAGTGGTTACAAAAATAGAAGGTAGTCAGTATGGTGACCCCTTAAGAGTATATCCTAATCCTGCTTCGGAATTTATTAGCGTTAATTTTAAAGCAACTTTTCAAGATGCAAATGTTACCCTATATAATATAAACGGAACTAAAATGCTCTCTGAACCTATCAAAAATAATGAGAAAATAATAATTAATACCTTGAAAAAAGGCATGTATTTTTACTGCCTTGAGTTTGGCAATCAAGAGTACGTAGGAAAGCTTATTGTTAAATAGACTGTTTAGAAAGTATGTCTGCTCAAGCGCGTTGTGAAGGTTAAGATGATCGTGTAATCATATGCTATGGGAAAAAGAGTTCTCTCTTACTGTATTTTAAAAAATATGCCTTTCTAATAAAGTGATTTTTTTAAAGAGACCTTTTCAGTCGATAGATAACCATTTTCAGAAGGTACTCTATATTGTGTTAAAGAGGGCATGTCTCTATATTTGTAAAAACAATAATACAATCAAATTCAGAATCTTATGAGAACTCTTGAAATCATTTTGCTAGTGGTGGTCACTGTACTTCCTTTTGTCAAAAGGAAAATCCTACTACAGTTTCGATCCAATTATATTTTAGTTTTTCTATTGCTTTTGTTGGCTTTGCATCTGCTGATTGATGGGGCGCGTTGGCAAATGTTTCCTGTTTATTTTCTGCTGCTGCTAGTAGGGTGGCGAATAAAAGCTGTTGATATTTCACAACCGGCTCGTTTAAACTTTTTACGAGTAAGTGGCTATATACTATTCTCGATTTTCGCCATTTTAGCTTGGGTTCTGCCTATGGTTTTACCTGTTTTTGATCTACCGGAACCACGAGGTAAATACGAAGTAGGTACAGAACTAATCCATGTAAAAACAGATAGGCCTGAGAAGATTACCGAGGACGAAAGCGATAAACGGGAATTTCTGTGTAAAATTTGGTACCCGAGTAATGCTGAGACCGATGATTTAGAAGGAGAAAGCTATATAGATCCAAGTAGTAGAGCAGGTTTTGCCACAAAATATGGTTTGCCAGCTAACGCGCTGAATTTTTTGGATCATGTCAAAACTTTTGTTTATCCTGATCTGCCCGTTGCGGAAGGCACTTTCCCTGTACTACTTTTTTCACATGGTTATGGTTCCAAAGCGACAGGCTATTATGCACTGCTTACTGAGCTGACAAGTCAAGGTTATATCATCATTAATATGAATCATACCTACGAAAGCTTAGGTGCCAGCTTCCCTGATGGTAGGCAGAAATTCTTTGATTATGGGTATCAGCAAAAAATTTCAGAATGGAATGCTGAACTTTTGGATCCTATGAGGAAAGCATTTAAAGATGGAATTAGCTATGAAAAAAGACATCAAATAGCGGCTCCGGCTATTCGAAATTATTTTGAGAAAGATATTCAGGGCCGATGGGCGAAAGATATGGAATCTGTATTGAATTTATTAGAGGAATGGAATAGCAAAGGACCTTTTGCCAACAAACTAGATTTGAATAAAATAGGTGCACTCGGGCATTCAGTAGGAGGAGGGTCAGTAGGACGATTGGCCATACAAGATGAAAGAATAAAAGCTGCAGCGAACTTAGACGGTATTCAATGGGGTGAGATGATCGATACGACTTATCAAATCCCTTATCTATACATTTCAGCGGATTGGCCGGCAGATCACGAGGATATGAATTCACATGTTTACATCAATAAAAGCACTGACTATTTCTACGAAACAAAGTTGTTAAATTCCGGTCACCCTAATTTCATGGATATTCCTTTCATGATTCCAGTTAAGGCTTTGGCAGGTACTGGCGATATTGATCCTTATTTGGGTATAGAAATCGTAACGAAACTCGTGGATAGTTTCTTCGAGCAGCATTTACTAAATGAAGAAAAAGTAAATACACAAAATATAGCAAAGCAGTATGAGGCCTTGGAAATGAAGGTTCATAACGGAGATTCTACCCATGTACGCGAAGGTTCTTTCTGAACTGACAAACTTTGAATGAAATTCTGATTGCCAGCCACATGGCTGGCAATCAGAATTTAGCTTGATATATTTGAAAAGTCGATAAATCTTTAATTTTCAATTAATTAGGTGTTTATTTTTGAATTGCGTCAAGTTATTTAGATATTTGTCTAAATACCTAAATGAATGAATTCAATATTTAAAGCCCTTAATGACGAAACCAGACGCGAAATAATAGAGCTGCTGAAAGATCAGAATTTGAATGCCGGACAAATTGCTGAACGATTTAATATGAGCAAGCCAAGTATTTCGCATCATCTTGATATTCTCAAAAGGGCAGACTTAATCACGAGTGAGAAAAAAGGACAGTTTATTGAATACTCACTCAATACCACAATACTGGAAGATTTAATGAACTGGATTATGACTTTAAAAAAATAAACTATGAAGCTTAAAAAAGAACTACCACTCATTGCGATTGTGCTATTGCCGATTGTATATCTAGCGTATGTCTGGAATGATTTACCTAATAAAGTGCCAGTGCACTGGAATTTGCAAGGGGAAGTGAACCGATATGGTGATAAAACAGAACTGGTTCTCGTTATATTATTATTGCCTGTTCTGACGTATTTTTTACTATTACTTGTCCCTAAAATCGATCCTAAAAATAAGCTCCAGAAAATGGGAGGAAAGTATGATAGTATTCGATTTTTGCTGACCACCTTTGTATCCATCCTTGCACTATTTATTATTTATTCCGCAAATAGTGGATCTGTCACGAACCCGAACTACCTCCTGCTAGGGGTTGGCTTGCTTTACTTCATACTAGGGAATTACTTTAAAACAATAAAAGCCAATTACTTTATAGGAATTAGAACTCCATGGACTCTGGAGAACGAAGAGGTATGGAAAGCTACTCATAAACTGGCGGGCAAGATGTGGTTCATTGGAGGTATAATGGTGGTTTTGTCGTGCCTTATCTTCGAGAAGCAAATTAACTTTATTGTTTTTATGTCCATCACGCTTATCATAAGTCTTGTACCGGTAATCTATTCTTTTTTAAAATTCCGGAAGCTTAAAAATCAACTATCATGAAAACGAGAGGGTTATATATACTAGTAATTTTTGTTCTAAGCTTTCAAGTGAATGCTCAGGCCATTAGGGAACAAGAACCAAAAGCACCCTATAGCTATGAAGTAGAAGAAGTAGTGTTTCAAAATACGATTGACGGAATCTCACTGGCGGGTACTTTGACTTATCCTAAAAAGGGAGCTGATTTTCCAGCTGTAATTCTGATCAGTGGGAGCGGCCCACAAGACAGAAATTCTGAACTGATGAACCACAAGCCTTTTTTGGTCATTGCGGATCACCTCACTAGAAATGGTATAGCTGTTCTTCGAGTTGATGACAGAGGTACTGCTAAATCTGAGGGCAACTATAATGAAAGCGGAATTAGTAATTTTGTAGAGGATACTAAAAGTGCTTTAGACTATCTTAAAGCCCATAAAAAGATCAATAGGAAACAAATTGGATTGTTGGGTCATAGTTTAGGAGGAAATATAGCACCAATTGTGGCTACTGAAAGAGAAAAAGAAGTCGCTTTTATAGTATTGCTAGCGGGTTCTGGTATCAGGGGAGATGAATTGATGCTCCTGCAGAAAGCCTCCATTGAACGAAAAATGGGAGTGCCGGAAGAAGTAGTGGCACAAGCCCAATTAAATATGGAAGGAGTCTATACCATCATATTAAATTCTGACAGGAATAAGGAGCAATTGCAGCAAAAGTTAACTGAATACTTTACCACCCAATTTGGTGGGATGATTCCTGAACAACAAGTAAAAACCATAGCAGAACAAATGTCGAGACCATGGTTTGTAGATTTTATCAAATTTGATCCCGCTCCAGTGCTTCAAAAAGTAGACTGTCCTGTGTTAGCGATAAATGGTGAGAATGATCTGCAAGTGCCGGCTAAAGAAAATCTGGAAGCAATTGAGAAAGCACTTTCTGAAGGTGGAAATAGAGATGTTCAAGTGAAGGAGTTAGAAAGTCTCAATCACTTATTTCAGGAAAGCGAAACAGGTTTGCCAAATGAGTATGCGTCAATAGAACAAACTTTTTCGCCAATAGCAC
Source organism: Marivirga salinae (assembly GCF_030503855.1). NCBI lineage: Bacteria > Pseudomonadati > Bacteroidota > Cytophagia > Cytophagales > Marivirgaceae > Marivirga > Marivirga salinarum. Next base: position 3,874,783 of record NZ_CP129971.1, on the reverse strand, counting down.
TAAACATTATTACCGAATGGATAGGTGAAAGAACCAAATGATATTTACCTGAAAATCAGCTCCGTTCGACCATAGCGTGCGTTGCGAAGCTAAACGCGCGCTAAGTTTAACCCTTCAACCACTCTAAAACCTCCTGAAAATGATCATCTTTAGCATCTCTATGCGTAAGCAAATTGATATGATCATAATCGTGTTTATAGCCTTGCTTTTTGCCTATTACTTTGAATTTAGATTTTTCTTAAGCACCTTATTTCTTAATAAATGTCTCTATAAAAACGAATTAAATTAATATTTCGTAACTTTATCATATGGAAAACTCACATATCAATAGAATCACAATCAACCCTGAGATATGTCATGGTAAACCAACTATTAGAGGGAAGCGATATACAGTAGATCTAATCCTTGATCTCTTATCTGCAGGATCAACGCATGCTGAAATATTAGAAGATTATCCTAATTTGGAAGAAGAAGATATTTTGGCATGTTTGGAGTATGCAAGGAAAATAACGAAGTATTCGAGCTACACTAAAATTTCTGTATGAAGTTAATTGTGGATGCACAACTTCCAGTAAAGCTATGCGAAATTCTTAACCAAATTGGTTTGGAGTCTATCCATGTTGATGAACTTCCTAAAGGAGATGAAACACCTGATTTAGAAATTACTGAGTTTGCTGATCGTGAAAACCTTATTGTGGTAACCAAAGATTTTGACTTTTACCACTCAAATATGACTTTAGGGAAACCAAAGAAGCTATTCTTAATCACAACTGGAAATCTGAAGAATAAACAATTATTTGACTTGTTTAGAAATAACTCCTTAATTATAAAGAATGCGTTGGAGAGAAGTAGCTTTATTGAGTTAAGTAATGATGGTATCACCGAGCATAAATAAGAAAAGACTACCATAGCGCGTGTTGCAAAGCTAAACGCGTGCTAAGTTTAACCCTTCAGCCACTCTAAAACCTCCTGAAAATGATCATCTTTAGCATCTCTATGCGTAAGCAAATTGATATGATCATAATCGTGTTTATAGCCTTGCTTTTTGCCTATTACTTTGAAAGTGAAGTTATCTTGATCACCAATTTCTTTTAGTAAACGCCTGCAGTCCACAGGATGACCGATTTGCTTATCGTTGGCACCTGTGATGGAAAGAATAGGCGGTAGCGTTTTGCTTTGCAGTGCAGCGGCATAATCAAAGCCGTCTCTAAGGTCTTTCCAGTCTCTCGAGCGCACCCATTTGTTCACTTCCAGAAAAATAGTCTTTGGCTTCATCAGCACTGCCTATTTTGTACTGTCTGGCGGGTAAATAACCTTTCGTTTTAGCAAGGAATGTGCAGTAGCCAAACCATAATAAATCTACAATCAACCACTTTTTAAAATTCTGCACACGTATATCTCTTTTGCTTCCAAAAAAGACCATAGATTTTAAAGTGGGCGCTTCATTTTTAGCCAAATAAGCCATCAAATGCACACCACCCCAACTGTGGGAGATCCAATGATCGGGTTCTTTTCCAGTAATATTCTTTATTTTTTCAATGAAATCAGGAATGTCTTCTTCAAATGCAGATTCCATTCCGAAATTATTATCTCGACTTGGATGTGGGGTGCTTTTTCCTCTTCCTCTTAAGTCGGCTACAAAAACATCAAAACCATTTTCAGCTAAGAAAGGCGCAAAGCCTTTACCTGATTTGGAATAGAATATCTTGCCGTCTTCTATGCTGCCATGAACTAGAAATACGGAAGGAGCATTCTCCGTTGTGTAAAATCGTTTGAGGTGAAGTTTGTAGTTTTCCTTTTCAATAAATAGACTTTCTGATTGCATGCCTGAAATTATATAAAAACTAGTAGGCATGCATAATAAATCACATTTTTTTTAACCACAAAGTTACACGGAGACTTTCACAGAGAACGCAGAGGAAAGCTAAAGCTTTTTATTTACCGCAAAAGAGGCAAAAGAAAACAATAGGTCAGCCAAAGGCTGATTTTTAACCGCAAAGACGCCAAGGCGCAAAGTTTTCGCAAAGAAAAATTAAGAATTGTAAATATTTTCTCCGTGAAACTTTGTGAATTCTTCTGGACCTTTGTGGTTAAATCAAAAGCCTTAGGCTTTCCAATTCTCTTTGCGTCTTGGCGCCTTTGCGGTTATTTAAGCCTTAGGCTTTCTTTTTATCCTTTTTCCCTTTGTGGTAAGAAATAGGAGGGAAGACCCAGTTGCTTATTTGGTGCATAGGATAACAATCCATCAATTTCGTGTTGACTTCCAGCTCTAAGCCCGCATAATTTTCTTTGTATTTACCTCTGAAATAAGTCGTTAATCCATCATCAGTGCCTTTGTAGGGGTAATTGAATTTTACCCTCCAGCTATCCATTTTTTCTTCTATACTTGCTTTCCAGGCTTCAGCAAATTCTTGCTCTAGCTTATTGGCAGGATCAAAAAGAATTCCGATTTCCGTTTTTCTGGTTTCGCCATTTAAAACAGGCGTAAAACTATGAAAAGAGAGGTGAATCACTTGATGATTATGATGTAGATGTTGCTCTATCTTTCTTTCTATTGAATTTCGATAGGGTAAATAGTATTCTTCCACCAGATTTTTAAGCATATCATGAGGCATGATTTTAGAAAATTCGGAGAATAAATCTTCATGCTGCAAAGTTCGATTACATTCAATCAATAATCGGCTTACAGAATTGGAAATCAATTTACTATCTGCTCTTCGGCTAATGTATTTTGCTATTTCCAAAGCACCTTTATCCCAGCCTCTATGGCTTTGTAATACAGCTTTTTGTCCAGCGAAATAGGATTGATAAAGCTCGGGGATTTCATAGCCCCCATGCTCACAACTGAAGATGAACTTTGTCATTACTTTTATTTGAGAATATTATCATGTTGTCATCAATGCTAATAAATTAAGCCTTGAAGCCATATTGTTCACTGTAATCCTAAAAAATAACCAAGGTTATTTTCCTTTGTGTTCTATTGTATCTTTTGTGGTTAACAAATAATGGTGGTAATCTTTATCAACTTTAGCAAATTCCAACCACGACCTGTCCCGCATTTATCGGGGAGAGAGACAAAAGAAAACAAAAGTTTTTTCGCTTTAGCGAAAAAGTCGTTAAGGAAATTTCCTTAACTTAAGAACATTGAGGGCGTCATCTCTGTCCCGATTTATCTGGATCAATTTTCCGGTATAAAGCTATTCTTACCTTAGCTCATAAAGCTTATTATCTTTCAAACAATCCACCAATACCGCATATTCTTTTTTGATGTTTTCATCCGACCACACCTTATTCTTTAGGTTTGCTAAGATCCGTTGTGAAAGGTTGCCATTATCAAGAATATATTGAATGATGTCTTTTTTATCTTCCGATAGATAAACATGCTTGAAAATATGTCTCCATACATCTTCTATGTTCACTTTTCCCGTTTTATCCAAATCGAAAATTTGTAGATAGTCTTCATTGGAGATCATGCTTTTTCCACCTTTTTCTAAAGCCAATCTATAAATATCATAGAGCTCATATTCATCAATTGGGTTATGTTCTTTAATGCGTGGAATGATAAATTTTAAAGCCTGCACTACAAATTCAGCTATAGCAAGATCTGCCGCTGGGCATTCCTGCAAATCAATTATTCTGATTTCTATGGCATTTCTGTCAAATCGGGCAATCGCACCTCTTGAATTCAGCCATTCATGCTGTAAACTTTTATCCTTATCATAAGGAGCTATATCCTGAAATATTCTTTTGAAAATTACTTTTTCATATTCCGCCTTATTCGCCACTGATTCGGGAATTACCTTTCCTGTAATAGAAGGTATTTTCTGTTGGTTTTTTTCATAGAAAGCCAATCTGTTATCCAAAATCTCTGATTTCTGTCCCTCAAAAATAGGAGAGGAGGCCGTTAAGGCTGGAATTAAAGGCATGATGTGCCTTATCGCTTCATGCAGCAAATAAAATTCTTCATCATTGGCAAAAGGCAAGTTGATGTGCATACTCTGCAAATTTCCCCAGCCATGTCCTTTGCAATCAAATATTTGATTGTATCTACTGTAAATTTCATTTCGCTCGTGTGGCCACAATTTTACATCCGTAATTGGATTAAATAATGGATGCATGGCAGTTGGCATTAACTGAGCATCCAAAGGCTCCAAAATCTCATTGATTTCCAATATATTTTGATGAAAATCATGCGCTAATCCTTCTACTCCAGGCATAGGATTAGTGGTTTTCAATTCCAAAACGTGTAAAACTAGTTCATTGGACCAGCTGATACTTCCATTTTCAAGTTCATCTGTGATTTGCCCAATTTTTTTTAAAATCAATTGATCAGAAATAGGAGCAGGCATTAATGTTTTCCGATTCACAATCATATATTCCAACTCTATTCCGATGCATTCAAATAGCGAATAGATTTTGGTTGGGTTTATTGCTTCCATATTAAATTAGTACCACTTGTTTAGATTTTTGGATGCGGCTTAAAAACACATCCATCATTTTACTATATAATTTATCCTTCAGCACAGCATCTTCCACGCCTGTATCTATATTAGGATTGTCATTGATTTCAATTACAAAAAACTTATTGCCTTTCTGTTTGATATCCACTCCGTAAAGACTTTCTCCAATTAGTTTGGAAAGTTTTTCGGCTGTCTTAATTAAAGCAGGTGGCGCTAATTCCACAGGCATAGTCTCTACCTTTCCGTATTGCCCGTTTTTATTCCAGTTAACAATTTGCCAATGTTGCTTACTCATATAGTATTTGCAAGCATATATTGCCTCACCATTGAAGACGCCTACTCTCCAGTCAAAATCCGTTTGCAAAAACTGTTGCCCAACAATTAGATCAGATTTCTCCAACAAATCAGCTACCTTCTTTTTGTATTCGACCATATTTTCAGCTTTGCTCACGCCTTGGCTGAAAGCGCTATCGGGTTGTTTCAAAATGATAGGGAAGCCTAAAACATCAGGTGCAATATTGATGTTTTCTTTATGGATAATCATAGTTTCAGGTGCATCAATTTGGTGCATTTTCAACAGCTCAGCCAAATAGACTTTATTGCTACATTTTATAATGCTTTCAGGATCATCAACCACCACTAATCCTTCCGCTTTTGCACGTTGGGCAAAGCGGAAAGTATGATGGTTTACGGCTGTTGTTTCTCTAATGAACAAAGCATCATAGGAAGAAAGGGTACTGTAATCATCTTTGGTAATTAAGTTAGCCTGAATCCCTTTTTGATTAGCTGCTTTGATGAATTTTTGCAAAGTCTTTTCTGAACTGGGTGCTGTTTTCTCCAAGGGATCCCATAAAATGCCCATTGAATAAGCAGCAGTTGTTCGTTCAGGTACGCTGAATTTTTTGGCTTCAAAGTATTTCTTGGTTGCGTCTTGCACAAAATCTTGATGGTCTTCAGGTATATCACCAGATGCAATGGGTGAAATATTCTGAATGGCCCATTTACCATCTCTTAATGTGAAATGGGCGCGAATAAAGGGTGACTGAAATAGGTTAAATAATTGTACGCTTAATGCATCATATTTCTTGGAAAGATTTTTCCCAAAATAGATACTTAAAATAAATTTTTCTGATTTTATATCTTTAAGTGACTTTTGGATTAAAGAATCTAATTCTGTTGACAATATTTTCACAACAGAGAGGGTCTTCATTTCCTGAATGGTATTAATACTCGGAACGGCTTTATGCTTTCTGGCAGCAGCCAATAAGGATACATAATAACCTGTGTTTTGATATTTGTAATCTCTGCAAAGGTTAAAAACCCTAGCATTTTTTAAGTTAGAATAAACAGGATTGGTCAGGTACTGCTTACCCGTGACAACTTCTACATCTTGGATGTCAAAATCCCAATCTTTTAGGCTAGTGACGGTTATAATAATCTTCATTTATTTATAATTAATAAATTTGCATCATAGGTGATTACTCCTAAAAGTATGGCGCAAATAAGGTGATCAATATCTACTGAGTATAATTGTGAATCAAAAGGATTTCCGTGTAATGGATCAGCTACTTGAACACTGCTATTTTCATAATTAATGCCACTCAACACTACAAAATGACCGGATGGCTGACCTTTAATGTCATCATAAAGTACCGGTCCTTCTCCAAATTCCCTTTTCTCATTGTAGAGATAGGTTGCACTCAATCCAGTTAATATTGGGATGTCTTGAATCAAATAAGACTGTAATAAATTTTTGTTTAAGGTCTTATAAGTAATTTTCCCACCCTTTTCCAAAAATTGAATATAAGCTAAGGAGGCTTGCTTAAATTTGGGAGTCTTTTTAAACCTTAGCTGTTCTTTTAACTTTTCTATTAAGTTAATATTGTCATCTTGAAACCAACTAGGATCAAATACTTTCAAATTGAATGTTATAATCTCTGCTTGAAAGCCCTTTTTTAAGGCATCAATTCCTAACATTACCGCTAGTGTTCCGCCACCATCCAAATATTCAATGGATTTTATGACTTCTTCAAGGCTTATTTCCTCATTAAAAAAGTTATAGACAGCATGTAAACTTGTAGGTCCACAAGTGCTGTCATTGGGTTGTCTGGAAATGTCCAGTTGGAGTGCTTTATTTTTCAAATTAGTAGTTCAAAACTGATTCGATAACGCTGGTTATTCAGATTAGTTTCTTTTAAGTAATTTATTTTTAAGATAAAATAAAATAAATATTAAGTTGTTGATAGTCAGGGGGTATTAACCATTATTTTCTGATGAAAATGTAGGTCATATAAGCTAGGAAAGTAGCTAGAAATAGTATGGCTTCCCATCTATCAAGCTTTTTGCTTTTTAAGGTGAACATGAATATGAAAAGGAGAATAGAACCACCTATCAATACATAGAAATCAAAATTCATTTCAGTATTAAAAACCAAAGGATTAACAACTGAATTTATGCCTAAAATAAAGGTTAAATTAAAAATGTTAGAACCTATTACATTTCCAATTGCTATATCCGCTCTGTTACGGTAAGCCGCTACAGCACTAGTAGCTAATTCTGGTAAAGAAGTTCCGGCAGCCAAAATAGTTAACCCAATTAGTTTCTCACTCAAATTAAAGCTTCTAGCGATATCTACGGCATTGTCAACTACTAATTTCCCGCCTAAAACCAATCCTGTTATACCTCCTAAAATCATTAATAAAGTAATCCAATTGTTGTGAACAGGAATTTCATCTGGCACATCAATTATGTGATTATTATTTTTAACGTTGTAGAAAACGTAATAAATGAAAGATACAAATAGTAATAATAGAATAAAGCCATCCACAAGTCCGGATGTGTTTTCTTCACTTCCAAAGAAAAAAGAATCATTCACTAATATGAATAATACTATGACTATTCCCATGCTGAATGGAATTTCTTTCCAGACGGTTTCTGATTGAACAACTAATGGACGAATAGTGCCTGCAATACCTAATATTAAAAATAAATTGAAAATATTACTGCCTATCAAATTCCCAAAAACTGCATCATCTAAACCCTGGGCACCAGAAACTAAATTAACCACCAATTCTGGTGCAGAAGTCCCCATGGCTACTATTGTTAAGCCGATTGCAATTTCTGATACATTAAATCTTTTGGCAAAAGAAGAAGCCCCGCTTACCATGAAATCAGCCCCTTTAATTAATAATATAAATCCTAATATTATTAATGCCGTATCCAGTAATAGTTCCAAATTGAATAAAATATATGTTTGCTCATCAAGTTAGCATAAGTATTTATATTGGGAACAAGAATTATAAAATTTTATTAAAATAGTTTAATTATTCTTATTTAATTATATTGAGATTAATTGAAACAAAAAGTATAACATTATGGGAAAAGGAGATAAAAAATCGAAAAAGGGTAAAATCTGGAAAGGGAGTTATGGAAATACAAGGCCAAGACCAAATGCCTCTTCTGATAATTCAGCAACTACAACTGCAAAACCAAAAGCAGAAAAAAAGGCTGAACCTGATAAAAAGGCAAGTACTGCTAAGAAGACTTCTACAGCTAAAAAAACAACTGCAAAGAAAAAAACAGAAAAAGCTGATAAATAATTTTGCTTATTTGAATTTGCCGTTTACATTTGTGCAAATGCAAAACAGAAATACAAATATCAACTGGTGGTGGACTTCTAATAGTTAGAAGACAGCATTGGTATATAAAATATTCAAAACCTCGCTGTCAAGTGAGGTTTTTTTTTGACTTAGAATTAATGAAAATGATCAATAAATTAAATAACGCATGGTGGTGGCACAAGAAAACATCTAAAACCGGATGAAGGGATATGCCATGCTTAATTGCGAACAAAAAGGCTTACCGATCATTCGGTAAGCCTTTTTTTATGAGTTGTTTTCTGACTAAACCTGTCAGGTTTAATGGGGAACATTAGGAATCAAAAAGTGAAAAATTAGCATTAAATCTGTTTAGGAGAAACCTGACAGGTTCTGAAATAAAATTAATTGAATTAAAAGATGACCAAAATCAAAAAGCAACACATTACACTTCCGGCAGATTCATTCACTCCGGTAGCGCTTTACCTCAGATTGAGGGATCAATTTCCTCATACATTCTTAATGGAAAGCTCTGACTATCATACTAGAAGAAATAGTTTTTCATACATAGGAGTGCAGTCCATAGCTGAAGTAAAAGCTACAGAGGATTCTTTTTATACCGAGATTGAAGGAGTTAGCAATACTGAAAAACTGGATAGTAAATTAGATTTGCCCTCAAAACTGCAATCCTTCATTAATCAATTTGAGGCAGATGATTTATTTCCTCAAGAGGATTTTGAAGAAAGTGGTTTTTTCGGAGCAACAGGTTTCGATGGCGTTCAGTATTTTGAAGACATCCATTTTGAAAAAGTGCAGGAAGATATTCCATTCCTCCGCTATCATTTCTACAGATTCGTTTTAGTTTTTGATCATTTTAAAGATGAGTTGCATGTTTTTGAACACCAGCTAGGGAAAACATATGATTTTGATCGTGATGATTTGGTTCAAGTGATTTTAAATCGTTCGGTTCCTCAATTTCAGTTCAAGAAAGTTGGAGAGGAAGAAACCAATATGACGGATGAAGAATTCTTAGAAATCATCAATAAAGGAATAGAGCATGCCCAAATAGGAGATGTTTTTCAAATGGTGCTCTCTCGAGCTTTTTCACAGCAATTTAAAGGAGATGAATTTACAGTATATCGTGCTTTACGATCATTAAATCCATCTCCTTATTTATTTTATTTCGATTATGGCGATTATAAGTTATTCGGTTCCTCACCCGAAGCTCAGGTTGGAGTGAAAGGTAATAAAGCCTATGTGAACCCAATAGCAGGAACTTACAGAAGAAGTGGAGATGATCAGGCAGATGCTAAATTGGCAGAAGAATTACTGAATGACGAAAAAGAAAATGCTGAGCATACCATGTTGGTAGATTTAGGTCGAAATGATTTATCAAAACATGGAAAGAATGTAAAAGTGGAGGTTTACAAAGAAATTCAATTCTATTCTCATGTGATTCACTTAGTGAGTAAGGTTACAGCAGATGTGCCGGAAAAATCAGCCGTAAAATTATTGGCAGACACTTTTCCTGCAGGAACGTTGAGCGGAGCACCAAAATACAAAGCCTTGGAATTAATCAATAAATATGAACCTACTGGGAGAGGCTTATACGGTGGGGCAGTTGGCTTAATTGGCTTGAACGGAAACTTAAATCATGCCATTGTGATCCGCTCATTTGTCAGCAAAGGCAATAAGTTAAACTACCGAGCCGGTGCTGGGATTGTGGCTTTATCTAACCCTGATAGTGAATTACAAGAAGTGCATAACAAACTTTTTGCCTTGCGAAAAGCCATGGAAAAAGCAGAACATTTATTTGATCAACACCAAAACTAAGCAAGGGAAATGAAGATATTATTACTCGATAATTACGATTCCTTCACTTACAATTTGGTGGAGGTCATCAGACAGCAAAATCTTGATGTGGAAATTGATGTCATCAGAAATGATAAGATTACAGTAGAGGAAGTGGCTCAATATGACAAAATTTTGCTTTCCCCAGGCCCGAGTGTTCCCGAAAATGCAGGGATCATGTTGGATTTAATTAAAAGATATGCTTCTGAAAAGCCAATCTTGGGTATTTGCCTAGGACATCAAGCGATAGGGCAAGCTTTTGGTGGTAAACTTTTGAACATACAGCCTGTTATGCATGGTATTCAAAGTAAGGCAATTCTAAATGATCATTATTTATTTAAAGGAGTAAATAAAGAAATCAGCATAGGAAGATATCATTCTTGGGTGATAGATGAGGTGGATTTCCCTAAAGATTTGGAGATTTTAGCTCGCTCAGATGATGGCCAAATCATGGCAGTGCAGCATAAAGAATATGATGTCTGTGGCTTGCAGTTTCATCCAGAATCGGTGATGACGCCAGAAGGTGGAAGGATGTTGAGGAATTGGATAGTGGGAGTTGGAAGTTAGAAGTGGGAAGTAGGGAGAAGGATGTTGGATGAAGAATGATTAGGTCAGTACCGAAGGTCAGACCGGAGTTAGCTTTAAATTGGAATAGGTAGTTAGAAGTAGGAAGATCGAAGTATGAAGTTTTTCTCGATTCTAAAAACATATAACCTAATACTTAGAACTTAAGACTAAAAAAGAATGAAAGAACTAATAAATAGATTATCACAATACAATACTTTGACTAAGGAAGAAGCTAAGGCTATTTTCTTACGTATTGGTCAGGGCGAGTTTAATAATTCAGAATTGGCGGCTTTTATGACCCTCTTCATGATTCGTCCAGTGACGGTGGAGGAATTAGCGGGTTTTCGCGATGGATTAATGGAATTACGAGTGCCAATTGATTTATCTACTTATGATGGTATGGATCTATGCGGTACTGGCGGAGATGGGAAAAACACCTTTAATATAAGTACCATGTCTGCATTTGTAGTAGCAGCTTGCGGACAAAATGTGGTGAAGCACGGTAATTATGGAGTTTCCTCCAAATGCGGAAGTTCGAATTTGCTAGAGCACTTTGGCTATGAATTTACTAATGAGCAATCTGAATTAGAAAAGCAATTAGAGGAAAGTGGAATTTGCTTTTTGCATGCACCAAAATTTCATCCTGCTATGCGATTTGTGGGGCCTATTCGTAAAGAGCTTGGAGTTAAAACCTTCTTTAACATGTTGGGTCCTTTAGTAAATCCAGCTTTACCCAAAAAACAAATGGCAGGAGTTTTTAGTCATGAATTAGCACGAATTTATTCTTACTTATTTCAGGAATCAGATACACAATACAGTGTGGTTTATGATTTAGAAGGATATGACGAATGTTCTCTAACAGGAGAAACCAAAGTGTTTTCTTCTAGAGGAGAGCAAATCTTAAAACCAACCGATTTTGGTTTGGAACAAATCAAGGCAGAAGAGATTCATGGGGGTGAAACCATAGAAGAAGCAGCTAAAATCTTCACTGATATTTTAAAAGGAGAAGGAACAAAAGCTCAAAATTCTGTGGTTTATGCCAATAGCGCGTTAGCATTACAAGCAGCAGGAAAATATAATAGCCTGCAAGATGCAACTGAAGCAGCAAAAGAAGCCATTGAGTCGGGAAAAGCCTATGGGGTTTTTAAAAAGTTGTTGGGGTAAAAGTTAGGAGTTAGAAGTGGGAAGATGGAAGTTTAGGTCAGTACCGAAGGTCAGACCGGATATAGGTTTAAAATGAAATAATTAGAAATAAGGTTGAAATATAAAAGTGGGAAGTATGAAGTTAGAAGTTTGATACCTCTACATATTACTTAAAACCTAAAACTTAATACTTAAATAAAAGAAATGAATATACTACAAGAAATAGCAGAATATAAAAAAGCAGAAGTAGCAGAGCGTCAAAAGTTATTCCCAGTTGAATTTTTGAAGCAGAAGCTTTATTATAAATCAAAGCCAGTCAGTTTGAAATCCTATGTGATGGACGAAACGAAAACAGGGATTATAGCGGAGATAAAGAGGAAATCGCCTTCAGAAGGAAAGATTAATTCGCATATTTCAGTAGAGGAAGTTTCTATTGGCTATATGCAAAGTGGGGCTAGTGCATTGTCTGTTTTGACAGATGAACCTTCATTTGGCGGAAGCTTAAAAGACTTAGAAGTAGCCAGAAAATTCAACTATTGCCCAATTCTTCGCAAGGATTTTATGTTAGATCCTTATCAAGTTTATGAAGCCAAAGCACATGGAGCCGATGCAATTTTATTGATTGCAGCTATGATCGATAAATCATTATGTCAGGATCTGGCTTCATTAGCGCATGAATTGGGAATGGAGGTTTTATTGGAAGTTCACAACCAGGAAGAATTAGATTCACATTATGGTAATTATGTTGACTTAGTGGGAATCAATAGTCGTGATTTGAAAAGCTTTAATACAGATTTAGAAGTAGCAAAGAAGCTAGCCAATCAATTACCAGCCGGAGTGCCAAAAATTGCGGAAAGTGGTTTGAAAACACCTGAGGATGTAGTGGCAATGAAAAATGCAGGATTTGATGGCTTTTTAATTGGAACTTCATTTATGAAAAGCAGTGAGCCAGGCAAAGCTTGTCAGCGTTTTTCCCAGCAAGTGAAGAATTTGTTGGCTATTGAAGAAGGAAAACAAAAAGTATAAATTTTAAATCAAAACCTTATAAATATGCAAGGACAAGACTTTAAAATAAAGATTTGCGGGATGCGGGATAAGGAAAACATCCATAAGATATTAGAATTTGAACCCGATTATTTAGGCTTTATTTTCTATGAAAAATCTGCTCGATATGTATCTGAGGCTCAAATGAAGGAAATTATAAAGCTGAATTTTGGTGAAACAGAAAGAGTAGGTGTTTTTGTAAATGAGAACGTGGAAGTGATTTTAAATTATGCTGATAAAGGCTTTTTTGATATTGTTCAATTGCATGGAAATGAAGCTCCAGAAATGGTAAAATACTTAAAATCAGAAGGTTTGGAAGTTATTAAAGTGTTTTCAGTGGATGATGATTTTGGTACCAAGATTATAAACAAATATGCTGATGCAGATTACTTCTTATTTGATACTAAAGGGAAGTTACCAGGGGGAAATGGAGTCAAATTTAATTGGGATGTGCTAGAAAATAGTAAAATAAAAAAGCCATTTTTCCTCAGTGGTGGTTTGGGTGTAGAAGATATGGAAATGGTGAAAAATTTGAAGTCTAAAAATCTTTATGCACTGGATTTTAATAGTAAGCTGGAAGTTGAACCTGGATTAAAGGACGTGGGGAAAGTTCGAAAGGTAATTGCGAATTATGAATGAGAAATTATGAATTAGTTCAGATCGAATTTTGAAATAATTTTGGGAGTTTGAAGTGGGGAGATGGAAGTGAGGTATTCCATACTTAAGACTTATAACCTAAAACTTATAACTAAAAAAAACATGGAAATAAAAATAGATGAAAACGGATATTATGGAGAGTTTGGTGGAGCTTATATTCCAGAGCTTTTGCATCCGAATATCGAGGAGCTGAAAAATAATTATTTAAAGATTTCACAAGAGCCAGAATTTATAGAAGAATTCAAGGCTTTATTGAAGGATTATGTTGGAAGACCCACACCTTTATATTTAGCGAAAAGACTCTCTGAGAAACACGGTGCTAAGATCTATCTTAAAAGAGAAGATTTGAACCACACAGGGGCGCATAAAATCAATAATGCCATTGGACAAGCTTTATTAGCCAAGCGATTGGGCAAAAAGAAGATTATTGCCGAAACGGGAGCTGGTCAACACGGTGTGGCTACTGCTACAGCTTGTGCTTTATTGGATTTGCCTTGCAAAGTTTTCATGGGAGAGGTAGATATGGAAAGGCAAAAGCCGAATGTGGAGCGCATGAAAATTTTAGGAGCTGAGGTAATTCCAGCTACTTCTGGTTCCAGAACTTTGAAAGATGCCACCAATGAGGCCATGCGCTACTGGATTAATAATCCGGATGACACGCATTATATCATTGGTTCGGTTGTAGGGCCACATCCTTTTCCAGATATGGTAACTCGTTTCCAGTCGGTAATAAGTGAAGAAATGATGGCGCAATTGCAAGAACAAGAAGGCACCAATGCACCCGATTATGTAGTGGCTTGTGTAGGTGGAGGAAGCAATGCAGCTGGTGCATTTTATCATTATCTGAATAATGAAAAAGTGAAATTAGTAGCGGTGGAAGCAGCCGGTCATGGTTTAGATAGTGGTGAAACAGCCGCCACTACTGCCAGAGGAAGCGCGGGTGTTTTGCATGGATTTAAAACCTTATTGATGCAATCTGAAGATGGACAAGTGACAGAACCTTATTCTATTTCAGCTGGATTAGATTATCCTGGAATTGGACCTTTGCATGCCCATTTATATGCAAGCAAAAGAGGAATCTTTAAATATGTAACCGATAAAGAAGCCATGGATGCCGGAGTTGAATTGAGTAAATTGGAAGGCATTATTCCAGCAGTAGAAACTGCCCATGCTTTAGCTGCTTTAGATCAGTTTGAATTTAAAAAGGATGATATAGTAGTGGTAAATTTATCAGGAAGAGGGGATAAAGACTTGCAGACTTACATAAACTTTGGAAACTACTGATTAATTACGAATTACGAATTTTTTAATTAGGAATTAGTGATTTAGAATTGACCATTTTTTCTAGATTCTAGATTCTAGATTCTTTACTCTTGACTCTCACAAAATGAAAAACAGAATTGAACATATATTTCAGCAAAAGGATAAAGAAAAGCTGACGATTTATTTTACTGCCGGTTATCCTAATCTGAATGATACTAAAACTATTTTAAAAGCATTGGATAAAGCGGATGTGGATGTGATTGAAATTGGAATGCCCTATTCCGATCCTTTGGCTGATGGACCCACCATACAGCAGAGCAGTATGAAAGCTTTGGATAATGGAATGAATTTGAACACCCTTTTTGATCAACTGGCTGACTTAAGAAAAATTACAGATAAGCCCGTTTTTATAATGGGCTACTGCAATAATGTTTTGAAATACGGTACTGAAAAGTTTTGCCAAAAATGTGCTGAAGTAGGAGTGGATGGATTGATTCTGCCCGATATGCCAATGCACGAATTTAAATTGCAGTTTAAGCCTATTTTTGAAAAGTATAATTTGAAAAATGTATTTCTGATAACGCCCAAAACCTCAGAAGAAAGAATTCGGGAAGTGGATGCTCAAGAAGGAGGATTTATTTATATGGTGAGCAGTTCCAGCACCACGGGTGGAAGTTGGGGTGATAGTCCAGAAAGACTGGATTATTTAAAAAGAATTCAAGCCATGAATTTGAAAACACCAAGAATGGTAGGTTTCGGTATTAGCGATCATGAAGCCTTAAGCATGGTGAATGAATATGCAGATGGAGGAATAATTGGAAGTGCTTTTATTAAGGCTTTGGATGGGGATGATTTGGAAGGCAGTATTGAGGGTTTTGTTAATATGGTAAGAAATTAGTGATTTCGACACCCCCCTTCGCCCCCCTCAAGGGGGGAGTCTCACGGAATTATATTTGTTTTTTAATTTAATATAATTTCACTTTATAAAATTTACTTAAGTAGAAAAAAATAGTGATATACTTATGGTTTCTACTGACGTGAATCTGTGAGACTGTCCCCTTGAGGGGACTATAGGGGTGTTGTTTGATGGATTATGACCAATGAAATTTTGTTATATAGTGTAAAAAAAAGTAAATAAACCATCTAAAATCTGGAAGAACGACATCAAGTCTTGACTCTAGGTTCTAGACCCTAAAAATCTAAAATATGATTTTACAATTAGAAAAAAACATAAACAGCACCCAAAAAGAAGATCTAATATCCTCTTTGGGCAAATTCACAAAATCTGTGAGTGAGGTACAAACCCAAAAAGGCTTTTACTTGGTAGCCTTGGAGAAAGGAGATATTGACATCCGTGAAATAGGACATCTATCTGGTGTTAAGGATGTACATGTGGTATCTGATAATTATCAATTGGTTTCAAAGAAATGGAAGGTTAATCCAGCTGAAATTAAATTACGTGATGGCGATATCCTTTCACAGAACCATTTTAATATCATGGCGGGTCCATGTAGTATTGAAAATGAAGACCAAGTGGATGCCGTAATTGCTCATTTGGTGGAGAATGATGTGAAAATCATGCGTGGTGGAGTTTACAAGCCAAGAAGTTCACCTTATTCCTTTCGTGGCTTGGGCATGGAAGGCTTAAAAATGTGGCACGACAAAGCCAAAGCGGCTGGAATAAAAATCATAACTGAAGTGATGCAAGTTTCTCAGGTGGAGGAAATGTATGATTTCATTGATATCTATCAGGTAGGCGCCCGAAACACACAGAATTTCAATTTATTGGATGAGCTGGGTAAAGTGGACAAACCGGTGATGATTAAAAGAGGCGTGAGCGGTACAATTGAAGAATTGCTTTATTCTGCTGAGTATGTTTTTAGTGGAGGTAATGAAGATTTGATTTTATGTGAAAGAGGAATCAGAACCTTTGAAAACATGACCCGAAACACCTTGGACATTAATGCGATCCCGGTTTTAAAGGATAGAACTCATTTGCCAGTCGTGGTCGATCCATCTCATGGAATCGGTATAAGGAAGCATGTTGAGCCCGTTGCCTTGGCAGGAATTATGGCAGGAGCAGATGGAGTGATTTATGAATTACATCCTGATCCTGAAAAAGCGATGAGTGACGGACAGCAATCTTTATACTTTGCAGAGAGTACAGCAATGGTAAACAAAATGCGAAAAGCTTATGAGCTTAGAGGAGAGTTGAATTGATAAACTTTTATGCAGAAATGTTTTGTACTAGAGGGAAATGGAAACCCATTTCCCTTTAGTGCTCATTAACATCAAATCAAATTATTTCACTTAGATTTGATTGGTTATATTTTTATATAACAGACCAATTAAAATAGCAAAACCAAAGCTAAGTAATGTCCCAATTAAAATATATTCTGTGAGCTTTCGATCTTTAGCACGGGACAAATCTCCGAATCGAAATACTGATTTCGCAGCGATTAAAAACCCAATAGCTTGCCATTCTTCCATTAAGACAAATGAAAAAACAAACAATCGTTCTAAAATCCCAATGTATTTCCCTGCTTTAGATAATTAATCCTGATCTGAATCTTCCGGTAAATCCCATATTGACATGATAACTTTTATGAAGACTGCTACACCATAGGTAAGCAGTAAAATGCTTAATAATAAAAGCAATAGAGTGTTGGAAACTTGAAAGTCAAAATTGATTAATTGGGGATAATAATACCAAGCTAAACCTAAAATGACTACTAAATGAGCTAGCTGGTCAAATACAAACAGATATCGAGAATTGATCCTTTTTTCAAGATAGATTTTTATGATGTCAATTAAATAGTGGCTGATAGGAATGACAAGGAATGCTAACCAAAACTCAAAGTTAAATTGTAATAAAACCGATAATAAACCAGCATGAATGATGATATGAAAATATAGGAATTTTGATTTCCCTTTTTTTAATTGTTTGTCTTTTACCCAACGGTCTGGTTGAAATACAAAATCACCCAAAACATGAGCGATTAAAGCTTTTAGTAGAAATGAAATCATAACAATTGGGTTTGTTTCTTATAATAGTCAACTATTTTTTTCAGGCTGTCATATCCACTTCTATCAAGGGATGCGCTGATAGTACTTTGAGTTTTTTGTAATAGTTCTGCAAGTTGATTTTGGTTTTTATTAGGATTCTCAATGCTTGCTTTAATAGCTTCAGCTTGACTTGTTGTCCATTTATCTGCAATAAAAAGCACTAATTCCAGCATTATATTTAAGGGTTCGTCCCAGCTAGCATCATTTGATTTAATGGATAGAGTATTCTTTTTAAGAGATTCGAAGGATAAGCCTGAATTTTGATAGGCAATACCGTTTGATTCGGATATTTTTTCGGATATATAATCTTCCTTTCCTACTCCAATCCCGATTCTTACATCTTTGTTTTTAATTTGTTTAATGGTGGACTTGATGTGGAAAGCTGCCGTAATAGCTTTTTCAACTGGAAGTTTCAATTGGAAACTATCCCCTCTATAGATTTCCCATTTTTCTGGACTACTTCCATATTGATCTAAAACTGATTTAAGTTCTTTCAACCAATTAATGGATGCATTTTCAGTTGAATTAATAATGTCCCCTGTTATGACTGCGATCATTAGAATGCTTTATGTCTGATATAAATATCGTCATTATTATCGATAATTACAAATATAGATAATTATATCGATATAATAAAATATAGATGTATTTGTCGATATTTATCTATTTTGATGGAAATGTCAATAATAAATGGTGTTTATGAAAGTTATTTTTTCTTAATAACTACTTCGTCAAGCTTTAGTATTTCTGATTTAGCCTCCTCTTTTTGCTTCAAATCAATAAAATAGAAACAGATATCTCCTTCTTCATCTTTTTCTCTATAGAATGCTCTTGATTCATTGATACTTGAAATATGCTGTGTTGTGGATAAAATAAATCGAAGTTCATTAGAAGCTAGATTATAAGAATAAACTTCATTGAGCTCTTTTTTTCTATTTCTAATTAAATAGAAATCATCATTTGCATTATCCACAATCGCATACCAAATCTCTTTCTTTTTATCTTCAATTTCAGGGAAATTTTTGATAGTAGTTTGTGCATTTTCCAAATCATGTATGATCAGAGAATTCGCTTCTGAATGATTGATAATCAGATTATTATTGGCCACATAATAATCTACTAAATGACTCATTCCCTGGTAATATCTTGATTTTAAAGGAAGTGGTTCATTCAAGATTATAAGTTGAGAGTCTT
Organism: Marivirga salinae; assembly: GCF_030503855.1. NCBI lineage: Bacteria > Pseudomonadati > Bacteroidota > Cytophagia > Cytophagales > Marivirgaceae > Marivirga > Marivirga salinarum. The sequence goes on along the minus strand of NZ_CP129971.1, from coordinate 3,855,942 downwards.
TCTTATGAATTAAGGCAAATTGATAAATGCTGTGCTTTCTTGGTGCATTTGTATTTGGGGTGATCCCTATTATATAATCTCTAATGGGTATTTTCATTCCCGTTTGATACTCTTTAATAAAAAATTCAGCTGGGATTTCTTCTTGAATTGAAAACTGATTATTTTTAATAAGAACTTTAAAACCATGAGCTCCTAAAGCTACCGAAAAGGTGGAATCAGATGTGGGAACCACGCCCATAATAGCACCCCATTCTTTCTTCATTTTAATAGTATCTTCAATTAAACCATTTGGGTTTGCCAGCACTAAAAAACTAGCTCTCTCAGGTCTTATGATCACTTTATCATCAATAGGAATGATTTTACCCATATCGGCATTGGCCCTGCAAAAGAATAGGTTTCCTGTAGGATCAGATTGCGCATTAATTGAAAAACTATTGCATATCATTAAAAGAAATATGGTCAAACTCAAGAAAGTTTTCATTGTTTTTTGGGTTAAATGGGTTGTCAGTATTGATTAATAAACCTTTTTCGGTCGGGATTATAATTGATGGATTAAATGTGTTTTTAGGGAGTTCTATTTCTGCAGCTAGCTTTCCGTTTAGTTCAAAAAAGAGCAAGCTGAATCTAGATCGATAATAGACATTTGACCTATCTTCACTTTCATCAATTTCAATAGGATGCTTGTAAAGTCGAATTAACTTATCTCGATAGGGGTCGTAAACCATTTTTCCTAACTGAGGGCTGCCGATTAAATGCAACTGATTAGAAGCGAAATCATTAATATCAATACTAACTGCTTCTGCTAATTTTGCAAAAGAAATCTCCAGATTAATATTTTCAGTTTTGCCCTGCTTAATGCTTGTAATTTCAGGACTCATATTAAATCCTACAAAGATATTTTCATTGTAATAGTGGAAATAAGGTTTTCCACTCCAAGGATACCATTTTCCATTTTTGTAATTTTCCTTGAATATTTTCGGGTAATCAATAGAGGAGACTTCTTTGATTTTCCCATTATTTAAATTCAAGTAGCTTAAAAATTTATAGTCAATATAATCTTGATCATCAGGGTAAAAAGATTGAGTTGATATGCTGCAAAAGTAAAATTTATCTTCTATCAAAAAGGGAGAGGCATTTGACGACCAACCCGCACCAATTTCCATATCTTCAATTTCCCACTTTTGCTTTAAGTTTTTGCTGGTGTCAGTCAGGTAAAAAGTTAGTGGAAAAGCTTCATTATGGAAAAATATGGAATCGAAATCATGTACATGGAAATTTACCAATTCATTAAAGGAATTAGGCCCTTCTAAAGGAAAATCAATTATTTTTTCAACTTTTTCGTCTGTTAAGTTAATTACTTCTAGTTGTTGAGGATTTTTCGGGGACTGATAATCTCTAAAACGAAAAAGATAATCCGTACCATCAATATTCTTAAATTGAGAACTTGAGGTCATCTCATTAGTCTCATTATCTAGCTTTATTTTCATGCTATCAATTATTGTGAAACCTAATTTTTGATCATCAGTTCCTTCGCATGAGCTTATCAGTAAAGTAATAACGGATACAAGTAGAATTCTATACATTGGCAATAAGAATGGTTTTAATTAGTTATTAGTTAGTTAAATTTGAACTATAACCATAAAGCATGCAAGATATTATAAAAAAAAGAAAGAAATCAAAAAGCATCTTTTCAATCTTTAAATTTATAGTTTTTCTGTTTTTCTTTTTTACTTCTGTAGAATTATTCGCCCAATCGTATAGCAAACAATCAAAAATCCATTTTTCAGCTTTTCCAGGTTTTAGTAATCATACAGTAGATGAGATATCCAATCATTACAAATTGTCACTGAATCTAACATCGGGTGTTACTGGAAGCGTAAGTGGCATTGAGTTAGCACTTATTTCCAATTACAATTATGAAAAGTTTCAGGGTTTTCAGTTCGCTGGTTTTGCAAATGTATCAGGAGTTCATAATAAACTTAACCCAAAGGAAAAATTAGAGAATACTTTTAAGGGTATTCAATTTGCTGCTATCACTAACAAAACTTTTGGGAATGGGACAGGGGTGCAAATTTCTACTTTTAATACGGCAGCATCAGGTTTTAAAGGTTTTCAGTTAGGCTTTCTGACTAACAAATCTAGATATTTAGAGGGTGCTCAAATAGCAGGTTTAATCAATTCATCTAAGATCGGGATGGTGGGTTTTCAGATTGCTCCTTTATTCAATTATTCCGATGGACAGACTAATGGCTTACAATTGGGATTATTTAATTATGCTAGAACTGCAGGTTTTGGTCATGAATTTACCAGTTTGTTTAATGATACTTGGCAGATTGGATTAATTAATATTAGCAAGGTAAATAATGGAAATCAAATTGGATTGATTAATATCAGCGGTAACAATAAGGGAGTGCCATTAGGCTTGCTAAATGTTGATGCAAGTCATGGGCATTTGAGTTTCAGGTCAACAGATATGTTTTTATCGAATGTTGCCTTAGGTACAGGAAGTAGGTTTTTTGGTAATTTACTTCAGTTTGGGTATAATTTTTCTATTAGCGGCTTACCTATTTGGGGGATGGCTTATGGTTTGGAAAAAGAGTGGAGCAATCCTGAAAAAACAAAATTTTTACAAATCAATGCGAGCCTTTGGCAACAAAAAGCAAGAGATATAAAATTTTTAAAAGGGCCTAAGATATTGAGATCAGAATTAATTTATGGCTTTGAACTTACTAAGTTAAGAGATTTAGAAATTGGTGCAGCTATAAATTATCAATTAACTGCAGTAGAAAATCAAGAGCCTTCTTTGTTCTCAATGGGAAGTTTCTTCCCAGGAATTGTGATTGGGATACAATAAAAAATGGCAGTTAAAAACTGCCATTTTAATTTTCTAAATCTCTTTATTTATTATTCTTGTCCTTTAGTTTTTCCTTTATTCTTTTCTTGAACTAAATCCCCATCTTCCAATGTTTTAGAAATAGCCAAGAAAGGCCCTCTTACAACTTTTTGGCCGGCAGTCAAACCTTCTTGAATGTGAATATATTCAAAATCACTGATACCAGTTTTAACTTCCATCATTTTCACGGTATTATCATCTTGCACAATGAATACTACTTCTGCTTCTTTTTTAGGCTGTCTTTCTTGTGTCTCCTCACTAGAAGTAGAATCTTGCTTAATTTCAGGAGATCTCAAAGTAACGGAGGAAAGAGGCACAGTTAAAATATCTTCTTTGGTTTCTGTCATAATTTCTACACTGGCAGTCATACCTGGTCGGAAAGGTGAATCACCATCCTTCTTAATTAAATCCTCATATGAAGAATTCAAGATTTTTACTTTTACTTCAAATTCTGTAACTGCATCTTGAGAGGCTTTATCGTTGGCAGTATTTGCAATGGCAGTCACTACCCCTTTGAATTCTTTTTCCATATAAGTATAAGAATCTACTTCTATGTTAGCAGTATCACCAATGCTAATTCTAATAATGTCATTTTCATTTACATCAACTCGAACCTCCATATTATTCAAATTGGCAATACGCATCATTTCAGTACCTGCCATTTGCTGCGTACCAACAACACGCTCGCCAAGCTCAACGCTTAGTTTTGAAACGGTACCGTCCACAGGTGAATAAATGGTAGTTCTTCTCAAGTTCTCGCTAGCTTCATCTACTGTAGCCTGACTACTTTTTACGGTATATCTTGCTGCCAATACATTTTTTTCTGAAGCTACTTTATCATTTTCAGCTACTTGGTAATTTGCTAAAGCTGTTTCATAATCAGCTGTTGAAATAACCTTTTGTTCATATAATTTCTTCTGACGTTCGAAAGTTTGCTTTGCTTGAGTTAGTTGCGCTTTTGCACGTTCTAATGAAGCTTCGGCTTGTGCTAAAGATGCCTTTTGTTGGTTCAAATTAGCTCTTGCTCTTTCTAATGCACTTTGAAAATTATCAGGCCTGATTTTCACTAAAAGGTCATCTTTCTTCACAGGATCACCTTCTTCAACAGCCAATTCTGTGATTTCACCAGCCACATCAGGGCTGAGTTTTACTTCCACCACAGGTTGTACTGTTCCACTGGCATTCACTTTTTCAATTATGGTTCTTTTCTTTACTTCTTCCACTTCAACAGAAGTAGAAGGCGGTTGTCCTATTACACCTGATTTTTTACCTATAATTGCTGCAACTATTAATACAACAACAATTGCAATCAGGATATATAATGTTTTTTTTGATGATTTTTTCTTAGCCATGGTTAAAAGTTTAAAGGTTTCCCTTGATAAAAGTCCAGTACTTTAAGTTTAAATATATAATCGTATTTTGCTCGAATAAGGTCTGATTTTACTCTTTCGAATTCATTTTTTATCTGAGTGAATTCAACAGCATCAGTTGCTCCTAATTCCAATCTTTGTTCTGCATTTCTAAAACTAAGCTCAGAAGCTTCAAAACTGTTTTTCAATGCTTCATAGGATTTTGCAGCAGCTTTTACATCCAAATAAGCCTGTTCAATGGTTTGTTGTAATTGATTTTTAGCAGAAGTCAATTGATATTCAGTTCTTTTATGATTGATAATGGATTGTTGCACATTATTTTTCACTTGGAATCGGTTGAAAATTGGAATGTTTAAACTAAGTCCTAAAAATCGCCTTTGGTTAAAATCTAATTGATTCCAATAGGTGTTATCAGTAAATTCAGAAGGAACTTCTTGTTGTGTGATAACAACTTGACCCGTATTTTCTACAACTCCGATAGGGCGTGTGATAGTCGTGTTTTCAGAACCTAAAACTGGAAACTGCTCTGGTGCTGCATTTGAATAGTTGGTTGAAATACCAGCATTTAAACTTAAAGAAGGGTAATAACCACTTCTAGCCACTCCAATACCCTTCATTGCACTTTCTTTTCTATATTCTGCTGCTTTTATAACAGGCTGATTTTGCAAAGCATATTGATAAACATTAGAAGATGATTCCATCAAGTCCTCAGGATTTGGTTCAGGTAAATCAGGAATTTCAATATCAAAGGGTTGATCTGCTGGTATCTGTAAAGCTTGCTTTAATTGTAAATATGATATATCTAAATTATTTTGAGCTCTAACTACTTCCAACTCATCATTAGCTTTTTGTTGTTTGATTTGTAATAAATCTGCTTGTGCCAAAGCACCAATTTCCACTTGTTTCTCTACTCTACTTTCTTGACTTTCGGTAGTTAACAGTCTGAGTTTAGCTGTTTCAAGTAATTCTTTATTGAAAAGAATATTAGTGTAAAAAGTAACCACATTTAAAGTGACATCATTTTCAACACTTTCTAAATCTTTTTCTGCAGCTAATTGGCCATATTGGTCTCTTTTAATACTATTATATCTTTGGAGGCCATCAAATAAAGGCAAACTAGCATTTAGTCCTGCATTTTGAGAATTAATTCCTCTATCAATTATAGTATTCGTAAATGGATCGATGGAACGACCAGTGGATGTGTTTAATCCCAAATTTCCATTCAAATTAGGTAAAGTGCTCATCTTCGAGCCAAACAAATTTATTTCTGCACTTTCAACATCCAATCCTGATTGTTTTACCTGCAGATTATTTTCCAAAGCATAGTCTACGCATTTCTGCAATGACCATTTATCTTGCCCATTAGCATTTAATCCAACGGTTAAGAAAATAAATACAATAAAAATTCTAAGCATAATTTTAATTAATAGTTTACATGTCAATATCTGGAATGTAGATAACATCTATTACCCAATCCAGATTCTTAAGGTATTCTTGTGATATAGTTTTTAGTCCCGAGTCCATTTCAATTGCCAAGCAAGCGATGTCATTTTTTCCTTTTCTAGATACACTCATTGTGGCAATATTAGCTTTATCATTACTAATAATATTGGAAATAAATGCAATGCTCCCTTGAGTATCTTCTGCAGTAATGATTAAAGTATGCAGTGCAGCAGAAATATTGGCTGTAAATCCGTTTACTTTTGATATATTGATTATACCACCCCCTAAGCTTTCGCCAATTACTTCAACTTTTCTGTCCCCTTTGATTAAATTTAATTTGATGGTATTGGGGTGATAAGTTCCTGCGCTTCCAATTGACTTGAACGTATATTCAAGTCCTGCTTCTTCGGCTAGCTCAAAAGCTTGTTTAATGCGAATATCGTCTGTTTTATAATTCAACAATCCAGCAATAATAGCTTTATCACTTCCATGACCTTCATAGGTTCTGGCAAATGAATTGTAAAAGGTGATGATTGCCTCATCAGGAATTCCACCCAAAACCTTTACGGCTGCACGTGCAATTCTTACAACTCCTGCGGTATGTGAACTCGAAGGACCTATCATAACGGGACCAATCATATCAAAAATACTACTTCTTTCTGCCATTTTTTAAAATAAAACTCAATATTAGACAATTAATTGCTGCTGCAAAAGTATAATTGATGAATGGATAATTGAAGTTTTAAATGCGAAATAATTATGATTAATTACAATGGTAACTTAATTCCCTCTGGATCAGCAAGTTTGGAGGTGTCAAACAGAGGTTTTCAATATGGAGATGGGATTTTCGAGACTATAATTTTTAGAAAAAAAGAAATCATGTTTCTAAATGAGCATTGGGAAAGGATTTCTGAAAGTGTGAATGACTTGAAATTAAATTTTCCTTTTACAAAAAAGGATCTTGAGAAAACACTTTTGGAATTATTGGAAGTGAACGGGTTAATGGGGCAGTCTGCAAGAATGAAGCTCTATATCTGGAGGAAAGCTGGCGGTTTATATGCCCCAGATCATTTTGATGCTGAGTTTTTATTAACTGCTGATCAGGCTCAAAGAAAGAAAGTTCTAAAATTTGAAAAAGTAGGGTTAGCGGATTCAATTTTCTTACAAAAAACAGCTTTTAGTCATTTGAAAACGATTTCTGCTTTACCATATGTGATGGCAGGAATTGAAAAGAAAGAAAGGGGACTGGAAGAAATTATCTTGTTAGATCAAGATGGTTATGTGGCAGAGGCTTCTTCTTCCAATCTTTATTTTCTGGATTTAGGCAATCGAACAATCTATACCCCATCCTTACATACCGGATGTATAAATGGAGTGATTAGACGGTTTTTATTTAAAAATGCAAAACAGTTTGATCTTGAAATTAAAGAGGTATTGTGGTTGCCTGAAGATTTAATTTCAGATAAATTATCCATTTTTACTATTAATGTTGCTGGTGTAAATTGTATTCAGAAAATTTATACCACAAAAATGAGGGATTGCACAGAAGGATTGAAGTTATTGGAAGAGATTTTTAGGTGGTAGACTATAGATTCGAAAACTCTGGAATATCCTTTTCAAAAACCAATTCTTTTGCATCAGGTCTAAAGCAATAATGTTCTATTCCATTAGTGATAATCATATATTTAGCTTGAAATTGGCTATAATAATTTGCGATTTGCGAAAAGGTATTGTTTGATATTTTTACTTCAGGTGCTTTACATTCTATTAAAAGTAGCGGTTCCATTTTCCTATTGAAAACGGTCACATCTGTCCGTTTTTTTCTTTCATGATATTTTAATCCAGATTCTGATTTAATAAGACTGGCTGGATAGTTTTTATAGTGAATCAAAAACTGAATAAAATGCTGACGAACCCATTCTTCAGGTGTTAAAACCAAAAACTTCTTCCTTGTGGGATCAAAAATATGTATCTTGCCGTCCATTTTACGCAAGTTCACATCATAAGGCGGAAGATTTAATTTTTGCATTGGTTTCGCTTAACTTTGTGGCAATTTAAATGCAAATTACTGACAATTATTTAATCAAAACTCATAAATGAAGACAAAAAAAGAAATCGTAGACAATTGGTTGCCTCGTTATACTGGAACAGCTTTAGATGAATTTGGAGACTATATTTTACTGACCAATTTCATTAATTATGTTGAGATGTTCGCTAAACAATATGATGTAGAAATTAAGGGCAGAGATAAACCAATGCAAACCGCTACTGCTGAAGGAATTACCATTATTAATTTTGGAATGGGAAGCTCCGTTGCAGCCACTGTTATGGATTTACTATCGTCAATTATGCCTAAAGCAGTTTTGTTTTTGGGAAAATGCGGAGGGATTAAAAAGAAATCTAAAATTGGCGATTTGATTTTACCTTTGGCAGGAATCAGAGGAGAAGGTACCAGTAATGATTATATGCCGCCTGAAGTTCCAGCTTTACCATCATTCCGTTTGCAAAGAGCTGTTTCATCCATGATTAAAAAACATGAAATGGATTATTATACAGGTACAGTTTTCACTACCAATCGCAGGGTTTGGGAGCATGACGATGAATTCAAAGATTATTTAAGAAGAATTCGAGCAATGGCAGTAGATATGGAAACCGCAACCATTTTTTCTGTAGGGTTTGTTAATAGTATTCCTAGAGGAGCTTTGTTATTGGTTTCTGATAATCCTATGACCCCAGAAGGAGTGAAGACAGCTCAAAGCGATCAAAAGGTGACGGGTAGTTATGTTAATTACCATCTTCAAATTGGGATTGATTCATTGATTGAATTGAAAAACTCAGGCGAATCCGTGAAGCATTTGAAATTCACAGAAACTTTGTTTGATCAGGATTGATAATTATTTAAAACAAATTTCAGATCATAATTCCTGAATTTTACGAAGTGATACGGAATAAAATATAAGGAATCTTTAGAGAAAATGGTTGGTGGTACACCAACCATATACTTACCCTGGTCGGTGGCACACACCGACCAGGGTATATATAAGTCAGTTCAAGTTGTCAGTATTTAAAATTCCACTATCAAAAATGAATAGACTCTTACTCAGCTTAGCACTCATCTTACTAATATTTTCTTGCACTAGCAGAGAAAAAGTAGATGCCATTTATTTCAACGGAACAGTTTACACGGTAAATGCAGATTTTGAAAAGGCAGAAGCTTTTGCCATAAAAGATGGGAAGTTTGTAAGTGTTGGAAGCTCGAAAGATATTCGTAATCAATATCAAACGGAAGAAGAAATTGATTTGATGAAAGCTCCAGTATACCCAGGCTTTATTGATGGACATGCGCATTTTATCCGCTATGCAAAAGATTTGGGAGATGTCAATTTATTTGGCACTGCTTCTTTTGAAGAATTAATTCAAAGATTACAAAAACATGCTGAGCAATTTCCAGATGAACCAGTATTGCTTGGTCAAGGATGGGATCAAAATAACTGGGAAGGCGGAGAATTCCCCACTAAAGACACCTTAGATATTTTATTTCCGGATAAGGTAGTGATGTTGAGAAGGATAGATGCCCATGCTGTTTTAACTAATCAGAAGGGATTAGATTTGGCTGGAGTTACAGCTAGGACTAGAGTTTCTGGGGGAGAGGTAATTTTAAAAAATGGTCAGCCAACTGGAGTGTTAATCGATAATGCAATGAACTTGCTCAGTGATAAAATGCCTGAAATGAGTCAAATGCAAAAGAAAGAATTAATTCAACAAGCAGAAGCTAATTGTTTTGCAGCTGGAATTACCTCCTTAGCAGAAGCTGGTCTTGATAAATCTCAAATTGATTTATTGGATAAAATGCAAAAGGATAGCCTTTTGAAAATGCGGATTTACGCCATGATAAATCCTACTCCTCAAAATATGGATTATTATTTCAGCAATGGTCATTACAAAACAGACTATTTGAACGTGCGCTCTTTCAAAATTTATGGAGATGGTGCTTTAGGTTCGAGAGGAGCTTGTCTAATTAGACCTTATTCGGACGATGAAGATAATTTCGGTTTCTTGAGAAGTGAACCTCAGGTTTTTGACAGCCTAGCAAAAATAATTTTCGCTAAGGATTTTCAAATGAATACCCATTGTATAGGGGACTCTGCAAATAGAGCTATAACCAATATTTATGCGAAATATTTGAAAGGAAAGAATGACAGAAGATGGAGAATTGAGCATGCTCAGGTGCTGGCGGAAAATGATTTTAGCAAATTCGGGGATTACAATATTTTGCCTTCCGTTCAACCCACCCATGCCACTTCAGATATGGATTGGGCTCATGAAAGATTAGGCGAGGAAAGAGTGAAAAACGCTTATGCTTATCAGGAATTGCTGAAGCAAAATGGAAGATTGGTATTAGGTTCTGATTTTCCTGTAGAGGACATTAATCCTATTTATGGATTTCATTCAGCAGTAGCCCGTCAAGATGATGATAATTTGCCGGAAGGTGGATTTCAGCCAGAAAATTCACTAAGTAGGGAAGAAGCTTTAAAAGGCATGACCATTTGGGCAGCTTTTGGACAATTTGAGGAAAAGGGAAAAGGCAGTATAGCAAAAGGAAAATTAGCTGATTTTGTGATTTTGGATAGAGATATTATGGAAGTCCCGCATGAGGAATTGAGAGACACGAAGGTTATTCAAACTTATTCTGGTGGAGAGAAAGTATATGAATTACAGTGATTTTAGACAGCACCATACTTTTGATTTGATACACTAGGTATAAATATTAATTAGGTTCTCAATTAATGCCAAATAGGCTCTATTATGAAAAAAGATATTACCATAGCAGAAGCGCAAGAACAAGTAGATGAGTGGATCAAAACCATAGGTGTGCGATATTTTAATGAATTGACCAACATGACTATACTGACAGAAGAAGTGGGCGAGTTGGCACGCATAATGGCTCGAAAATATGGTGAACAATCTTTCAAAGAAAGTGATAAAAATGCAGATTTAGGAGATGAAATGGCAGATGTGCTTTGGGTATTGATTTGCTTAGCCAATCAAACTGGAGTTAATCTAACAGAAGCCTTGCAGAAAAATATTGAGAAGAAGACAAAGCGGGATAAAGATAGGCATAAGGATAATAAGAAATTGAAGTAGTTCATTCTGCCATTCATCAATTTATCAAGGTCTGATTTGCATAATTATCTTTAACTTGAAGTTTGGTTAATTAACTATGCTAATATGACTAAAGAAGAGGTAGGACAATCTTTGAAAGATAAAGCAGATTTAAATACTGCAGATTTAGACTATTTCTTTGAGAAAGCTAAATATAAATCCCTTCAAAAAAATGAACATCTCATCAGAACTGGTGAAAATACGGTTCATTTTGTTTTAATTCAATCTGGTTGTTTGATGACCTACTTTAAAGATCAAAATGAGCATTTACATGCTATTCAATTTGGTCAGGAAATGTGGTGGACAGGTGATTTAGACGCTATTTTCAATCAACATCAATCTAATTATGCTATTAAAGCTTTAACCCCTTCAGAAGTTTATTTAATGAGTAAAGAGGATTTTGAAGATCTAAATCAAAAACATCCTGCCTTTGAAAGTTATTTTAGAAAACTTTTTCAAAATGCTTTAATTAGCCATCAAAAACGGATTATTAGAAATATTTCCTTTACAGGAGAGGAAAAATATCTAGAATTCGTAAAGCTTCATCCTCGTCTGGAATTGATAGTTCCTCAAAAATATATTGCCTCTTATATGGGTATTACTCCCGAATTTCTAAGCAAACTCAAACGCAAACTGGCACAATCTTAAACTAAGTTAAGATTTAAGTTTATATAGTAAACAATTGTTTGAATAGTAGAACAACCTCTATCTTCTTTGGTTATATTCAAACTCATAAATTAAAATTTTACTACTATGAATCCGAACGAATATATTACGGGATTGCACCACTTAACGGTGAGTGTTGGAAGTGCCCAGGAAGACATTGATTTCGTAACCCAAATAATGGGGATGCGAATGATTAAGCAAACAGTATTATTTGATGGCTCTGCCAGTGTTTATCATTTATACTATGCCAATGCAGATGCTGAAGTTGGCTCTGTATGGACGACATTCCCATTTAAAAAGGCGGGAGTTTACGGTAAAAAAGGTTCAGGCCAAATTGAGGTTTCTGGCTTCTCTGTTCATCCTGACGCTTTACCTTTTTGGAAACAGCATCTAGACAAGCACCAAGTTAAAAATACTGGAATTGTAGAAAGGTTTGGCCAGAAAATGATTCATTTCGAAGACCCATCCGGTGTCGGAATTGGTGTTTTTGGAGATGCTAATGACAACAGGAATGCTTGGCAAACCGATGAAATTTCCAAAGACAACGGAATCAGAGGTATTCATGGTGCTGTACTTTCGGTAAGGGAAGTAGAAATGATGGATAAGTATTTAACTGAAGTTTTAGGCTTTAATAAGGTCGGACAAGAAGGTCAATATCATCGTTATCACATTAAAGATGGTGGAGCAAGAAAGGTAATTGAATTACATCACGAGCCTGACTTACCACAAGGAAGCTGGACTTTCGGGGTCGGTATTCCACATCATATTGCATTTGCAACAGCCAATGATGAGCAAAGCGCAGAATTAAAAGCCTACATTGAGGGGACAGGTTATACGGACGTGACTGAAATTAAGGACAGAAACTATTTTCATTCCATTTATACCAGAACTCCAGGTGGTCAGTTATTTGAGTTTGCTACTTCTGATATAGGATTTGCAGTTGATGAACCAGAAGATTTATTAGGTCATGAATTGTTATTACCGCCATTCTTTGAGAATAGGAGAGAGGAATTAATAAAACCATTAGAGCCTATTACAGTGCCACATTATTTGAAGGATTAATAACTAAAAAATTTGAAATTAAAATTCTTAAAAATTGAAAATCCCAAATACACCTATTTGGGATTTTTTTATTTGCTGTCTACTTTAATCGATTCAAAAATTCAACTCCAGTACTCTTCTCCACTTCTTCTAAACTCACACCTGACATCAATTCAACCAATTCAAAACCAGATTCACCTAATTTGAAAACGGCTTTATCAGTGATGACCAAATCCACGGCATTCATAGCCGTTATAGGTAATTCGCAAGCTTTTACCAATTTCGGACTGCCATCTTTATTGTTGTGGTTCATGGTAATAATCAATTTTTTGGATCCTGAAGCTAAATCCATAGCGCCACCTACTCCTAAGAGCGGTTTTCCGGGCACCGCCCAGTTGGCTAAATTACCTTTTTCATCTACTTCCAATCCTCCCATAATGGCAACATCCACATGTTTCCCTCTAATCATGCCGAAAGAAGTGGCGGTGTCAAAATAGCTGGCTCCTTTCACTGCTGTAACAGGGATTTTGCCTGCATTTACCGGATTCGTCATGGCACCACTGCCGTCTGCAGGTTCTGGACCAACGCCTAACATTCCATTTTCAGTGTGAAGAATGATGCCGTCTTCTTCTTTTATCAAATCAGCCACTAAGGTTGGGATTCCAATTCCGAGATTGACAATATCTCCTTTATTTAATTCTTCTAATGCTCTTCTCGCAATGTTTAATCTGACTTCTCCAGCTTTTTTACTTCCTACTGAAGCAGAGGAACCTAAATGTTCCTTTTGTAGTTTAGCTTCCACTAAATAATCCACGAAACAAGCTTGAGTATGGATTTGATTGGGGTCTATTTCACCAACTGCAACAATTTCTTCAACTTCGGCTATTACAATATCTGCTGCAGTCGCCATGGCTGGATTGAAATTTTGTTCCGTCATCCGATAGGTTAGATTTCCTGCAGTATCTGCTTTCCAGGCTCGCACAAAAGCTACATTGCCTCTTATGCCCTCCACAAATACTTGCTCTATTCCATTTATTGTTTTGGTTTCTTTTTTTTCAGCCAAAACAGTACCTGCTGAAGTAGGAGTGAAAAATCCACCAATGCCCATTCCGCCTGCTCTTATGGCTTCACCCAAAGTGCCTTGAGGCAATAAATCATAATCGACCTTACCTTCCTGCGCCCATTTTACCGCATTAGGATTGCTAGTAAAATAGGAACCTATCATTTTTTTAAGTTGACCATTAGTCAATAATCTATCGCCACCCAAACCGGGTTCGCCTACATTATTTCCAATATAAGTCAAATTTTTTCTATCCGTTTCAGCTAAAGCATGAAGCAAATGAACTGGGGCACCCGTCATGCCAAATCCTCCGCATAAAATGGTATCATCATCTGTTACTTTTTGAGCGGCTTCTTGAGCCGATATAATAGAAACTTTTTTCATAATATTAAAGTCCTAAGACTTGTTTTATAGCTTTTTGTAATTCTACTTTTGCTGTGTCGGCAACTTCTTTTGCTCTAAAAGCAATGTGGTAATCAGGTCTAATAAGCAAGCAACCCGACTCTTTGATGTTTCTGATTTCTGCCCAGTCACCATATAAGTCAGTATAATCTCTATCTGGACCAATTTGCACAATCTTAATTTTGAAATTCAGAGATTTACTTAATTCCTCCGCTGCTTTTATCCAATTTTCCCCACCTATTCCAGTGAATAAAGTCATTTTACCTTTTCCTGAAATATCTAATGTGGAAATTCTATGTCCGTTATCACCTAACCAAACATGAGGCAAATGGGCTCCTGGTCTGGTGGAGGCTTGGTAGTATAATTCTTTATCTCTTAAATATTCTTCTTCAGGAGTTCCATCAGTAATTACCGCATTGGAATTATAACGCTGGTTTAATTCTACTCCATGACAATTAAACTCATAAGATTTTAAAGCAATAGCTTTTCGTAGGTCTTCACGTTGCTGTTCTGATGTTGGGTTATTATCTTTCAATTTAGCCATATTGGCTTTCATTTGTTCAGGTTTTATATCATCTGCTAAACCTAAAGACTGAAAAATAGGCCCAAATTCTTCTATGCTTTTGTTTGCTCTATCTACGATCTGTTTTGCAATTGGGGCTCTTTCTTTTTCATAGGATTTCAGTAGACTTTCTTTTGCTTCTCCCTTCACCACCATTGCCAATTTCCAAGCCAAATTAAAAGCGTCTTGTATGGAAGTATTAGAACCCAAACCATTTGATGGCGGATGTCGATGAATGGCATCTCCCATACAAAATACCTTTCTGTCAGAGATTTTTGTTGCGTAGCAGTGGTTAACAGTCCAAGTGGAGGTCTGCATAATTTCGATTGGAATGCTATCATCCCCTACTAATTTGTAAGCAATGTCTTTAGCTAAATCATCATTTACTTCAGGGGGCCCATCATTGATGTCATAGCCCCAAACAATCAACCATTCATTCCAAGGCCTTACCATTCTAACCAGCCCCATTCCAATGCCACCAACGTTAGAGCCGGGTTGCATAACCCAGTAAAGGGCACTGGGTCTGTGAGCAACATATCTTGTCAAATCCATTTTGAAAACAATGTTCATACTGCCACCAACACCCATTTCACCATCATAGGGTAAATTTAAGTTTTCGGCTACTTTACTGTTTCCTCCATCTGCTCCTACTAAGTATTTGGCTCTTATCGTGAATTCATCACCCGAAAGCCTGTCTTTACAAAGTACTGTTACCCCATTTTCATCTTGCTCGTGATTGATATATTCAGTATCAAATTTATATTTTGAGCCTTTTCGGGCACCTGCACCAACAAGGATGGGCTCTACTAAATTTTGAGGAATATCGCAGATTTTGGTAGGGCTTGCCAGTGTATAGTCAGCCATTCGTTTAGGTTCATTTCCCCAAGAATATAATCTTCCCAATTCTTCACCTGCTAAGCTTGTACAGAAGACATTATTGCCCATCAGTTCCTGAGGAACTGCTTTTTCTATCATTTCATCTTCTATGTCTAAGTCACGAAAGACTTCCATAGCTCGTTGATTGGTGATATGAGCTCTTGGAGAATTGGCTAACCAACCATATTTGGTAACTACCATATTATTAATTCCATAATTGCTTAAAAGAGCAGAAGTCGTAGAACCAGCAGGGCCGCTTCCTACTATGAGTACATCGGTTTCGTATTTTGGATTTGACATAGCAGATAAATTTTGATAATAAGTTTATATAGCGTACATTTGTTTAATAATAAAACAATTATACAAAAATATTGTTTATAAAAAAAAGCACTATGAGAAATTTAACCGAAGCAAACCTTACTGAGATCGTTTTAAAACGAATCAATAGCGATAATAAAAGAAGTCAAGAAATCTTGACTAAACTTATTAAACATTTACATGCTTTTATTAAGGATTTGGAACCAACTGAAGAGGAATGGTTTCAGGCAATAGATTTTTTGACACGCACAGGTAAGAAGTGCGATGATAAAAGACAAGAATTTATCTTGCTTTCAGATGTTTTAGGAGTTTCTATGTTAGTGGATGCAATTAATCATAGAACCAAACAAGATGCAACGGAAACGACAGTTACAGGGCCATTTCACGCGCCAGCCCTGCAAATGAAAATGGGAGATAATATCGCTAGAGGAAAAGAAGTTGAAACAGGAGAGCCTACTTTATTTAGAGGAAAAATATTAGATCCAAATGGGAAACCAATCAAAAATGCTAAAATAGATGTATGGCAATCGAATGATGATGGATTTTATGATATTCAGGATTCTAGCCAGCCAGAAATGAATTTAAGAGGAATCTTCACCACTGATGAAACTGGTGAATTTTGGTTTAAGTCGATTAAGCCTTCTCCATATCCGGTGCCAACGGATGGCCCAGTGGGTGAAATATTAAGAGCATCCGGTAGGCATCCTATGCGTCCAGCACATATTCATTTTTGGATAGAAGCTGAAGGTTATCAGACCTTAATTACGCATATTTTTGTGGAAGGTGATGAATATTTAGATTCAGATGCAGTTTTTGGGGTGAAAGAATCCTTGATATTAGATTTTCCACTAAATGAGAATAAGGCCGATGCAGAAAAATGGGGCTATGAAGGTGCTTTTTACGATGTGGAATATGATTTTAAATTAGCTAGAAAAGCTTAATATTCTGCATATTTGCATCATGAAGCCAACAATCAAAAAATCAGATTTTGTACAGTCACTTGAAAAAGGATTGAAAGTAATCAGCGCTTTTGATGCAGATAATGCACAAATGACTTTAACAGAGGTAGCGAAGAAAGTTGAATTAACTCGAGCCAACGCACGAAGGATTCTGCTTACTTTACAATATTTAGGTTTTGTTCAATGTGCAGATGGCAAACAATTTAGCCTAAGTCCGAAAGTATTGACTTTGGGCTATTCGTATTTATCAGCTCTGCCTTATCAGGAATTAGCAAAACCTTATTTACAAGATTTAGCCGAGAAAGTAAATGAGTCATGCTCCATGTCTGTTTTGGATGGGTATGATATTGTATATGTGGCTAGAGTTCAGACTAATAGAATCATGACCATTTCTTTGGGAATAGGTACACGCCTACCGGTTTATGCTACCTCCATGGGTCGAGTACTATTGGCCAGTCTTCCTGATAAAGAAATGCAGGAATTTATTAATGGGTTGCAACTTCTAAAGTTGACAGAAAATACGATTACGGAAAAAGATAAATTAATAGAACGAATACAACTGGTGAGAGATAGAGGTTGGGCTTTGGCCGACCAAGAATTGGAAATAGGGGTGAGGTCAATTGCATGTCCGGTTAAAGATAAAAATGGAAAAATAATAGCTGCATTGAATATTAGTGGGCATGCTAGCAGAGTAAGTAAGGATGAAATTTTAGAAACCTATTTACCACATTTGAAAAGCACGGTCGCACATATTGAAAACGCTTTACATAAATTATAAATTATGAATTTTAATTATACATCATATCCAAATCAAGTCATATTTGGAAAAGGAAAAACATCAGATTTGCCAAAAGTTTTAGAGAATTATTCAAAAATCATGGCATTTGGTGAGGATCGTTGGGCTACGAATATTCAACATGTTGCTGATGCTGTAGGGAAAAACAATTTATTTTATTTTGATGAAATTATTCAGCATGTACCTCAGCATTTGGTAGATAAAGCAATGGTGAAACTTAAAAGCGAAAAGCCTGATGTTTTATTAGCTTTTGGTGGTGGGTCAGCCATCGGGCTGGCCAAAGCTTTAGCCCTTGAAACGCAATTGCCAATTGTAGCTGTTCCAACAACTTACTCAGGTTCTGAACAAACTAACATCTGGGGAATTAGCACAGAGGAAGGCAAAACCACTGGAAAATCTATGGATGTAATGCCAAAAGTGGTAGTTTATGATTCCAATTTAACGGCCGGATTACCATTAAGCCTGGCCGTAACCAGTGGAATGAATGCTATGGCTCATCTAATGGAAGCCATCTACGCTCCAAACGGTAATCCTATAACAAGACATCATGCACTATTGGGCGTAGAAAAAATCAAATTAGGACTGGAAGAAGTCGCTAAAGAAAAGAAATTAACTGAGCAAGCCAATGTCAATATACAGTTTGGCGCTTATTTAGCAGGTAAATGTTTATGTGAAGTTAGTATGTCCTTACATCACAAAATGGCTCATGTATTGGGTGGTTCTTTTAAATTGGAGCATTCTTATGTACATACCGTTTTACAAGCCTTTGTACTGAATTATCAGTGGGATTATTTATCAGATGAGATCAAAAGTGATTTTGTACAAGTATTAGGTTATCAGCCTGCCCAGAAACTGCAAGATTTATCAGCTCAAGCAGGAGGTCCATCCGATTTAAAAAGCATAGGTTTCAAAAGAGAAAATATTGATAAAGCAGTAGAAACGGTATTAGCAAAACCTTATGAGAATGTGGCACCATTAGAAAAAGCTAAGTTGGTCGATATGTTATTACATGCCTACGAAGGAAGTTTGGAAGGTTGATTATTGCTGACACATTTACTACAGTCTAATTTTCAATGGACAAATAATTTGGTGCTTTTTCTCAACTTTCTGAAGCGAAATTAGTTGTATATACATATATTGTTGTTGTATTAAATTAAAAATTATGTCAGAAGCATTACATTCATTTGAAATTACTGAATATGGTGGTGCAAAGCTTAAAGATGCTAAAAGTGCTATTATCATGACCCATGGAAGAGGAGATAATGGAGATAAAATGAAAAGCTTAGCTCAAGAATTAAATATTCCTAGCCATACCGCTATCATTTATCCTATTGCCAAAAATAATACATGGTATCCGAAAGGATTTATGGAAGATTGGGACGAAAACCAGCCTTGGTTAGATTCGGCCCTTCAAAATTTAGCCTCTATTATAAAGCATTTGAATGAGCATGGTATTGCCAATGAAAATATTTTTATTTTAGGATTCTCTCAAGGAGCCTGTTTGAATTTAGAATATACTACTAGAAATGCCCAAAAATATGCAGGAATTGCAGTTTTAAGTGGAGGCTTAATTGGGCCACATATTGAGAAAAGTAATTATAGCGGTGATTTTGAAGGTACTGAAATTTTTATTGGCTGTAGCAATATAGACCATCACATTCCTGAGCATCGTTTGCATGAATCAGAGGAAGTGGTAGCTCCTATGGGCGCAAAAGTGGACAAGAGAGTTTATCCTGGAATGGATCACATAATCAATGAGGATGAGATACAGAAAGTGAATGAAATGCTGACATCAATTAAAAATATTTAAGTATGAATTTTAAAGGAATAATCAAAGGACTTCATCATATCACCGCTACGGTTAATGATGCACAGGAGGATTATGATTTTTACACCAAATTATTGGGGCAGCGCTTAATTAAAGAGACTGTAAATTTCGATAATGAAAATGTATATCATTTTTATTATGGAAATGAAATAGGGGCTCCATCTACCATTTTCACTACTTTTCCTTATAAAGGACAGGGCGTTAGAAACGGGGTAATTGGTTCAGGTCAAGTTTTTGAAACTGTATTTTCAGCTCCTGGAAATAGCATGGATTTTTGGGAAAAGCGATTAGAAACTAATGGAATAAACTTTTCAAAAGTTGAAAGCTTTGGAAAAGGTAAACTACAATTTAAAGACCCTTCAGGTTTAAATTTGGCAATAATTGAAGATGCTGATGACAAAAGAACTCCTGTTTGGAAAACAGAAGATATTTCGGATAAAGAAAATATAATTGGTATCCACCATGTGGTTTTAGCCATTACTGAGGTTGATGAGACTTTGAATTTTCTCAAAATATTTGGCTATGAGGAAACTACAAGAGAAGGAGATTTTGTTCAGTTGAACAGCAGTATTGGTGGGGCAGGGAATTCCTTGGTTGTGATGGATGCAGGAGATTTACCTAAAGGAAAGAATGGAATCGGTACGGTTCATCATGTTGCTCATAGAGTTGAAAAACTGGAAGACTCGCTTAAAATCAGAGATTATTTAATTGAGGAGTTAGGCTTAAAAGTAACTGAGGTAAAAGATAGAAAATATTTTGAATCGATTTACTTCCGAATTCCTGGAGGTGTATTATTTGAAGTAGCTACGGAAGGCCCAGGATTTTTGGTAGATGAAACTAATGAAGAATTAGGAAATTCTTTAAAATTACCAGATTGGCAAGAACCTCACAGGGCCAAAATTGAAGCAGGTTTAATTGATTATAAGAAATAATTCAGATGAAAAATTTAGAGCAGCATAAAGAAAATGCTATTGACTTTTACAAAACAGCTTTTGAGGGCAATCCTTCCAAAGCTGTTGACTTATACGTGGGAGAGGAGTATATTCAGCATAACCCAGCTGTAGCTAATGGAACTCAGGGATTTATTCAGTATTTTGAAAGGATGCAAAAAGAGTATCCTAATAAAACTGTGAAATTTGTCCGAACTGTTGCCGAAAATGATTTAGTAGCCCTACATACTCATCAAATCTGGCAAGGTGATGCTGAATATGTAACCATGGATTTCTTTCGTTTCGATAACAATGGGAAAATTGTGGAGCATTGGGATAGTATTCAACAGATTCCGGAAAAGTCTGCCAATCCGAATAAAATGTATTGATCAGCTTTATGGATTTAATTATTATCTTAGATAATTTTTTTGATTCCAAATTCTTTTATAATGGAGTGCTCAATTCAATTCTTTGTTAATTATTAAATGCAAAATGGTTTTATATCTTTCTAATTATATATAGTTTCGCAGAAAAACTATAATTCTATTGTTACGCTATACATTATTTCTTGCCTTTTATTTTTTCATTTATATTTCGGTAATTGCTCAAAAAACTTATGATTACCCGAATGCTCCCAAGAGTGATCATGTTGATGTTTATCACGGAGAGGAGATAGCAGATCCATATCAATGGATGGAAAATCCTGACGACCCTCGATTGGTAGAATGGTTGAAAGAGCAAAATAAACTTTCAGAAAAGCAAAAAAGAAAGCAAACGCATTATTGGCATCTTGAAGAGCAGGTAGGGAAATTATATTGGGGACAAAAAACAGAATTCACTGAAGATTACGAAGAAGAGCCAGAACTGCACTCAAAATATACGTTTAGATATGATTTTAATCGAAAATATGATGCGGCTGATGTTCTCTACAAAATCAGGGATAGTAGACATAATTATAAAAAATTAGTTGATATAAGTGATTTTAATAATAATGGAGAAACACCTCATAAAGTTACTAGTATAATTTCTTCAGAAGATCATGATTTAGCTTTAGTACTACTTTCAAAGGGTGGCAGTGATTGGCGAGAAGGTTATTTTTACAATTTAGCAACAGGAGAAAAATATCCTGATACATTGAAAAATGTTCGCAATGGTTCTCACTTTGCCTGGCACAAACGAGGTGTGTTTTATGATCGATATGATCAACCTAAAGAAGGTAGAGAGTTGTTGGACGTTCCCGTTGGGCAAGCGCTTTATTATCATGAATTAGGTACAAATCAAAGTCAGGATAAATTTATTTACCAAAATTCAGATGCCAGCGGAGCTAGGTCTTTTTCATATTACTTGTTAGATGATGAGCATATAGTGTTAAATCACTATTATAATATTCGAGGGGAATTTTACAGTGCTTTATCAACAGCTAAAATCAATTTAAATAGTTCTTTCTTATTGAAGAACTTCCTTCTATTTCCTGAGGATTCGGAATCATTCTTTAAGGTTGAAGCTATTGATGAAAGTGACACAACTTATATACGTACCAATTTGGATGCTGCCAACGGTAAAATCATGAAAACTAGCATTCATTCCAGAAATCAGTTGAAAAGTTTTATTCCTGAATACGATATGGATTTGCGAACTATGAATCCCTTAGGGAAAAATCATGTTGGCGCTGTTTATAGAAAAGATGGAATTTATAGTGCTTTGATTTTTGACAAGCAAGGTGAGTTGATTAAAAGGATTAATTTCCCAGAAGGAAAAAAAGTAAATTATTTTTCACAATGGAATAAAGATGCTCAATATGTTCAGTTTAGTGTTTCTTCTTTTTATCATCCCGCTATCTGGTATCAAATGTCGTTAGAGGATTTTTCAATGAAGCCTATCGTTAAAATTCAAGTGCCATTTGATGCGGATGATTTTGAGACGCGCTATGTTAAATTTAAGTCCAAAGACGGAACAGAAGTGCCCATGTATATCACTTGTAAAAAGGATTTGAAATTGAATGGAAATAATCCTACAATTTTATATGGTTATGGTGGATACGGTAATACTATAGAGCCACATTATAGGAAAACTATGGCATTATGGTTATTACATGGAGGAGTTTATGCTGTACCAAATATTAGAGGCGGTGGAGCAGAAGGTGCAGATTGGGGACTAGCAGGTCGGAATTTAAATAAACAAACCGCTATTGATGATTTTATTGCTGCTGCGGAATATTTGATTGGTGAAAAATATACAAATAGAGGCAGTATAGCAGCTAAGGGTTCCTCTCATGGGGGAATGTTAGTAGCGGCTGCGGCTATTCAAAAACCGAATTTATTTAAGGCAGTTGTTGCTGAAGCAGGTCCTTACGATATGTTAAGAAAGGAATACTTTACTTCTGGGGGTAAACAGATAAACCTAAAAGAATATGGTTCAGTTGAAAATGAAAAGGAATATCAAAATTTGAAATCGTATTCTCCACTTCATAACATAAAGGAAGAAGAATATTATCCTAACTTCTTATTGGTAACTGGAGAAAATGATGACCGTGTACCTCCTCTGCATTCCTTTAAGTTTTTAGCTGCACTGCAAGAAAAGGGTTCTTCTAATTCTCTTTATCAATTATATACCGTAAGAGGGGCAGGGCATGGCGCAGCTATTAGCATCAAAGAAAATATTGATAAGATGATGTTTGTAGAGCACTTTTTATTTGATCAATTAGGTTTAAGATTTTGGTAAGAATCCCAAATTACTCATAATCCATTGCAGAATTTACCTCAGAATAATTTATTGAGACTGTTTTATAATAATTGGTGTATTCATATTTCAAATATGTAAATTAAAAAGCCTGCAATTCCAATTTTTAAAAACTACAGGCTTTTAACATTTAATAGAATTGATAAAGACTACATTTTCACGATTTGAATGTTTTTTAAATAATCTTTAGCAGTATCATAATCATTAATATTACCCAACTGTTCATATACGGTAAACTGAATAGATATTCTTTTTTTTCCATCTAAATGTTGAAACATATACCTTTTAGTTTTTCCGTCCTCCTGTTCCAATTCAAATAAATGACCTTTTAAACCTGCAAGGACAAAATCGTCCTGCTCATTAATGATTTTAGGATTTTTGATGCCATATAGCCTTGAAAACTTTGGTTTTAATTCCTCGTAGGTGAATTCCTTATCTTCCTGAATCATATATACAGTAAGACTCATAAATTTAACTTCTTTTGAATTGACTAATAAGGCAGTCCATTCCTCATCCTCTTTCATGCTAGTTGTCGTAACTTTAAGATTACCAGTTACTCCGTCATTTAGCGGATAATAGCTAACACTTGCGTTTTCAGGTACTGAAATAGTATAGCCAAGTCTTGAATTCTCAATTATTCTTTTGGCTGAATTATCAGCATTCGTTTCTGTTTTTTCTTCAGGAAGCTCAGCTTGAGTTTCCTGATGTTTTTCTGTTTTGAAGATGTTATCAAAATCACTTAACTGGCTGAAATTTTCGCAAGTAACATCTCTCATTTCGCCATTCCAGCAAAGCCATTTTCCGTCTTCAACTTCTGGATGACGATATTTCCCAGCACCCGTTTTTCTATTAAACGCTATATCAATCTCTTTCTCACCTTCATTAAAGTCGATTTTGATTTCAGCTGTATTTTCATTTTGATGTTGCAGATATTTGGTGGTTTTCCCTGCTTGAGAATAGGTTTCGACTAATGCTATTTTGGTGCCATTAATTTTTTCCCAACCCGCCATGTTTATTTTACCATTTGGATAATATCCCTCAGTATCAAGTCTGGTTAAATGAGCGTATTTATCATTAGTGTCTATTCTGATTTCATAAATCTTTTTGGGCGGATATTTTTCATAATGATCTGTCCCAACCATGTCTGGCGCAAAGTAGTATAAGCTCCATATTTCTTCATTATCTTTTATTCCCTCATATTCAAGATAATATGCCTGAAGCCCTCCAAAATAAATATGGGTTTCTCCTTTAATTTCAATGGTCTTCTTTTTATTCAGCCCATCTTGCATTTGTTTTTCAAATTTTTTGAATTCATCCCATATTCTGTTGTGATCACTGATGTAAGAAGATGGATTTACTACATTTAGTTTCTTGCCATATAATCTGTGCTGTTGGTATTTTTTACCTTTTATAGTGCTTAGTTCATTAGTAAATTCTATATCAGATAATATTTTTGGAGGTAATTTATCAGCTGCTATAATAAAATTACAGCTCAGAAGTAATATGAGAATGAGGTTTAGGATTTCCTTTTTCATGGTTTTATATTTATATGTATAATAAAAAATCCTACTAATATATTATAATTAAATACAATTAATATAAAATAATAGTTAAAATATATTAATTAAATAATTTTACTTAATTTGATAGTTGGTCAAGAGTTATAAAAGACTTGACATGAAGATCACATATAGCATTATCTAAAGCCATTGATTTAAAGTGAAGTAAAGCGGATTTGATTTAATGTTGAAACTAATTATTAAGAAATACTTTTCTCATAAACTGTCTTAAATCCTTCTAGCCCTTTTTCGGTCAATGTGGGTCTTACCAGATTAAAAAATACCTGCATATAATAATCAATTTTTTCATCATCTTTCCCTTTGTAGAATACCTCAGCATCAGAAATCCATGAATTGCTTACCATTAATAATGCATGAATTAGCATGTCTTTTTGACGGTCATCTTTAAAAGCTTTCATATATCCATTGGCAATCAAAAATCCTGAAATGGTATCTAAAATATTCCACCTTTGATCAAATTGGTCTTGAGCATGTTTCTTGATGTGGTCAAAATGACGGACAACTTTAGTGATTCCCAAATAGATGAATTTATACTTGTAAATTTCCTCAAATAGAATTTTCAACCTGCTTAACATAAATTCTAAGTTGATGACTTCTTCTTTGATATTCTTAAACTGTTGCTCTACATTTTTTTGCATATTGAGGTAGAGTTGCAGAATGATATCATCTTTTTTAGGGAAATGATAGCATAAGTTCCCATAACTAATTCCCATTTCTTCAGCTATAGCTTTACTTGAAATAGCAGAAATTCCCTGGGAATTAAACAATAAGCGAGCGGTTTCTAGTAT